>JAKLKA010000086.1 GCA_023150915.1 Polyangiaceae bacterium
GGTGGCAGCGCGGGCGGCGGTGGCAGCGCGGGCGGCGGTGGCAGCGCGGGCGGCAGCGGCAGCGCGGGCGGCGGCGGCACGGCAGCATCGGGCGGCGCCGACGGAGGCGCCGAGCCGCCCAGCTGCAAGGGCCTGGCGCCGTGCGGGGGCGGGCACAGCTGCTGTGAGAGTCCGCAGCTACCGAAAGCGGACTTCCAGCGCGACGGGAAGTCGGGCGCGAACTTCGCGGCGACGGTCAGCGCGTTTCGCCTGGACGCTTTCGAGGTCACCGTGGGTCGCTTCCGGAACTTCGTCGGGGCGGTAGTCAACGACCAGTGGGCGCCTGCGGTCGGCTCGGGCAAGCACCAGCCCCAACCTCTGGCGGGGGAGCTCGGGTGGCAGGCAGCGCTGGCGGGTGATCTCTGGCCGTCGCTGAGCGAGTGGAATGCGAACGTGTCCAAGTGCCCTGCCTCGGGGGGCGGCACCTCCACCTGGTCGCCGGACCCTGGGACCAGCGACTCACTTCCGATGAACTGCGTGAGCTATTCTCAGGCGTACGCCTTCTGCATCTGGGACGGTGGATATCTGCCGACGGAAGCAGAGCTCAGCTACGCGTGGGTCGGGCCTGGCAGCGCGCCGCGGAAGTATCCGTGGGGCAGCGCGCCGTACGATGCAGAGCACGCCACGTTCGGAATCAGCCCGCAGCTCGCTCCGCCGCCGGTCGGCACGGGCGCAAAGGGGGTGAGCCCGCTGGGGCACTATGACCTGTTCGGGAGCATGTTCGAGTTCACCCTCGATCACTTCGACCAAACGGCAAGCTACCCCAAGACCCCGTGCGCCGACTGCGTGAAGCTCTCTACGGATCCGACCGCGCAGCGGGCCATCCGGGGTGGCGGCTGGGTGAATTTCGGAAACGAGATCAGCGCCAGCTCACGGCTGGGCGGGTTCTGGGGCGGCCACAACACCGGCTTCCGCTGCGCGCGGCCGGCCGGCACTTAGGACAAAGCCCCGGCGCCGGCCGACTGCCGTCCTCTCACTCGGCGCCTCCGGCCTGCCCGCCCCCACCGGCAAGCCCGCCCCCGCCGCCGATGCCACCTTCACCGCCGATCCCGCTGCCGCCGCCGACGGCACCCGAGCCCCCGATGCCACTGGCAGCGCCAGAGCCTCCGCCGCCCACGTCACTGGTGCAGTTCTCGGGCGAGCAAGTGGCCGAGCAGTCGGCGTTGCCGTTGCACGCCTGAGTGCACCCACCGCCCTCGCAGGTGAATTCGCACTTGGCGCCGTTGCCGCACGCTTGCTGGCAAGAGCCCGCCTTGCAGCTCGCCTTGCAGCTCGAGCCGGGCTCGCACGCCTGGTTGCAACCGCCTTTGCTGCACGTGAGCTCACAGCTCTGGTCTTTCTTGCAGCTGCAGTTGCCGTCTTTGCACGTCGCGCCCTCGTCGTCGCCGCTGCTACAGGCAATCGTCACGAATGAAATGAGCAGCGCGCCGAGCACATTGCAGAATCCTTTCATCAAGACCTCCTGGGGCGGCGCACTGCACGCGACGTGCCGCCCGCGAGAGCGAGATCTTCGCCGGGTTTCTTCGGGTGCCTCGCCGCGGTGGCGGGGCGCGACCGGCCAGGCGGTCGGCGAACGCCTTCCATTCGCTCGGGCCTGCGGGTGCGTAGCTCCCACTGTCGTTGTAGCCTCGCCCAATGAGGGCGACGGCGGTGGTGGCTTGCTTATCGGTTCAAGTGGTCGCAGTGGCGGGCTGCGGCGGGGAGACGCAACAAGACTCTGACGGCGGAGCAGGCGCCGGGGGAGCGGTGCAGTCGGCGTGCGTGATCGAGTCGTCGGGGACTCTGCCGAGCCTGCCAGCGTCGGACGTTCCGATCGGAGGTCCGGGCATCGTCGCGACGGACAGCAGCTTCGTCATCGGGTACCGTGATCGCGGCGGCGCCTCGCTGCGTGCGCGGCTGTTCTCGCTTTCGGACTCTGGGTCGCTGGGCGCTGCTCAGGTGTTCGACCTTGGATGCGCAGCGGGGGGCCCCGCCGACAGCGCGAGCCTCGCGTACCGCGACGGGGTGGGCATGTTCACGGCCAGCTTGCCGGAGTGCGGCACAGGTGCGGGCGCCGTGTTCATTCCCTTCGATGACCAAGGGACCCCGAGTCAGGCCTCGGGCCCCAAGAACAATTCCTTCCTCTCTCTCGTCACATCGGCACGCGCCGTCTCGCCCGGGCGTACTCTGGGAGAGTGGGAGCTCGTCTATGCAGTCAGCGCGGACGGCCAGTCCTCGACTGTCGAGCGTGTCGTGCTCGAAGGCGCAACGTTCAAGTCTTCCCCTCCCGTCGCTCACCCATTCGGCGACGGCCCCCGCCCGTGGGGCTCGATCGCCAGCGGGCGGGAGGTCGTTGCGTTGCTCTCCCCGAATCCCGCCACCCAGTCGTTGGAGCTTCTCATGGGTCCACTCGTGACCGGCCCGCTGAACGTCGCGCCTGCGCCCCCACTTCCGCCCGGCGACAGCGGCGACCTGGTGGCGTGGGGTGCTCGTGCAGCGGTGGGCGTCCGCAGCGGCCCGAGCGTGTGGGTCAGTGTGTTCCGGTATTCCGCCGGTGGCGGGCTCGACAGCGTTGGCGAGGGTCAGCTGTCGGCCGTTGGGTCCGTGTCGTCCGCTCTGGCGGTGGACTACGACCGCCTGTTCGTAGCCCACGGTGGCCCGGGCTCCATCCAGCTGGATCGGATCGACGGTGCGGATGGCGTGCCGGACTTCGGCGCCGTTGCATCCACCAAGATCCCTGCCGATTTCAACGGCGCGCGCATGGCCATCGCCGCCGCTCGCGGCAAGGTCGCCATGGTGTGGCTCGGCGGTGCCCAGGTCGGTGCCGAGACCTCGACGGGCGGCTGGGCCATCATGCGCTGTGAGTGACCTCCGCGGCAGTGACGGATCGGCCCCGGGGTCTGCCTCCGCGCCACCTGGGAACTCACCGCCCAAGATAAGCGAGCCGTCCTCACGGTTTGGCGACTTTCATCACGGTGGCGCTGCCGTCGCTCGTCCAGTACACGCTCGTTGCGTCGACCGCGATGTTCCGCGGATAGCCTTGCCCCGAGGCGAGTGTGGTCGGCGTACCACCGGCGACGGGGAGTTTCATCACGGTGCCACCCTCAAGGCTGGTCCAATATATGCTCGTGGCGTCGAGCGCGATCGTCGGGTAGCTCTGCCCCGCTGCGAGGATGACCGGCGTGCCACCGCCGAGGGGCATCTTCATCACGGTACCGCCGGCGCCGCTGGTCGTCCAGTAAACGCTCGCGCCGTCGACTGCGATGTCGTCTGGATAGGGCTGTGTCGAAGCCAGAGTGGTCGGGCTGCCGCCGCCGAGTGGCACCTTCATCACGGTGCCCGTCATCATGTTCGTCCAGTACACGCTGGTCGCGTCGACCGCGATGTCTGTTGGATCTTGGCCCGACGCGAGTGTCGTCGGTGCCCCGCCAGCCTTCGACGCCTTCATCACGGCGCCGCCGCCGTCGCTGTTCGTCCAGTACACGCTGGTCGCGTCGACCGCGATGTTCGTCGGCTTGGGTTGCCCCGAAGCGAGTGTGGTCAGGCTGCCGCCCCCGGAAGAGACTCTCATCACCGTGCCGGCTGTCATGTTCGTCCAGTACACGCCGGTCCCGTCGACCGCGATGCCAACGGGTTCGGCCTGCCCCGAGGCGAGTATGATCGGCGTTCCGCCAGCCTTCGGCACCTTCATCACCAAGCCACTGTAGTAGTTCGACCAGTACACGCTGGTGGCGTCGAGCGCGGTGTTCGTCGGTTTGGCGGGTCCGGTAGCGATCGCAACGGGCTGGCACGCGCCGGCCGAACAGGCGCCCCCCTGACAGTCGTGCCCGCATTTCCCGCAGTTCTTCGGATCGCTCTGCACGTCTCCGCAAGGGCTGCTTCCGCCGGTCGCGCCGCTGCCGGCACCGCCAACCGAGCTGGAGCCGCCGCTGCTCGTCGCGCCTTCGCCTGCGCTCCCACCGCCGCCGCCGCTCGTCGCGCCTCCGCCCGCGCTCCCGCCGCCGCCGCCACCGCTTGCCCCAGCTCCGCCGTTCGAGGCCCCGCCCGACGTGCTCTCGCCACCGTCTTCGCCGCACGCCGGCACGAACAGAACGAGGAGCAGACCGGCGAGACGTCCGAAACCCGCGAATCCACCCATGCGTGTTGGATACGAGCCCGGGGACCCCGAGCTTCCCCCGAGCTTCCCGCCCGACGGCCAGAGCCGCGCCCGCGTGCACTTGTCTCGAATTGAAGCACTGCGGACACGGAAAGCGCACTCTCTCTCCCGCGCCGCGACGTTGCGCGACCCGGGCGCTCGGGAAACACTTGGAGCGTCCTTGGCGCGGGGCCAGGGCCAGTGGAGGAGCCGTCACCATGCGGAACTTGAAGCTCGTCGCGGTCATGAGTTGCGTGTCGTTGCTCACGTTGGCGGGCGTGGGTAACTCTTCCACTCCGAAGAAAGGGATCGTTCGCCTCGCCGATTTCGTGAACAGCCCGGAGACCATGCTGGGATACGCGCATGGCGGGGCAGCGTTGGGCTTCTATCGGCGCCTCGAGAACACGCAGCACCTGCCCGGCGTCGGGGGCCCGCTCTACCCGCCCAACCCGTGCATCGCGCTGACGTCGGTGTACAACAAGATCATCGACAAGGTTCCGGAAGGCCCCGTCCGCCAGCTCGCTACCCGCGCCGTGCTGCGGCAGATGGCCCGGCGAGACTGCTGCGTCGATCTGACCCGCGACAGCTCCGTCGACGAGACGCAAGAGCCGGCCGGGATCTACGCGCTGCGGCCGGTGCCCTGCGCCGAGTGATCAGATCAGCCCGCGCTGTGCCAGCGCGCCAGCGATCTGCTCGGCGATGCTGTCCGGGTCGTCGTGCTCGGCCGAGACCACCAGATCCGGCGACGCCGGAGGTTCGAAGGGCGGGGTGCCGTGCGCGCGGTCGTAGGTGCCGTGGGTGTCACGCGTTCGGCAGACCTCGAGCGGCGTGGCCAGGTGGACCTCGAAGTAACGGGCCGGCCCCACCCGTTCACGGATCTGGGCTCGGTCCGAAGCGAGCGGGGACTCGAAGGCATAGATGCCAATCAGCCCCGCGTCTGCCAGGCGCCGCGCCAGCTCGGGCGCGTGGGTCGGGCTGCTGCCGCCCGGACCCAGCTCGCCAGTGACGTCGTCGTTGGGGTCCATCACGGTCGCGACCTTGCCACGATCGAACAGCACCCGTTCGAGGGCAAACGCGACGCTGCTCTTGCCCGAAGCCGGCAAGCCCGAGAGCCAGATGGCGGCGCCGGACTGCCCGAGCCGCTCGTGGCGCTCGGCGCGGCTGACGCTCGAGCGAGGTCGCCCGCTGGGCCCACCCCGCTCGCGCTCGGACTCGTGGCCCCCCGCCGCCACGATCATTCCGGCAGCCACGGTGTTGTTGGTGATCGAGTCGATCAACACGAACGCGCCGGTGGCGCGGCTCTGGGCGTACGCGTCGAAGTACAGCGGGCGGTGGCACGACACCACCACCCGACCAATGTCGTTCAGCTCGAGGTGGGTCGCCGGGGCGGGCTGCAGTGTCTCGAGATCGATGGTGTGCGCCACATGCTCGACCTCGGCGCGGACGTATTGCGTGGTGTGCTTCAAGAAGTAGCTACGCTCGGGGTCGAGCGCCCGCTCACCCATCCACACCAGCATGGCCTCGAAGCGTCGGCCCACGGTGGGAAGCTGATCGGGCAAAACCAGCATGTCGCCCCGGCTGATGTCGATCTCGTCGGCCAAGCGCAGCGACACGCTCATCGGGGCGTGGGCCTTTTCGAGCTCGCCCTCGAAGGTGTCGATGGCCACCACGCGCGAGCGCTGGCGCGACGGCAAGACCATCACCTCGTCGCCCGGGGCGATGGCGCCGGCGGCGATCTGCCCGGCAAAGGCGCGATAGTCCAGGTTCGGGCGGATCACCGTCTGGACCGGATAGCGGAAAGCACTGCCGGGAACCGGCGCCAGGCTCGCGCTCTCGAGGTGCTCGAGCAGGGTGGGGCCCTGGTACCACGGCGCACGCGGGCTTCGACTGACCACGTTGTCGCCCTCGAGGGCGCTGACGGGGATGAACACCACGCCGCCGAACCCCAGACGCTCGACGAAGCGGCCGAGCTCGATGCAGATGGCGTCGTAGGTGTCCTCGTCGAACCCGACCAGGTCCATCTTGTTCACGCACACGCACAAGTGGCGGATGCCGAGCAGCGAGGCGATGAAGGCGTGCCGCCGCGACTGCTGCAGCACCCCCAGGCGCGCGTCGATCAAGATGATGGCCAGGTCGGCGGTCGAGGCGCCCGTGGCCATGTTGCGCGTGTACTGCACGTGCCCAGGCGTGTCGGCGATGATGAACTTGCGCGTCTCGGTCGAGAAGTAGCGATACGCCACGTCGATGGTGATGCCCTGCTCGCGCTCGGCCTTGAGCCCATCGGTGAAGAGCGAGAAGTCGATCTCGTCGGTGCCCTGCTTCGACGCCCGCTTCACCGCGCTGAGCTGGTCTTCGTAGATGCCATGCGTGTCGTGCAAGAGGCGACCGATCAGCGTGGACTTGCCGTCGTCCACCGAGCCGACGGCGACGAACCGCAAGAGCTCCTTGTGCTCGTGGCGGCGCAAGTACTCTTCGATGTTGCTGGAGATCAGCGGGTCGTCGCTCATCGCGCTCAGAAATACCCTTCGCGTTTCTTGGTCTCCATCGAGCCCTCTTCATCGAAGTCGATCAGGCGCCCCTGCCGCTCGGACTGCTTGGTGAGCAGCATCTCGCGGATGATTTCGGGCAGCGTGGTCGCCGACGAGCGGATGGCCCCGGAGAGTGGGTAGCAGCCCAGGGTGCGGAAACGCACGCGCTCGAGCCGCGGCTGCTCACCGGGGCGAAGCCGCATGCGGTCGTCGTCCACCATGATCAGCGCGCCGTCCCGTTCCACCACCGGGCGTTCGGCAGCGAAGTACAGGGGAACGATCGGGATCTTCTCGAGGTGAACGTACAGCCACACGTCGAGCTCGGTCCAGTTCGAGAGCGGAAACGCCCGGATGCTCTCGCCCTTGGTGATCTTGGCGTTGTACAGGTTCCAGAGCTCCGGGCGCTGGTTCTTCGGATCCCACTGCCCATGGCGGTCGCGAAATGAGTAGATGCGTTCTTTCGCCCGTGACCGCTCTTCGTCGCGACGCGCACCGCCGAAGGCGGCGTCGTACCCGCCCGCGGCCAGCGCTTGAAGCAGCGCCTGGGTCTTCATCACGGTGGTGTACTTTTGGCTGCCGTGATCGAAGGGGTTGATGTTCTCGGCCAGGCCGTGGGGGTTGGTGTGCACGCGAAGATCGAAACCGTGTTCTTGGCAGAAGCGATCGCGGAACTCGATCATCGCGCGAAACTTCCAGGTCGTGTCGACGTGCAAGAGCGGGAACGGCAGCGGACCGGGGTGGAAGGCCTTCTGCGCCAGGTGCACCATCACCGACGAGTCTTTCCCGATGCTGTAGAGCATGACGGGGTTGTCGAACTCGGCCGCGACCTCGCGAATGATGTGGATGCTCTCGGCCTCGAGGCGCTGGAGATGGGTCAGGGTTCGGGCGCCCGCGAGCTGCTGCACGGACCTAATCTAGCACCATTTTGGTCGGATATATCAAGATTGAATTTCGAACATGAATTCAGATGGTTGAATCCCGTGCAGGTCGGCGAAACGGGCGCGAGCCCGGGCCAGCTGGGCCAGGTAGGCGTGGCGCGGGATGGCGCGCGCACCGAGCGAGGCAAGGTGCGGGGTGAGCAGCTGCGTCTCGAACAGCCGAACGCCGCGGCTGAACACGGCTCGAACCGCCACGATCAGCGCAAGCTTGGAGGTGTTGCTCACCCGATGAAACATGCTCTCGGCAGCGAACAACGCCCCCCGCTGCACGCCGTACAGCCCCCCCACCAGCTCGGCGCCCTGCCAGATCTCGACGCTGTGGGCGTGGCCCCGACGATGGAGCTCGGTGTACGCCCCGACCATCTCGGGCAAGATCCAGGTCCCTTCGTCGCGATCGGCGCAGGCGTGCATCACGGCCTCGAAGGCGTGATTCCACGTGAGCCGGAAACCCTGCCGCATGACCCGCACCATGCTGCGCGACACGTGCAGGTCGTGAATGTCGAGGACGGCGCGCGGATTGGGCGACCACCAGAGCGGCGGCATGCCTTCGTCGTACCAGGGGAAGATCCCGCTGTCGTAGGCCAGAAGCAGCCGCTCGGTGGAGAGATCTCCTCCGACCGCCACCAGGCCCTCGTCGTCGTAGTCCTCCGGATTCGGGAAGAACAGCGGCCCGCCGGGCTCGATGAAATGAGGGGGTCGACGCCGGCGCACGCGGGAGAATATACAATGCGACTCGATGTCGAGCGCGCCCCGGGCAGCCCTTCAGCGCCCCGTCCGGCTGGAAATCGAGGCCACCTGTGCCGCATGCCGGCGACCGGTGGGTTTCGGCGCGCCCCTGCTGCGGGTCACGTGCTCGGCCTGTGGTGAGGCGGTCGAGGTGGCCACGACCGCGTGGGCGCCGCTGTTTGCCGAGATCGACGAGAAGAGCTTCGACCTGCCCGACAGCGACGGCGACACCCGCGTGGCCGAGCAAGCCACGGCCGATGGGAAGCTCACGGCGCGCTATCGGATCGGCGCGCCGCGTTGCGCCAAGTGTCAGAGCGAGCTCTTGCTCGTCGAGCCCGGCACCGACGACGATCTCGAGTGCGCACGGTGCGCCACCAAGACCACCACGTTTCCCGCGCCGGGTTGGCTTCGGACCGATCTGCCGACCGCCATGCAGCTCTATGCCGCGTCGCGCGACTCCGAGGCGAGGGCGGGTTGGTTCTGGATCACCTTCCAGGGAACGCCGCCCGCCCGACGCGAGCATCACCAGATCGCAATTCAGGCCGCGATCGGCGGTGGTCCCGATCGTGCCCCGGTGCCGGTCAGCACCGGCGCGCCACCGCGCTCGCGCCACCGCTGGGAGTGGTACGCGGTCTTCGCGATCGTGGCGCTGATCGTGGTGGCCGTGCGGCAGTGCGGCCGACGCGCGGCCGGGACTCCGGAATCCGAGCGCGACAACGCGGTCGAGCCGGCCAAGTAAGGTGCTTCGCCTGCTTCGCCTCTGGTTGCGGTTCGTACGCATCTTCATCACCTGCTGGCTTTCGGCGTTCGACTACCTGGGGCGCCGGGTGCTGGCCGGGCGCCTGGACGGCGAAGGCGTCGAGCACCTGCGCGGAGAGGTGCTTGCGCGGCTCTTGCAACGCCTGGGCGCGACGTTCATCAAGTTCGGGCAGATCCTGAGCACGCGCCCCGATCTGATCGGCCCCGGCTTCATCCAGCCCCTGGCGCGGCTGCAAGACGCGGTGCCCCCGGCACCCTTCGAGGCGGTGCGTCAGGTGCTGGACGAAGAGCTGGGAAAGGACCGACAAGCCGCCCTGCTTGCCGAGATCACCCCGACGCCGGTGGCAGCAGCCAGCGTGGCGCAAGTTCACCGCGCCCGGCTGCGCACGGGCGAGGTCGTGGCGCTGAAGGTACAGCGCCCGGACGCCAGGGCGCAGATCGAACGCGACCTCAGCATTCTCACGTTTTGGGCCAAGCTGCTCGACCGATTCGAAGCGATCCGGATGCTGTCGCTGCCCGGCGCGGTGCAGCGCTTCGGCGATGCGCTGCACGGTCAGCTCGACTTCCGGCGCGAGGCCGACAACAACCGACGGTTTGCCGCCGCCTTTGCCGAGGTCGAGAACGTCTCGGTGCCGCGGCTGTTCGACGAGCTGTGCACCGAGCGTGTGCTGGGCATGGAGTTCGTGGAGGGGGTCAAGGCCACTGAGCCCGAGAAGGTGGGCGGCGACCGCGCCAAGCTCGCCCGGCTGGGCGGCGAAGCCGTGCTGAAGATGATCTTCGCCGACGGCTTCGTGCACGCCGACCTCCACCCGGGGAACATCATCTTGACCCCGGACGACCGGGTGGTGCTGATCGACCTGGGGATGGTCAGCGAGATCCCCGCAGACCTGCTCCGACCCTGGGTCGAGACCTTCGTGGCGCTGTCGCAGCAGAACGGCGCCGAGTGCGCGCGGCTGTTCTACGTGCACGCACCCACGGTGGGCAAGCACACCGACTACGCCGCGTTCGAGCGCGACGTCGTCAGCTTCCTCACCGGGCTCTACGACAAGAAGCTGGGCGAGGTCGAGGTCAGCGCGGCGGTGAGCGGAATGATGAACATCTTGCGTCGCCATCGGGTGCAGATCGATCCGTCGTTCACCGTGGTGAACATCGCCTTGCTCGTGGCCGAGGGTCTGGGCAAACAGCTCGATCCGTCCATCGATCTGGTTCCGCTGGCGACGCCTTACCTGTCGCAGGCCATGCTCACGGCGCCTGCGGGCCGCGCGCCGGGACGCGAAATCCCGAGCTGATCAGCCCCGCGGCACGCGCACGTCGTCGGCGGTGCCGGGCTTCTGGTCCCGGCCGGGCGAGACGACCACGATGCCGTCGCTGGAGCACGAGACCCGAAAGCGGCCGCCCCAGGGGTCGTCGGTGCGGGCTTCGGACGCGAGCTTTCGCTCGTGCTTGAGCTGGGTCAGCGTGGGGCAGCCTCGGGGGTTTTCCTCGCGCCACAGGGCGGCGGCCTCGCGGATGCGCTGCGCGTCGCGGATCGCCAGGTCGCCATCACCGAGGCGGTCGGGCTTCGACAGCACGAACACCCCACCCGCCAGAGCCAAGGCGCCTATCCCGGCGCCGAGCGCGAGCTCGAGCCAGGTGAGGCGACGGCGAACCGGGCGACCGTGACCGGACATCGACGGGTGGTGGAGCAAGGCTCGTGCCCAGGCGGAATTCGGCCACATCTCGCGCGTCGTCGGTGACGACTCGGACAATCTGACGCCGCCTGGCCACACCTGCTTGGGTAGCGCGACACTTTGTCAGTCGCCGTCGCCGGGGTACCCGAACCGCTCGACGAACCGCCGATGCAGCTCGAGCGCGGGCTCGAGCGACTGCTGCAGCTCGCGCGCGCGGTACCCGGTGGCGAAGCTCTGCACCGTGACCGCGTCGCCCTGCACCTCGAAGCGCGCGCGCCAGTCGCGGTGGGCCAGCACGAAGCGCGGGCCGTCGGGGCGGATGCGCCGATAGGGGTGCGGCGCGGGCCCCAGCGACAGCGCCGCGGTCACGGGTTCGAGTAACTCGACGCCCGCGTCGGACAAGAACGCGGCCTGCTCCCGGGCTCGGTCAGCGAAACGCACCTCCCACCGCGGCCCCGGATCTTGCCGCGCCTCGGCCTCGAGCCAGCCCGCCCCAGCCTCCGGAATGGCGTCGGAGTACGCGATGTAGGGCTTGATGTCGAGCACCGGGGTGTCGTCCAGGATGTCGATGTTGCGCACGTGCAGCGTGAGCCCGTCGACGCGCACGAGCTCGACCGCCGAGAGCCCGATGGGGTTCGGCCGGTGCGGCGAGCGCGTGGCGAACACCCCCCGCCGCGTGCGGCTGCGCGGCGGCCGCACTTTGGCGCGCCAGCCCTCGGCCCGATGAAACCAGAACAGCACCCAGAGAAAGCGCCAGGTCGCGATGTCTTCCAGGGCGAACTCGAAGCCGCGGCCCGGCACGAGCTCGATGCGCGCCTCGACGTGTCGGCCCGAAGCCGGTTGGCGGGGAGCCTCGGCGGGCGCGTGGAACGGTGAACGTACGAAGCCGATGGGCTGAAGGACGAGCTCGGTCACAGGCAGTTGTACGAGCAGTAGGTCGGCAGCTTGCTGACGCACAAGCTGTCCCACGAGTTGTTGCAGCAGAACGGATCCACCGCACACACCTTGGACGCGCAGTTGGCCTTGGCGCTGTCGCAGCCGCTGGTGAGCGCCGCGCCGGTGGTACACAGGGTGTGCGAGCAGTTGCCCTTGGACTCGGCGCACTTCAGGCTCTTGCACTCGGTCCGGACGCGAGAAACGCAGAGCGTGTCCCAGGTGCTGGTACAGCAGAACGAGTCCACCGCGCACACTTTCGAGACGCAGTTGCCGGTGGCCGAGTCGCAACCCGACCCGAGCTTCACGCCAGTGGAGCACACGTCGTGGGCGCACCCGCAGTTCTCGTCGGTCTGACCGTTGCAGTTGTCGTCGAGGCCATTGCCGCAGGTGTCACTGGGCGCGGCTTGCTGGTTCTGCATGCACTTCAGCGACCCCGCCTGGCACTGCTGCGTGCCCGCGCTGCAGATGCCCGAAAGGCCGGTCGAGCACGAGCTGCCGCCGCCCGGGTTGCCGTCGTCGGTCTGGCCGTCGCAGTCGTCGTCTTTGCCGTTGCAGATCTCGGTGCCCGGCACCACCTGCCCCAGGCAGGTGCCCCAGGCGCCGCTGCTGCAGGTCTGGTTGCCGCCCTTGCACGGACCCACGCCTTGGCTGCCGGGTGCACCGGTGTAGCAACTCTGTGAGGTGCCATCGACACAGTTGCAGCCTTCGTCGGTCTGACCGTCGCAGTCGTTGTCGGCACCGTCGCACTTCTCGGCGCTGGCCTGCGTGTTCGGCGTGCAGACCACCTGCCCCCCCTGACACGCGCTGGTGCCGGCTGCGCACACGCCCGGTTTCTTGCTGTCGCAGGCCACCCCCGCCTCGGGGTTGTTCTCGTCGACCTGACCATCGCAGTCGTCGTCCACGCCGTTGCACTTCTCGTCCGACGGAAGCTGATCGCCCTGACAAGCGCCCCAGGTGTTGCTCTCGCACGTTTGCTGGCCGGACTTGCACGCACCCACGCCCTCGGTGCCGGCGGGCCCCGTGTAGCACCCCTTCTGCTCTTGACCGGCGCACTCGCCGGGCCAACCCCCACCGGCGCCCGCGGCGCCGCCCGCGCCGTGACCGCCGCTGCCCGCGGCGCTGCCGCTGCCGCCGGCGCCCCCCGCGTTCGAGCTGCCGCCGTCGCCCAGATCTTCCGCACCCCCGCCCGTGGCGCAACCCGCCGCGCCGAGCGCGCAGGCAAGAGAGAAAGCAAAAGCGGCAAGCGACCTCATCGAAGCCTCCGAGGCGTGCTCGGATCTTCGCTCATGCGGCGCCACTGCGCAATGCAGGCGGGCTCACCAGGGGCGTGGACGCAGGATGCGGCTCACAGCGCGCACTCGCCGTTGGTCCAGGCACCACCAGCGTCGCTGCAAATTTCCGCGTTGGTACGCGCGACCGACCACCACTTGAGCTCGTCGACGTAGCCGTTGAGCGCCGAATCGGTGCCGCTCTTGCCAACGTACAGGTTTCCGGACACGTTGCCGAGCTGGCCGCCGGCCTCGCTGCGGTGGAGCTTGCCGTTCAGATAGAGCTTCAGCGAGGAGCCGTCGTTGACCACCGCCACGTGGGTCCAGGCGTTGGTGAGCATGTTCGGGTCGCTGGTGACCATCGCCGAGCCGCCGGGGCGCGTGAACGCCACCTGAACGTTGCCGGCCGAAGTCCTGATGCGCACGCCGTCACCCGACGAGCCCTGGCGCGCCACGATGGCGCCGGTGCTGGTGCTGCTGAGCTTCACCCACAGCTCGATGGTCGCCGCGCTGTTGAAGTCGAGGGCGGTCGCGCCCGAGATCGAGATGCGCCCGTCGCCGCCCGAGAAGCTGGCCGCTGCGCCGACCTTGCCAGACTTGGTCAAGGTCACGCCGCTGCCGACCAGCGAGCCGTGGTGCGCGTGCCCCGAACCATCTTTGGTGGTGGCCTCGCCCAGATCCTCGAACGCCCACGAGCCTTCGAGGCCCGGCGTGGTCGTTGGCGCGCCGCCCGTGCCGGTGGCGCCACCGCCGCCCGGTGCGCCGGCTTCGCCGCCCATCCCCGCTGCGCCTGCTGCACCGCCGCTGCCGGTGGCGCCGCCCAGGCTCGGACCGACGCCCGTCGCGACGGTCGTCCCTGCGCCGTTGTCCACGGGCGGAGGCGGCGCTTCCGCGGTCGGATCGGAATCGATCGATGTGGGATTGGCACAGGCGGCAGCTGCGAGAAGGCTGAACGCGACGAACCCGAAAGAGCGGATGCGGTTGGCCATGGCGGGCAGTGGTCTAGCGCCGGCGAGGCGCGAACGCACGCACAAAAACACACATGGGCCCACAAATTCGCACACCCGGCCGTAAGCCAAGGAAACTCCCGGAAAATCATCCCCTCCGAGCTTCCGTGGCGGCGCGTGTGCCCGAAGGCGTCGACCGGCTAGCATGCGGGCCATGGCCACCCTCGTCGCCGACATCATGACTCGCGAGGTCGTCACGCTGACCGCCGGCTCCGACCTGGCGCTTGCCGACGACGTGATGAAGCTCGAGCGCCTGCGCCACCTGCCGGTGGTCGACCGGGGCAAGCTGATCGGTCTGGTTTCTCATCGCGACATCATCCGGGCGCACGCTCGGCTGCTGGTGAAAGCGTTCACCGCTCAAGGGCGCGAGAAGCAGGTCGTCACGGTCTGCGTCGACGAAGTGATGCAGCGCGACGTGAAGACCGTCTCGCCGGACACCCGCGCGGCCGACGCGGCGCGGATGATCCTGGACGCCCGGTTCGGCTGCCTGCCGGTGGTGGAGGACGGCGCCCTGGTCGGGATCGTGACCGAGGTGGACTGCCTGAACTGGGCGCTCGGCCGACTGCCGCCGGAGGAGTGAGCCCCCTGAAAAGCGTGCTTCGATGATACGCTGGCCGCATGAGCCGCACCATCGAGCAACTGGTAAACCGGCAGTTCCTGCGTTGGGTGGAGCAGCAGAAGACCCAGAGCAAGCGTGAGCAACCCGAAGCGGACGATCAGAAACCGATGATCGTGGTATCGCGCGAGTACGGTGCGCGCGGCGCCGAGGTCGGCCGTCTAGCCGCCGAGCGGCTGAAGTTCCAGTTCCATTCGCAAGAGCTGGTGCACGAGGTCGCCAAGCAGGCTCGCGTCCGCCAGCAACTGGTGGCGTCCCTCGACGAGCGTGCGCGCGACGACATCGAGCAGTGGGTGAGCGAGCTGATGGACGGCGGCACGCTCTCGCCGACCGACTACCTGCGCAACTTGACGAAAGTGATCCTGTCGTTCGGTCGCCACGGCAAGGGCGTGATCGTGGGCCGCGGCGCGCAGTACATCCTCGACCCGAAGCGCACGCTGCGCATCCGCGCCTTCGCACCGCTCGACGCCCGGGTGCGCCGCATTGCCTCACGTGACGGGCTGAGCCGCGGCGAGGCTCGCGCCAAGATCTTGCGCATCGACTCGGAGCGCACCGCGTTCTACCGGCAGCATTTCGACAAAGATCAGTCCGATACCCACGACTACGATCTGCTGCTGAACACCTCGACGCTGCCGGTGGACGCCTGCGTCGACATGGTGGTGCGAGCGTTCCGCGCCCGCTTTCGCTGACCGGTACCCGTCGGCCTGGGCCTATGTCAGAATGGCCCCATGGGTCTGCGGTTCGCTTGGGCGTTCGGCGTGGGTTGTTTGCTGGCGGCGTGCGGTGGGTCCGAGTTCGACAGCGGCGGCACCGGAGGTGCCGGCGGCGGGACCGGCGCGACGGGCGGCGGCGGCTCGGGCGGCAGCGGCGGCTCGGGCGGCAGCGGCGGCTCGGGCGCCATCGCCGGCTCGGGTGGCTCGGGCGCCATCGCCGGCTCGGGTGGCTCGGGCGCCATCGCCGGTAGCGGCGGCTCGTCCGGGAGCGACGGCGGCGGCGATGCCAGTGACGGCGCGGCCGGCGACGGTGCCGCCGGGGATGCGGGCGCAGACGCCAGTGACGCCTCGGGTCCCCCGCCGATCGTGATCGTCCAGGCGGGCTCGCTCGCCGAGGGCTCGGCCGACACGCTGACCCTCTCGCTGGGCGCCACGCCGAAAGCGGGCAACGCGATCATCGTCGGCGTGACCTGCATCAGCGACTTCGGCGGGGACTGCATCCTGCCCGCCAGCGGTGGCGTCACCGACAACCAGGGCAACACCTACGCCCGCATCGTGCAAGGCGAGGCCATCAAGTCGAGCTCGCAGGGCGCCCGCGGCTACGTCTTCATCGCCGAAAACATCGGCACCCCGAGCGGCGCGCTGACCATCAAGGTGAACCCGGATGGCACGGTGCCGCCGAACATCCAGTTCATCGTCGGCGGGGCGATCGAGGTCTCGGGGCTCTCCGCTGCTCCCAGTGTGGACACCTGGGGCAGCTCGCTGGTCAGCGGCACCGGCTCCACATCCACGGCGGTGACCACGAACCTGGCCACCAGCCAGGCCAACGAGCTGGCGGTCGGGGTGCTCTCGGTGCGCAGCAACGACACCTTCATCTCCATCTTGCCGGAGACCGGGTGGACCACCCAGCAAGTCAACCAGAACGGCGCCGATGGTCATCCACCGGGGCACGCGATGATCACCAAGGTCGTCTCCGCAACCGGAAAGATCAGTCACACCTGGCAGCACGACGTCCCGACGCGCGGGGCGGCGGCAGTGATCGCGACCTTCAAGGGCGCCGCGCTGAACTGACGCGACGACGCGCGCCACATCCATCCCGAGCCCGGTCCAGAACGTGATAGGCCTGGTGACGTGAGCAGCGTGCTCGATCCCATCCGCTTCGGTCCCGAGCGCGTGCTGATCGGCGAGCTCTTCGAGCGCTTCGGGCTAGACGTGCTGATCGACCACTTCGTCGAGTCGGGCGGGGTGCGCTCGATGTACGACGCGGTGTTGGCCTCGGAGCTGCGCTTGACGCGCATGATTGCGCCGCGGCTGATGGGCCTGCTCGATGCGGCCCGCGAGAAGCTGGCGTTCGACGAGCCGCTGGAGATGTTCGTGGGGCAAGACCCGCAGGTGAACGCCGCAGCCATGCACCGCATGAGCGACGACGAGCCGCACGTGCTGTCGCTGACCAGCGCGCTGGTCGAGCGCATGACCGACGCCGAGCTGAGCTTCGTGCTGGGGCACGAGCTGGGGCACCTGGCCTATCGCCACTATCGCGCGCGGCTGGCCGACGCGGCGTTCGGGCGCGGGCCGAACGGCGAGAGCAAGGCGCCGCCGCTGCTCTTGCGCCGGCTCGAGAGCTGGGACCGCATGGCCGAAATCAGCGCCGACCGCGCCGGCTTCACCGCCATCGACGGCAACCTGGAGGTGGCGGTCAGCGCCTTCTTCAAGCTGCAGAGCGGGCTGGGGCCCGAGCACCTGCGCTTCGACATCGGCGCCATTCTCGACCAGCTCGAGTCGCTGCAGAAGGCGAGCCGGCGCGAGCTGTTCGCCGAGTTCAGCCACCCCGCCACGCCGATCCGCGTGCGGGCGCTGCAGCTGTTCGGCGAGGCGCGCAGCAAGGGCCCGGATCTGACCGAGACGGACGCCGAGGTGGCGACCATCGCCCGCCTGATGGACTATGCCCCGAGCGAGCCGTTGGATCTGAACGCGCGCGAGTTCATCTTGGCCGGCGGCCTCTTGGCTGCGTACACCGACGGCGACATCGAGATGGACGACGCCGGGTGGAACACGCTGGTGCAGCTGCTCTTGCCGGTGTCGGCCGACCCCGAGGCCGAGGTGGCGCGAATCAAGAACCGCTCCGAGGCCGAAGCGATCTTGCAGAAGAGCGCCGAGTGGCTGCGCGACAACGCCGGCGCCGAGCGCTTCGACCTGCTTCGCGCCATTGCCCACGTCACCGCCGCCGACGGCCACCTGTCAGAGGCCGAGCGCGCGTTTCTCAAGCGCTGCGCCGAGATGCTGGGCGTGCCCGCCCGCACCGCCGACGAGATCGCGTTCGAGACCCTGGCCGATCACCTGCAGACCCACGCCGGCCGCGGCCTGCGGCCGCCGCGGTTCGCGCTGGACGAGTGATCGTCACAGCACCTCGGCCAGGAACGCCGCCACCCGCTCGGTGCTCTCGGCGCTGGCCTCGAACATCTTCGTTCCGTGATCGCCGGGGTCGAGCTCTTCGAAGCGCCAGCTCTTGGGCGCGCCCTTCTGGTAGCCCAGGCTCCAGGCGCCCTCGGCGGGCGAGAACACGAACTGGATCGGCACCGCGTCGAGTGGGTCGTGGTGATCGCCCAGCGCGTTCTGGCTCTCGGTGTACGCGCCGCCGGTCAAGAACACCATTGCGCTCGGCAGCGGTTGATCGGGGTTTTTGGCGGCGTACACCGCGTAGTCGAGGGCCGTGGTGGTGCCGTTCGAGGCGCCGACGATCCCGATGCGCAGTGGATCCACGCCGCACTGGCCGCTCAGCAGGTGTTGCACTGCTGCCTTGGCGTCGAGCTTGCCGCTCGGCCCGAGGTACGCGTCTTGAGCCACACCCTCCGACGCCCCCGCGCCGCGCCGGTCGACATTGAGCACTCGGATCTTCTTCTGCACCAGCGCGTCGATGAACGGCTGGGGGTAGTTCTTGCGGTCGTTCGCCGGGGGGATCATGTGCAAGAGCACCACGCTCGGCCCAAGCCCCTCGCCGGTGGGAAAATCGTCGGCCTCGAGCTTCACGCCGTCGTCCGTGATGAAGCCGACCGCGGCAGGTTCGTTCGCGCACGCGGCACTGCCGCCGCTGCCGCCGCCGGTGCCCGCCCAGGCGCCCGAGCCGCCCAGGCCGCCCGCCCCGCCGTCACCCGCGGCGGGCTGGCTCTCGCGGCAAGCGAGGCTGGCGAGGCCCCAGAGGAAGAGGAGGACGCGACGCATGCGGGGGAGCGAGCTTAGCACTGCGGGGAACGCCCGCCGCCGCGTGAGGGGATTCGTAATGTCGTCTCGCGCTCAGAATTCGACGGTCACGACCTTGCAGCGCTGGCAGTCGTCCCCGACCGTCTCGTACGTGACCGCGCGCTCGTCCTCGAAGACCACGCCACCGCCCTGGTCGGCGACGCGCAGCGACCAGACGTCGCCGTCCTTTGGCGAGTGCGCTTCTCGGCGCGCCGCCAGCCGCCACTTGCCGGCTTCTGGCCTCCCCAGGCGCGTCGCGCAACGCGCAAGATCCCGCGGCACCGACACCCTGGGTCCGTGCCCAGTGGGCGCACGTGGGGTTGATCCCCGTCACCGACGCATGCGGACAAGCGAGCGTAGCCGCCAGGCCGCCGCGACACGCGCTCGAAGCGCCGGGCAGCCGTTGGTCAAATCCCGAACACGCGCAACGCGGGAAAGAACCCCGCGAGCGCCTGGAAGTCGTCGACGTCGCTCGTGTAGACGATTCCGGTTCGCTGTACCGCAAACACCGCAACGATCGCATCGATCGTCGTCGCGGTGCGGACCTTCCCCAGCGCAATTCCCGCCAGCCTCACCACTTCGTCCGACGTTGGCTCGACGAGCAGACCCCTCCAGACCGCCTCGCGCCTGTCACTGCGACCGCGCCACCACTCCGCCACCGTGACGTTCGGCGTAGCGACGAGGAAGCCACGGTCCCTCGCATGAGTGTAGACCTTCATCGCCCGCTCCTTTCGGCGCTCCAGCGCGATGAGTGCTCCGGCGTCGAACGTGATCGCAGCGCGGGTCATGCAGACTTCGTTGCAGAAAGTCCCCACTCCGCGTCGAATCGCCGTGCATCTTCCGAGGTCGGCTTGGCGTTCTTGCCGAACGACGCGATGAGCGCGTCACGCCCCTCTTCGTACGCGATGTACCGGATCGCATCGCTGACGACCCGCGAGACGTTGCCGCCATGGACTCGCTTGGCCCTCTTCTTCAGGAGATTGGCTTCCGCCGTGGGGAGCGAAATCGAAAGGTGGACCGTGCCTCCTGGGCGCTTCTTCATGCCGACATCGTAGTACAATGATGCTTCGATGAGGCCCGCAGGCTGGCCACCCGCCCAGAGCCGCCCGGCCGGGAGGCGTGCGCACCCGGAGCCGCCGAGCCCCCGGGCGAACGAGTCGAGCCGTCATATCCCCCGCTGTGCCCGATGGGCGCACGTGGAGCTGATCCCTGTCACGTACCTTGCTCACCCCCGGGCGCTAGGCTTCGGGGGCTGGCGCGCAGGTTGCAGGTAGGTGTGCGCCGCCTCGGTTGTGCCAATGCGTGTCTCCCCGGCCCCCCTCTGGATCCTCCTCGCGCTTGCCGGCGTGGGGTGCGGCTCGCCGTCGCCGCGGGAGCACTTCGAAGAGGACGTGGCCCCCATCCTCGAGGCCACCTGTCTGAGCTCGGTGTGCCACGGGGTCCGCCCTGACTCGGAGGTCGCGGGGGAGGTCATCGACTGGTCCTTCTTCCACGTCCGGCTGCGCGGCGACGGGACCATCGCGGACCTGGATCAGGCCTACGAAGCGGTCAAACGCCGGATCAACACCACCGAGCACCCGGAGCTCTCGACCTTCCTCCAGAAGCCCCTGGCCGCCTCTGCCGGCGGCGAGCACCACCTCGGCGGCTCGCAGTTCGGTAGCCGCCGGCACCGTGACTTTCGAGCGATTGCCGAGTGGATCGCGGAAGAGAGCGGCGGCGGCGAGGGCCGTGAAGAGCTGAGCGACGCCGAGCAGCTGTTTGCCGACACCGTGTTACCGCACCTGGGCGCGCGCCAGTGCATGAACGCCGCGTGCCACGGCGCGACGGCGCCCTTCACGGCGTTCGCACCGCCGGTGGTGATCGACGGCGAGCCGGTGTTCTCGAAGGCGCAGGTGCAGAAGAGTCACCACGCGGCGCGCATGCACCTGTTCCTGGGTGGGGACCCGCTGCTCTCGCGGCTGGTGAGGAAGACCGTCCCCATCGAAGAGGGCGGCATCGCGCACCGGGGCGGCAACGACATCTTCTTCACCGAAGGGAAGAAGGACCCGGCGGTGCAGGCCATCGTGGCCTGGGCCGACGCAGAGCGGTCGGAGGCGCTGGGCTCCGACGTGCCGAAGCTCACCGGCATCGTGTTCGTGCGCGGGCCGGTCGCGACCGATCGCCCCTTCGCGTTCGAAGGCACGAAGGCAGGCAGCGACCTGTGGGTGCTCGAGCCCGCGACGGCCGAGGGCAAGGCTCGCAACCTGACCGCGAAGCTGCACTCGTCACCCGCCGACGTGCGCGACCCGGCCGTGCGCCACGACGGCAAGCGCATCGTGTTTGCCATGCGGCGCGACGACGCCGAGGCGCTCAACATCTGGGAAGTCGACGTCGACGGCTCGAATGGCAAGCAGCTCACCAAGGATCCGGCGAAGCTGCCCGGCGGCGGCACGGCTGCAAACGCCCAACCCACCTACGGCCCGGACGGCCGCGTGTATTTCGTGTCGACGCGCAGTGGCGCGTTGGCCGACGGCTTCGATCAGCTCGACACCGACGTGTGGGCGGTGGACCCGACCACGGGCGTGCTCGAGCGACTGACTCAGGACCCGTTCCCCGCCGCCACGCCCGCCTTCTTCGGCGTGGGCAAGTCGTACGGAACCCTGGGCTTCACCCTGCGCCGCACGCTGGGCGGCCGCTTCGAGGCGCCAGTGTTCCGCATGCCGCTGGATCACAACAAGAAGTACCACGGCGATCCGGAGCTGCACATTCACCACGGCATCACCAAGGGCCCGCTGGTCACCTATGCGACGCGCGTGATGCCCGATGGCCGCTTCGCCAGCGTGCTGCTGGACAAGGGCACCGTGTGGCGCGGCGGCAAGCTCGCGATCTTCGATCGCCAGTTTGGCCCTGACATGCCAGCCGAGCTCACGAAACAGAGCTCGACGGGGGGCTTCCGGCATGCGTTCGCGGAGCTGTCGGCTGGCGGCGTGGCCGCGGGCGGGCAATCACAGGGGTTCTATCGTCATCCGGTGCCGCTGCCCGACGGCAGCTTGCTGGTCACCAAGAGCGAGAGCGCGCTCGATCTGAGCGATGCCAGCGCGACGCCCGAGCTCGGGCTGCGCCGGGTGGTGCTCGCCGAGAGCCGCGAGCTGGGGGCGCCCCGCGTCGAGTCCGAGAAAGTGCTGCTCGACGAGCCGGGGGTGGCCGAATACGACGCCGAGCCGATCGTCGCCCGACCGCTGGAAGACGACCCCTCACACGAGCCGGCGTGGGACCGCGAGCGGATGACAGATACCGGCACGGTGGCGTTCCGGCACGTCGAGACCCTCGAGGCGATCATGCAGAACCTCGAGCAGCACGGCTCCAAGAAGCTGCGCACCGACCTGGTCTACCTCCGGCTGATCGAGAGCGTGGCCCAGACGCCGAACGAGCACGCCTCGGCGCCCGTGGGCCTCGGCCCCCATGGGCGCACGCGCGTCCTGGGCGAGGTGCCGTTGAGCGGCGGCTCGGCGTACTTGCGCGTGCCGGCGGACACCCCGTTCCGTGTGCAACTGCTGAACAAAGATCACATGGCGGTCGGAGCACAGCACAACCGCTTCAACCACGTGGCCCCAGGTGAGAAGTTCCCGGGCGGCGTCTCGCCGGAGCTCTATCCGGCGCTCTGTGCCGGGTGCCACGGCGCACTCAGCGGCGACCCGGCGGACGTCGGTGGCCCGGTTCCGGACATCGTCACCGCGGCCTCGCTCACGCTGGCCACCCACGAGAACGGCGACGCCCGCCGCCCGCGAGAGCCCGTGGCGGTGGGTGAGGAGCGCCTCGGCGTCAGCTTCGTAAAAGACATCGAGCCGCTGCTCGAGCGTTCGTGTCAGAATTGCCATGGCGGGCAGTCCCCGAAGGCAGGCCTCGATTTGACCCCCCTACCGTCCCCCCCATTCGACGCGGCGTATCTGGCGCTCTTGCAGCAGGGCGCGGGCTCCGGTAGCAGCTTTGCCTACGTGGACGCCCAGACGCCGAGCGCATTCTCGAGTCACCTGATCGAGCGGCTTTTCGGTCGCGAGCTCGGGGCGGCGCGCTCGCTCGGCGGCAAGAGCTGCGTGGGCGAGCCTCCGCTCAGCGATGAAGAACGTTCGACCTTCGTGCGCTGGGTAGATCTCGGCGCACCCTATCGAGGAGTGACGCCGTGAAACGTTGGGCCTTGGCACTGGCAGTCGTCGCGCTCGGCTGCGGCTCTGCCCCCGAGAACGGGAGCGAGAACGTCCACTGGCTGGACTACGAAGAGTTCAAGACCAACGTGCAACCGATCTTGGCCGAGGGCTGTAGCAACCCTTCGTGCCACGCTCGTGAAGAGCGGGCGCTGTCGCTGTATGCGCCCATGGCAAGGCGGATGGACGAGTCGCGCACGCACATGGTCGAGCCGCTGACCGAAGAAGAGCTGCTGCACAACTTCACGGTGAGCTGCGTGCTCTCGTCGGACTCGAGCGTCCCGGACGAGACCCTGCTGCTTCGCAAGCCCCTGGCCGACTTCGCGAATACCCACCACGGCGGCGGCGCCGTGTTCGAAGGCAAGGCCGACGACCGCTACCAGAAGCTCGCGGATTGGATCGCGCGCGGACGAGACTGATGGCGAAGGTGTGCGTCGTCGTGGTGCTTGCGCTGGTCGCGGGCTGCGCACCGGTCCACGCCTGGCAGCGCGGCACGCTGGCCAGCCGCTGCATGTCGCCCGACGCGCGCCCGTCGGAAGCGCGGGCGCGGGCACACATGCTCGGCGCCCGTGAGGGCTCCACCGGGGCGAGCGGCGAGGTCGGTGGCGGATGCGGCTGCAAGTAGCGCTGGCCTTCGCCTTGCTGTCCCTGAACGCCCACGCCGACAGCCGGGCCACCGCGTTCGTCTCGGCCTATTCCGACGACGACAACCTGACGGTGGTGTCGCCCGAGGTGGCGCTTCGGCAAGAGCTGAGCCCGGCAGTAGACGTGGAAGCCAGCTGGGAGGCGGACATCATCAGCGCCGCCAGCGTGGACGTGATGACCGCCGCATCGCCGCGGGGGTTCGAAGAGACCCGGCACGGGCTCACGGCGGGCGTGACCTGGAAGCCGGAGCCCGAGGTCACGTTTGGCCTGAAGTATCTGCCAACCTGGGAAAACGACTACTCGTCCCATGGCCTCTCGCTTCGCACTGGCTACGAATGGCTCGAGCGGCGGCTGGAGCAGCGGCTGGACCTGCGAGCCTCGTTCGATCGCGTGGGGCGGGCGGGCGAGCCCGAGTCGGAGTGGCGCGACCTGGAGCTGGTCGCCGTCGGGCCCAGCGTGTCTTGGGTGATCGATCGCTGGACGGTGGCCAGCGTGGCCTACGAGCTTCAAGCGCAGAGCGGCTTCCAGGCCTCGCCCTATCGCTTCGTGCCCATCGACTGGTCGAGCGGCACCACCGTGAGCGCGCCCGAGCGGCACCCCGAGTGGCGCGTGCGCCACGCGCTGGCGCTGGGCGTGCGCCACGCGCTGTCCCGGCGGTGGTTCGCCTCGGGGGGCTATCGCTTCTACCGCGACAGCTGGAAGCTGAGCAGCCACACCGCCGACGCGGGCCTGCAATACGCCACCCGGCAAGAGCGCGCCATCGTCGGGGTCGACGTGCGCGGCTACTATCAGGGCGAGGCCAGCTTCTACCAGGAGCGCTACACGGCGGCCCCGGGCACCCTTCCGAGCTATCGTAGCCGCGACAAGATGTTGAGCGAGAACTGGTCGGTGCTGGCCGGGCTCCGCGGCGAAGTCGGGCTCGGCCCGGTGGCCTTCACCGACGACGTGCGGGTCGCGGCACGCACCGAGATCTACGACCAGCACTTCCTCAGCTTCGAGCCCCTGGGCGGGCGACGCGCATTCATTTTTCAGCTGGGGGCCACCGCGGAGTACTGAGTCATGAAGCGACTTCTTCTTCTGTTCACGTTGGCAAGCGCGGTCGGATGCTCCAACGACGACCCGGCCGAGAGCAAGGCAGACGCAGGCCCGAGCTGCACCTTCCCGCTGGGCTGGGGCCACCTGAGTGACAAGGGCGACTTCACGCCGTTCGCAAGCGGTGACGACGCCGAGATCACCCTCGGATTCCAGGGCTTCCGTTACATTCAGTCGGTGCTGAAGCTGGACGAAGTGAAGGCCACCAGCGCCACCCACTCGGCGCGGATCGTGGTCGAGGGGCAGGCGCCGTATTCGCTCAGCGACACACCCGTCAAGGTCGCCGACCAGGGCGGGACCCTCTATTCGGAAGAAGTGCTCGTGTTCTTCAACGATCTGCCCATCGCGGACATCGTGGGCAAAAGCGCCGAGATCACCATCAACGCCAAGGCGGGGGGCTGCCTCGGCACGACCAAGACCACGGTCACACTGCGCGATGACCTGAATTGCGTGCAGCAAGAGGACGGCGGTTTGGTCTGCGACAAACCCGACGGAGGCCCATGAGGCGCGTCGCGCTCGCGCTTGCGCTCGCTCTCGCAGGCTGCTCCGACGGCGAAGAGCGCGCCCCCATCGAACAGCGCGAGCTTCAGCCCTACCCCAACCCGTTCGGTCCCTCGGACCCGATGTGGGCGCCGCAGCCGCGACGCGATCACCCGCTGGAGGTGGCGCTGTCGCAGGACGGTAGCCGGCTGTACGTCACGCTTCAGGGCGTCGAGGACGAGCCGGGCAACGCGGTCGCGGTGGTGGATACCGAAGCGGAGCGGCTGCTGGGGAAGATCCGCGTCGGCTCGGGCCCGACCGGCCTGGCGCTGCATCCCGGCGGGCGGTTCTTGGTGGTGACCAATCGCTTCTCGAGCTTTGCATCGGTGATCGACACCAAGACCGACGAGGTGGTCAAAGAGGTGTCCGTCCCCTGGTACACCATCGACGTCGCCTTCTCGCCCGACGGCCAGCGCGCGTACTTCACCAATCGCTGGAAAGACAGCGTGCTCTCCTGGGATCTCGAGGTGGGCTCGAGCTTTCGGGTGGTCGGCACCAACTACGAAGACGCGCGCCCTGAGGATCCGATGGGGATCCCGGTGGGCGACAACCCACGGGACCTGGCGGTCTCGCCGGACGGCTCACGGCTGTTCGTGACCAGCGTGACCAGTTTGAAGCTGGGCATCATCGACACGCACGAGCTGGAAGAGATCAGCCGCGTGCACCTGGCCTCGCCCCCGGGCGACGTGGTCGTGAACGAGAGCTTCCTGGTGATCACGCACACCGGGCGGGGCACGCAGCACCGCCCCGATGCCGGCTTCGATACCGACGGCGACGGCAAGCCGGGCGACGGCACCGCCAACGTGATGTTCCAGGATCTGCAGAACGAGATCATGGTCCTGGACCACGACGGCCACCCGCTCTGGAACTACACCTCGGACACCATCTGCTGCCGCGACTTCCGCGACGTGGATCCCGATCACCCCGAGAAGGGCGCCGCCCTGCCGGCGCCGGATCCATGGCCCACTTCGCGCCTGGACTTTTTACCGCCCAAGGACACCTGGCTGGTGGCCTGCGCACTGCCCGAGCAGATGAGCCTGACGGGGGACACGCTCTTGGTGACCTGCAGCGGCTCGAACGAGGTGCAATCGTTCCAGCTGTCGAGCCAGGGCAAGCTCAGCACCCAGCAGAAGGCCGACGGGTTGTTCCGCACCGGCATGAACCCTTACGGCATCGTGACCCACCCCGACGGCAAGCGCGCCTTCGTGGCCGAACGCCTGGGCGAGTACGTCAGCGTGCTCGATCTGGCGGCGGGCCCGGGTCACGAGCGCCGCATCGTGGTGGGCGACGTGCGCGACGGCGAGTTCCCGGCCACGGACGCGGAGATCGGCGAGGCCGTCAACTTCGTCACGGCGGGGTTCACCGTCGACGGCGACCAAACCTGCGTCCACTGTCACCGCGAGGGGGACAACATCGCCAAGCCGGTGGCCATGCCGCTGCAGACCGATCCGGTCTTCGGCACGCGCATGGTCATGGCCTATCGCGGCGCGGCCGACACCCGACCGTGGTTCTTCGAGAGCGCGATGGATCAGTCCAACTTCTTCCCGGTGATCAACGAGTTCTCTCGGAAAGAGAACTACTGCTGCGAGCAGCTCGACCCGCTGATCTGGAGCAAGTACCCGACGGTCACCGAGTGCCAGGCGGACAAGAACAAGGCAGGCTGCAACCACGTGCTCGACTGCCGCAAGGACCCGCCGCCCGAGTGCAAGGCGCGCACCTATGGAAACGCGCACGCTTTCCGCAACGAGGCCTTCAAGGCCAGCGCCAAGCAGCTGTTCGGCCGCGACACGACCTTTGGCGACGGCCTGTACTCGGAGTACACCGACGACCAGGGCCAGACGGTCCGCGAGGGCATCAGCCTGGACTTCGCCGGGGTGACCCGCGCCCTGGGCGTGTTCTTGCTGCAGCGCCCGCGCCTTCTGCCGAACCCGAACCACGCGCTCGACCTGCCAGCGGCGCGGCGCGGCAAGGACATCTACCTGTCACCGGCCACGGGCTGCAGCTCGTGCCACCCGCTGCCGCTGACCACGGTGACCGCCGAGTTCAACCCTTCCGGCGTGCCACTGCGCTTCCCGCCGATGGTGACGCCGACCACCAACCCCGAGACGGGCAAGGCGGCGGACCGGATCACGCCGGGGTTCATCGGGACTTTCCCGACGGCGGTGCAGACCGAAGGCGGCATTCACTTCGGCGTGCCGCAGCTGCGCGGCGTGTGGGATCGCGCGCGGGCCTTCTATCACGACGGCCGCGCCAAGAGCCTGCGCGAAGCCCTGGCCACGCCCGGCCACCCTGCGCTGGCCAAAGGCCAGGTGGGTCACAACGAGACCCGCGGCATGCCCGATACCCACGGCGCCACCAGCCACCTGACCGAGCAAGAGCTGTCGGACTTGATCGCGTTCCTCGAGAGCTTGTGAGAGGTCAGCCGTTCGGGCCGTCACGGCGTCGAACAACCAGCCCCCGTCTTCTGCACCCACGGGGTCGAGCCGCCGACATTGGCGTTCGAGCGGCAGTAGCCGGCCTTCACGAAGCGCGCGAACGGTTCATAGTGCATGATCGACCGGTTGTTCATCGTCATGGCCGAGTCGAAGATGATGGCGGGCTTCGACTCGGTCAGCTCGCGCAGCAGGATCTCTTGCGAGCCCGGCGCCACCTGCGCGGCTTCGACCGCGGGTGGACGGTTGAGGAACGGGATGAAGCCACTTGGAAACGTGGTGTAGAGATAGCGCGACGCGGGCCGCCGCTGGCACGCGGTGTAAGGTGCGGGGTCGAACCCCCAGACGAAGATCGAATCGCCCGGCTGGCTGTTCGCACGCACGAACTTGCAGATGGGCCAGTCGTGGGTCTTGAAACCGCCGTGCCCCTTCTGTTGGTACTGGCGCACGCGGACCGTCCACCCGGCCACGGCGATGGCGATGGCGGGTGCAACCACCAGCAGTCGGCCGACCGTGGTGCGGAGCCAGCGCTTGCGACTGACGAAGGCGCCTTGATCGAGCAGGCGCTCGATGACCCAACCGCCGAACAGGCCGGCCCAGGGCAGCACCTGCAGGTAGTAATGACCGAAGTCGCGCCGGCCCCCGTTGGAGATGGCAAGCGCCACCACCGCTTGCAGCAATATGGTGACCTCGGCTCCGCGCGCGTCGAGCGCACGCGGAACGTCGCGCACGCTTCGCGCTCGGGCCAGCGCGTGGAACAGCGCGAC
The DNA here is from genome assembly GCA_023150915.1 of Polyangiaceae bacterium. GTDB lineage: Bacteria > Myxococcota_A > Polyangia > Polyangiales > Polyangiaceae > JADJKB01. The sequence goes on from JAKLKA010000086.1 coordinate 28,209, forward strand.
GCCGATCAGCGGCGCTGCGATCACCAGAAGGTCGAACTTGCGGGTCCAGAACAGCTCGAACAGCGACGGCGCGTGGGTGCCGATGCCCCCCACGTAGACCTTGGTGTTGTAGGTGACGAAGAAGTACCAGAAGGTCGAGAGCTCGCCCGCCGCGGCGTAGCGCGCCAGCACCACCGCCAGGGGCAGCACCGCGCCGAGGCCGAAGGCCAGCAGCAAGCCCAGGCGCTGGCGCCTTTGCACCTCGCCCCGCGCGACGGCCGCGCACAGCACCCACAGCCCGTACGGGCCGAACGCCGCGAGCCCCACCTGCTTGGACAGGCCGCCCAGCATGGTCAACGCGCCGGCCGCGGCCAGCCAGCCGAAGGCGGCCCGACGCTCGGCCCGCGCGAGGCCGATGATCAGACACGGGAGCGCCGCCAGCACGAACACGTTCAGAACGTGCTCGGCGTTCGTCGCCAGGCCATCGTGCACGCTGAGGCTTCCGAGGCACACCGCAACGTAGGTGAGCGCCATGATCGCGCCCATCAACCAGCGCCGCAGCAGCGCCGCCGAGGCAAACCCGAGCAAGAGGGTCGACACCAGGAGCGCCCAGGCGAGCACGCGCATCGCCAGCCAGCTCTCTCTGCCGAACACACGCACCGCGAGGGCGACCACCCAGTAGAAGACGGGGCCGCGGTGACTCACACCGTCGACGTAGGGCAGCCACCGCCCTTCGATCATCCGACGGGCGAAGGCCGTGGCGTAGCCCTCGTCCATGTCGTTCAGCACCGCGGCGCCGGGCTTGATGAAGTACCAGCATGCGTCGCCCACCAGCACCAGCGCGGTGACCAGCGCGACCGCGGCGGGCAGATGCGGCACCCAGCGCGCACGTGCGCGCCAGAAGCTGCCCAAGAGTCCCGCGCTCATGCCCCCCCGGCTATGCACCCTTGACGTCGCCTCGTCGAGGACAAAGCTGCATCCCGATGGCCGACTTCGACGTCGAGGTGTTCTTCGATGGGGACTGCCCGCTCTGCATGAAAGAAATCCGCATGCTGCAGCGGCTCGATCGCAAGCGCCGCCGCATCCGCTTCACCGACATCGCGGCCCCAGGGTTCGAACCGGCGTCGGTGGGGATGAGCTGGGAGCAGCTGATGCGCCGGATTCATGGGCGCCTCCCGGACGGTAGCCTGATCGACGGTGTCGAGGTGTTCCGTCGGCTCTACGGCGCGGTGGGCTTCGGCCCCTTGGTGTGGCTCTCCCGCGCGCCCGGGATCACCCAAGCCCTGGACTTCGGCTACGAGAAATTCGCTGCAAATCGCCTGAAATGGACCGGGCGCTGCACCAACGCTTGCGAGGTCCCGGCTCGCAAGAGCGCGTGATGGCCGACGCGCGGGCCGACGGCCCCCCGCTCACTTGCAGGTGATGGCCGGCGCGCTCTTCGCGCTCGGGTTGCACCCGAAGAACGTGCCGCCGTCCAGCGAGACGGTGTTCGGCAGGCAGTCTTGCCACAGCGTGCTGCCGCAGTACTTGTTCTTGGCGCTGCCGCCGTTCGAAGCCGGAAGGTAGCCCGCGCCGAGGCACTTGCCTGGGTCGTTCGGATCCGGCCCGCACTGCTTGGCCTTGGGAAAGTCGGTGCAGCCGTTGTCCTGTGTGTCGCAGTTGTAATCGAAAGACACGCCACCGGCAGCGTACCACCCCGTCGCAGAGCAGTGCGCGCTGTTCGGATAGGCCTCCTTGATCGAGTCGGCGCAGTCCTCGCAGGCCCGCGGCTTCGAGCCGTCTTCGACCCAACCGCCGCCCGACGGTTTGTTGCACGACGACACCAGGTTGAACGGAGATCCGAAGGTGTCGCCGTCGTTGTCTTTGCACCACTTCTTGATCGTGCAGCCGCCACCGGTGCCACCGCTGCCGCCGCTGGGCCCGCCACCGCTGCCGCCGGTGGTGCCACCGCTGCCGCCGCTGGGCCCGCCACCGCTGCCGCCGGTGGTGCCACCGCTGCCGCCGCTGGGCCCGCCACCG
>JAKLKA010000266.1 GCA_023150915.1 Polyangiaceae bacterium
GCCACCTCGCCGCGCCACTCGGCCGCGCTTCGGCGGGCACGTTTCCGAACAGAGCTTCCCTTCAGTGATGATCTCGCCATGCACCCATCGTGCACCGGCCCTGATCATCGCGCACTCAGGCCGCCCGTAAGGGGCTTACGGCGTCGTAGACGAATGTCGGAACGGCGCCGCGGATCCCAGGCCGGAGCACCAAGGTCATGATCGCGGCAATGGCCGCGAAGAGGCCGGGGGCGGTGTAGTTCGCTTCGCGACCGTCACCGTTCGCACCGGGCCCGCGAGCGTACGGAAAATCCAGAAACGGCTCCGCAAGAGTGGCCAGCGCTTCTTGGGCGTCGTCATACGAAGGGTTATCGGGAACGCTCGGGAACGTCGCGCTCGGCACGTACAAGTAGCCGGTCCGGGTGTCGTAGCCGGGCTGCGCAAGCACCGTCCCGTCAGGCCTGAGCGTGGGCGCCTCGAGCACGCCGACCAGCGGCGGGAGAGGCCAGTCCCCTCGGGCGAGAACGGCTTGGACCAGGGCATCGGACGGTCGCGTCGCGACGAAGCTCTCGCTGCGTTTGTCGAATCGACGGAACCTCGCCACGCACGTCAGACGTTCCCGCAGCGTGGGGACGCCGATGCTGCGGACCTGCGGTGCGCCTTCGGGAAGTGGGGCGTTGCTCGCCTCGGCGTCCCCGGCGCTGACCCGCGTCACGGTGACGAGCTCCCCCGCGCGCTTGTACAGTGACTCGTCCGCTGCCAACGCCGCGACCGCAGCCTCCACGTTTTCGTGGAGTTCAGCGGATTCGAAGACCTCAGGCCGTTGGTCGTCATCGTCAGAGGAGCCGAGCAGCTCGCGAACTGCTGCGATGACCTCAGGGACGTTCGCGCCGGTCAGGAGCTTGGCGAGCTGCCGCCAGGAGGTCACCTTCTGCCCGGACGAGGTCTTCGCTTCGGTGTCGCTGACCACGCTGCCCGGACCCTCGTCCTGCGCTAGACGGCAGACTTCTCGCAGCAGGCGCTCGGCGACTTCCGCACCGAGCCCCATTCCGAGGAGTCCACCGGCAAGAGCAAGCTGGGCCTTGTGGCGCGAGCCCTCGCGCGGCCAGTGCTTCGCCAGCAGTTCCGCGGCGGCGAGCTCTGGCCAGTTCTCCGGCACACGGACCTCGCTGTCGGTCCCCTCGATCAACAGGGTCCGCTGCGGCAGCGGGTCCGGCATGCCCACGAACGTCGGGTCGGTGAAGTAGAGGGGCTGGATAGGGTCGAAGACCCCCCCATCGAAGCCGGGAGCGCAGAGCTTCACCAGGCGCTTCCACTCGGCGTCGGGAATTGCGCGGTCCGACAGGAACCAGAGATGGACCTTCACAGGGCCCTCCGGATCCAAACCGGCACGGCTGGACAACTGGACGTACACGCTGACGTCGTGGAAGTAGGAAGGGAGCTTGGCGATAACCCCCTTCACTGCCGCGATCAGGTCGTGAACGAGATCGGCGCCCCTCACCACCACTTTGTCGGCGTCCATCATCACCAACCGGCGACTGCACGCCGCGAAGTTGGTCTTGTTCCGCCGCATCGCCGTCTTGACCTCCGTGCCGTCGGAGAAGGAGGCGAGCCAGGCGTTGTCGCGGAACCCGATGGTCACGACCTCCGTGCCGCGCTTCTCCGCCACCTGTTCGAGGCGCTCGTCGGCGTAGAGCCTCCCCAAGTCCAAATCGGCGCGCGGCTGCCCCCGCACGGCAATCCATCGGCCGTCCCGCCTCGCCTCCAGCTCCGCGGCGAGCTCGGTGATCGTGGCGCAGCGGACCTGCTCCGCGGCGAAGTGCGTGCCGGCGTTGTACGCCTCCACGCGCAGTTCGCCGTTGGCATCGCGGGTGATCGTCTTCGAGGTCGAGTAGCCCGGAGCGGGCTGGAGGAACGTGATCGTGAACTCGTCGCAGCGCTCGGTCATGACGACCTCTTCGAGACGAGCGCCCTGATGTGCTCCTCAGTCCACCAAGGTGATCGTCGCCGGCGCATCGCGCGCGCAGTGCGCAGCCCCGCTCGGACACTGCCAAGCAACTCCTCGACCTCTCGCTCGGGCAGCCCGTTGCGCCGCGCGAGCGCTCGCACTTCGCGGTCGATTCGGCGGAGCCGACAGCCGATCTCGTAGAGATCACCGACGAGGTACATCAGCTCACGCCGCCATTTTGATCGCGGCGTCGTCGAGAGCCGATGATCAGCCAGTGCGATGTCGTTGGCTGCGCAGTTCCCGCAGGTCACGCGGCTCATCACGCAACGCCCGCGAACAAGAACCCGCAACCCACGAACACCAGCGTGACGCCGCCGTCTTCGCAGGACGCGAGGGCCGCGCAGCTACATGATCTTGGCGGTTCGGCGCCGCCTGGGGGGGCAGCACCCGCCAGTGCGCGAGCCGTCCGCGGGCGACGCGCCCGTGGAGCTCTCGCTCGCGCTCGAGCCGGTGCTCGCCGCGCTGCCGCGTACGGGTGGCGCGAGCGGCTGGCGCGAGACGGAGCGGTAGACGCGGCTGCAGCCTCCCTTCCCCGCAGGTACTTCGCCTTGAGGGCAGCGCGTGCCCTGCAGAGAGCCGTGAGCTGTCGCCGCGCCCGCTCCCGGGCAAGGCACTTCTTGTATTTGGGAGTCTGTGCTAAAAGGATGGAGTCGGACATGCGGATCCTTCGCCTGTTCGGAAGCCCTGCGGGTGACGCCGTGGGCCGTGGAGCCGAGTAGCAATGTAGCGACTCGGCTCTTCCGTCTTGCATAGCGCTGGCCGGGTGCGACGCGCAATGTTTGTCGGCGGTCGCCGCGCTCGCGATCTCGATCTCAGGTGTCCAGATAGTGGTCACTCTGGACACCACCCTCCGGCATCGGCCCGAACAGCTTCTTGCGCCAGCGCACGGGCCACCGAGGAACATTGCGTGTCATATGCTGACCGGCGGAGAATGGACCCGGGCTGCACCATCATGCAGCTCGCCGACGTCTCTAGTGCCGCGTCCCAGAAGTTACGATCGGTGAACGCCGGAACACGGAAATAACCGCTGCGTTCCGTCCGTTCTCCGCGTGGCCCCGGTTGGACGGTGGACCACGCGGAGGTGGACGGATGCGAGGAAAGGTAACGCGGT
>JAKLKA010000267.1 GCA_023150915.1 Polyangiaceae bacterium
GCGCCGCGGGAGCTGCCGGCGCCGCGGGAAGTGGCGGCGCACCCGGTGGCGGGGGCACCACCGGCGGCGGCGGCACCCCCGGCGGTGGCGGCACCACCGGCGGCGGGGGCACCACCGGCGGCGGCGGCACCCCCGGCGGTGGCGGCACCACCGGGGGCGGAGGCATGCCGCCCGGCGGTGGCGGCGCACCCGGTGGCGGCGGCGCACCCGGCGGTGGCGGCATGCCGCCCGGCGGCGGGGGCACCACCAGCGGCGGCGGGGGCACCACCAGCGGCGGCGGTACCGGCAGCGTCGGGGTCGTGGCCTGCGAGAAGTCCCTGTGCAACGCCAGTACGCAGTTCTGCTGCTACGACACGAACGACCCAAGCGCCTGCAAACCGATCGGCACGGGGTGCGCCGGTGCGCGAGTCCATTGCGACGGCGCGGAAGACTGCAGCGGCGGGATGAAGTGCTGCGGCAAGCTGAACGGTGCGCAGACCGAGTTCAACGACGTGCAATGCGACACGAGCTGCGGCTCGTACGAGCGTCAGTTCTGCCACGGCAATCAAGATTGCTCGCCCGGCAAGACGTGTCTGCCGAGCACGATCGCTCCTGGCTATTTCACCTGCACGCTGTGAGCTTCACCCGGTAGCGGGCACCTCGACCAGCACCTCTGCCATGCTCTTGCGCGTGATGCCCGGCACCTCGCAGCCAGCCGCCGGGTAGCCCACGGGCATCAGCAGAAAGGCCCTTTCGTGCTTGGGGCGACCCAGCACCTCGCCCAGGAACGCCATCGGGCTGGGCGTGTGGGTCAGCGTCGCAAGCCCGGCGTCGTGCAGCGCCGCGATCAAGAAGCCCGCGGCGATGCCCACCGACTCTTGGACGTAATAGTGGCGTTCCTCGTCGCTGGCGCCGTGCCGCTGGGCAAAGACCACGATCAGGCACGGTGCGGTCTCGAGGAAGGGCTTGTCGGCGTTGGTGCCCAGGGGCTCCAGATCGCGCAGCCAACGCTCGGGTGCGCGCCCGCCATAGAAGGCGCGCTCTTCGGCTTCTGCGGCCTGGCGGATCGCGCGCTTGGTCACCGGGTCGGTCACCAGCACGAACGTCCACGGCTGCTTGTTGGCGCCCGATGGCGCGGTGGCTGCCGCCGCGATGGCCGTCTTGACCACGTCGAGCGGGATCGGCTCGGGGCTGAAGCTGCGGACCGAGCGGCGCGTTCGCATGCGTTCCAAGAACGCCTCGGCGCGCGCGCGCATTTCGGCCTCGGAGATCCGCGAGAATTCGAGCTCGGGCATGACCCGATGGTCGCTCGGATCGGAGCGGGGTACCATGTCGGCATGAAGCGCGCGTGGACGTTCGCCGTCGGGTTCGGCCTGCTCGCGACCGGCATTGCCCCGGCCTGCGGCGGCGACGACGATTCGGGGTCGCCGGCCGGCGGTGGGAGCGGCGGAGTTGCCGGCGACGGCCAGGCCGGCGGTGGCGCGGCGGGAAGCGGGGGAAGCGGGGGAAGCGCAGGAAGCGCCGGTGCGGGAGGCAGCGCCGGCAAGAGCGGCGTGCAGAGCGCGCTCGAGGCCCAAGGCTTCCAGGTCCAGAAGGGGAGCTTCCGCGTGCTCGACCTGTCCGACTGCTGCGCCCCCGGCAAGAGCTGCTCGGGCAACAACCCCACCAGCCCCTACGGTGCGTTCCACGTGCCGCGCGCTCCGGGGCAAACGGTGGCCAACCCGAACGAGGGCACCGATGGCCTGGCGGCGTCGTACCGGCTGCGCGGCGACGAGGCGGTGATCTGGGTCGGGACCACCCCGCCCGCCGCGAAGTACTTCGGGCTCACGCCTTATCTGATGGACCGCGAGGACGCGCCGGGCGTGCGCAAGCCGATCTTTGCCAGCCTGTCGGAGACCCTCAACCAGCTGGTGCTGCAAACCGGCAGCGCACCGGATCCGTTCGAAACCCCGGTGGCCGTCATCGCCACCGCGGACCAGGGCACCGAGAGCGAGGCCAAGAAGGCGCTGGTCGCCGGCGGCGTGCCGGCCGGCGCCATCAACACCCTCACCTTCGATCCGGCGCTGGTGAAGCTGGGCGTCGACGACGCAGCCGACACGGTCGGCGTGCTGTTCCGGGTGGCCTTGTTCGACGATGCGACCCAGGGAAAGGCCTATCTGAACGCCATCCCCGGCGAGCTGTGGCGCGCGACGCCCAAGGCCCCCAAAACGCCCGCCCCGCTGCCGTCGCCGAGCGCGCGGCCCAAGAACACCACCGACACCGAAGCCGCGCTCACCAGCGCGCTGGATGCGCTGGAAGCCGCCGTCATCGCCAAGCACCCGGGCCTCACCTCGAAGACGCTGTTCGTCAGCAAGGGCACCCCCGATCCGCTGGCGTGCATCCAGGGCAAGGCCTTCTGCGCCGGCGACAACCGCGACACCAACTATCCGACCACGTTGCCGCAGCCCTTGTTCTCGTCGCCCGACGATTTCTTCGTGGTGATCGGCGTGAACCACGCGCTGACGGGCAAGACCAGCTACTCCAACTTCAGCGTGTACGCCGTCGAGCACCTGGTTGGGGTCGCTTCGGTCGACAACCTGAAGTACGCCGGCAGCGCCGCCGCCTTCCTGCCGTCGCACCCCGACGCCTCCAAGCTCTACGCCTGGAAGGTGGCGCGCAGCTGTGCAGGTGACCCGCAGTGCCTGGCCATTCCCGACGCCGGCTGTCCGAACGGCGTCGGCGCGGGCAAGAGCGGGACCATCACCTTCCGTACCTATCTCGAGCCCAAGACCAAGACCGCGCCGGATCCGAGCACCCTGGTCTTGGATCGGGTGATCCGCTTCACCAAGCCCTGAGCGGCACTCCACCGATTGCATCGACCCGGGCGATGACGGATGATGGAAGGCGTGCGTCGTCTCGGCCTGCTTCTCGCGCTTCTGATCGTCTCGTGCAGCGATTCCGGGGGTGGCTCGGGGCCGGCCGCGGGTGGGGGCGCGTCGAGCGGGGGCGCCGCGACCGGCGGCGTGAGCAGCGGCGGCGTGAGCAGCGGCGGCGTGAGCAGCGGCGGCGTGAGCAGCGGCGGCGCGGCGGGCTCGAGCGGTGCGGGCAGCGGTGGCGCCT
>JAKLKA010000087.1 GCA_023150915.1 Polyangiaceae bacterium
GCGCTGATCGAGAGCGCCGACGCCATCGGGCTCGCACGGCTCGGCCCTGGCGTCCGCCGCGCCCTCGACACCACCAGCTTCGGTGTCGGCGAGCTGATCCGGGCGGCGCTCGACCGGGGTGTCGCGACCATCTTGGTGGCGCTGGGTGGAAGCGCCACCAACGACGGAGGCATCGGCGCAGCCCAGGCGCTCGGCGCGGTGCTGACCGGCATCGCGACGCCCGCGCGCTCCCGCGACCTGCCCGCAGTCGGCACCTTCGATCTGTCAGCCCTGGACGCGCGCCTCGCGCACGTCGAGCTGATCGCGCTCTGCGACGTCGACAGCCCGCTCACCGGCCCCACGGGCGCAAGCCAGCTCTTCGGCCCGCAGAAGGGGCTCGGCCCGGCGGATGCCGCCCGCCTGGATCAGGCGCTGGCCGCCCTCGCGGCGCGCTTCTCGCTCGACGGCGCGGCCGCGGGCATGGGGGCTGCCGGCGGCCTGGGCTTTGGGCTCGCGGCCTTCGCCGGCGCGAAGCGGGTGAGCGGCGCCGACTGGGTGCTCGATGCGGTGCGGTTCGACGAGCGCGCCCGGCACAGCGATCTGGTGCTCACCGCCGAGGGACGACTCGACGCGCAGAGCCTTGCCGGCAAGCTGGTGGTGCGGGTGGGCGAACGCGCAGCGCGGGTCGGAACGCCGGCCGCCGCCCTCGCCGGCAGCGTCCAGGTCTCCGAGGCCCAGCTCGCCGCCCACGGCCTCTTGGCGGCGTTCGCGCTCGGCGACGGCCGCGTGACCGAAGCCGAGTCCATGGCGCGCGCCGCCGAGCTGCTCGAGGCGGCGGCCGAGCGCGCGGTCAACGCTTTCTGCTCGGGCACAGCACGCGCAAGGCGTTCCCGCCCAGCACCTTCCTGACCTCGTCGCGGGTCATGCCCGCGTCGCCCAGTGCCCGCGCCAGGCGTGGGAAGCGCGCGGCGTTCGAGAGCTCGCGGGGCGGGCGCGCGCCCCCTTCGAAGCCCGAGCCGATGGCCACCGCGTCGACCCCCGCGACCTTGGCCACGTGGCGGACGTGCGCCACGACGTCGGCAAGCTCGGCCTCTCGGCCGCGGGCCAGCAGCCTGCGGTTGAACGTGATGCCCACCACGCCGCCGCTCGACCCGATGTCCCTGAGCTGCGAGTCCGTCAGGTTCTGCGGGTGGTCGGCGAGCGTGCGGGCATTGGCGTGCGAGGCGATCACCACCCGGCCCGTCACCCGCGCGATCTCGATCACGTCGCGCACGGCCATCTCCGAGGCGCGCGACACGTCGATCACTCCGCCCGCAGCGTGGACGCGTTCGACCGCCTCGCGCCCCAGAGGGGTGAGCCCGGTCAGCACGGGCCCCGGCGTCGCCGCGCTGGTGGCCAAGGCTCCGTCGCGGTCGTGCACCAGCCCGAAGAAGCGCACGCCGCGGGTCACCCACAGCCCCGCGCTGGTCGGGGCACGCGCCAGGGTCTCGCCGCCCTCGAGGGCAAGCCAGGTCCGCACCCCGGGGCCGGCGCGCCGGCAGCCCGGAATGCGCAGGCCGTCGCCGGCTGCCAGCGCGCGGTAGGTGGCGTGATACGCGGGTTCGATCGCGGCACCCCGAGCCTCGAGCAGCGGCAAGACCGCGCCCAGCACCCCACCCTGACGCAGGCGGCGCGCGTCCGCCTGCCCGCTGGCCGCGAGCAGTGTCTGCCCGCGGGCCAGCTGGTACGGCAGGTGGACGTTCAGATCCACCACCGGGATGGCGCGCTCGGCAACCGGCGCGCCCGCCACCGGCAGCGGCGCGACCCACCCGAGCGCCGCCCCGAGCGCGAGCAGCGCGCGGGGCCTCATGGGCGAGCCGCGAGCTGAAGGGACCGGAGCGAGATCGCGACCGGCTCGCCCGCGACGCGAAGCTCGAAGCGCCGCGTCGCGACCACCACCCCGGACTCGTCCTCGCCCAGCACCTGATAGCTTGCCACGTCGCCGGGGTCGAAGCGCCCGAGATCGATCTCCCAGTAGCTGTTCGGCCCTTCGTTGCGACACCAGCGGCCTTTGCGGATCTCTTGACGACGCCGGCCCGTGGCGCTCTTGACGTCGATCGCAGCCCAGACCGACTGCCCGAGCTCCACGGGCCAGGTTCCCACGCACGCGAGCACCGCCGCGCCCGCCTCGACCACCGCTGGAAGGCGCGGGGTGTCGGTCTCGAGGTGCCAGAGGTGCATGGTGCCGGTCATCGTGCCTTGACGTCGATTTGCTTGGGCTGCGCTTCGGGCTTCTTCGCCAACGTGACGGTGAGCACGCCGTCCTTCAGATCGGCGTCGATCTTCTCGCCGTCGACCCCCTCGGGCAGGGTGAACGAACGCGCGAAGCTGCCGTACGAGCGCTCGAACGTGTAGAACGTGTCTCCTTTCTCGCTCTTCTCGGCCTCACGCTTGCCGCTGATGGTCAGCCGATTCTGGGTCAACTTGACGTCCAGATCGTCGGCCTTGATGCCCGGCAAGTCGGCCTTGAAGATGAATGCCTCTTTGGTCTCCTTGACCTCGAAGGCGGCGGAAAATCCCAGCTCTTCGCCGAACCAACGCGGCGCGGTCTCGGTGAACGGGTCCCAGCGCAGCACGTCGCGCATGGTGCGAAATGGATCCCACTCCCGCTCACGACGCACCGGCTTGGTCGTCGGAGACTCCTTGTGAACAGCGATGCTTGCCATGGCCCTCTCCTTTCCGACTTCGCAGTCCACCCGAGCGCGCGGCAAACTTCGTTCCATCGCTCGATGCGAGTAAGTCCAGGGCTCGAGGTGAACCGCCGCCGCAACCCATGCGCCGGCGCGCGGATCCGCGGCAGGGCTTGCGCAGACGCTGTCGCTTCGACCCGTCGATTGCGCTCGGCATGCCCGATGCACTCGGTGTCCGCATGCGACTCACGTCGGTATCGCTCTTCTGTCTGGCTGCCGCGTGCAGCCCGCCCGCACCGCCCGACGCCCCAGGTGAGCGCGGCGCCGAGCCGGCTCGCGCGCCCGCCGCCGTCGAAGGTGAGGTGCTCGGCGTCGATCGGGTCACCCCCACCGATCGGCTCGCCTCCGGCGTGCAGCTCAGGATCCAGCCCGGCGCGACCGACACGGTGGTGATCGATCTGGCGCCCGACTGGTACCTGACCGAGCGCGGGCTCAGCTTCTCGCGGGCCGAGCGGGTGCGGGTCGAGGGGGCCCGGGTCGAGAAGAGCGGCAGCATCGTGATCTACGCCACCCGCGTGCAGAAGGGCGGCAAGACGGTCGAGCTGCGCGAGCCGCGCTCGGGCAAGCCGCTGTGGAAAGAGAAGCCCCCGGAGTAGCCGCGGCGCCGGTCACTCGCCCGCTCTGGCGGCGTCGAGCTGGGCCACCGCGCTCTGCAAGATCGCCAGGCCCATGCTGATCTTCTCGAAGAAGCTGGCGCGGTGGGGCACCAGGAAGAAGCGCGGGTGCTTCGACCACAGCGCGCGCAGCGCCTTGTCGAGCCCGAGCGCCTGCTCGCTGGTCTCGGTGCGGGCGGGATTGCCGCCCTCGATCTTCAGGCCGCCGACGGCGGCGCTCTGGAAGAACACCACCGCGTCGTAGCGCTCGAGCTCGGCCTGGTGGGTGGTGTGCATTGCCCGGAAGAAGTCGTCGCCCGACCCAGGCCAATACGCGGCGCCGTCGACCGTGCCGCGATCACAGAGCAGCACTCGGGTGGGGTGCAGGGCGCTCTGCACGTCCTCCAGGTTCCGCTGCACGTGATAGATGGCCGTCTGCGCCGCGCGGCGGGCGTCCGGATCGTCGACCCGGGGAAAGCCGCCGGTGAACATGATGGTCGCGCTCTCGGGCACCGCGACCACCCGATCGCCCAGCTCGCGCCGGAACAAGTCGAGGGCCGTGGTCTTGCCGCCCCCGGGGCCGCCGGTGAGCACGATGCGCAAGTTCGGCCGGTCGGGCAGCGGCGGCGTCATGGCGCCAGGGCCCGGGCGGGCACGGTGATCACCGGCACCTTCGAGGCGCGCACGATCTTCTCGGCCACGCTGCCCAGGACCACGTGCTTCACCCCGCCGCGGCCGTGGGTGCCCATCACCAGCAGATCGAACTCGCCCGAGTCCAGGTCGCCCAAGATGCACTTGGCGGCGTCTCCGCTCTCGACGCGCGTCTCGACCCGGAGGCCCTCGGGCAAGCCCGCCCCGCCGAGGAACTGCCGCATTTCGGCCTCGGCGTTGTCGCGGATCACCTCGGCCAGCTTCCGCGGCTTTCCGTCGCGCCCCTTCACCATCAGATCCGGGGGCGCGTGCGGCATGCACTCCCAGACGTGCACCACCGTGAGCTGGCCGCCCAGGCGGTGGGCGATCTCTGCGGCGAACTGCAGCACCGCCCGGCTGGGGTCGGAATAGTCGACGGGCACCAAGATGCGCTTCACGAGCGAATCATGCCAACTGTCGCGGGGCGCGTCGAGTCGATCAGCCACGGCGGCGCGAGACCGGCGCCAGGCTCTCGTGGGCGGCCTCGGGCGCCTCGGGCTCGGGGTAGCGCATCTTCACCGAATACACGCCCGAGTCGAGGGCCGTCCGCACCTTCAGGCCGCTCTTGTTGAACACGCCCAGCATCTTGGCGTTGGTCGAGTGCACCGTGGCGGTGAAGCCCGCCAGCCCCCGCGCGCGTCCGATCTCGACCATGCGACGCATGAGCAAGGTGCCCAGGCCCCTGCCCTGCCATTCGTCGCGCACCACGAACGCGATGTCGGCCAGGCCGGTGGCAGGATCGACGTCGTAGCGCGCCATGGCCAAGATGTCCGGCGCGGGCCCCGACTCGTCGCACACCACCAAGGCCATGTTGCTGGTGTAGTCGAGGTTCACCAGATCGAGCATCTCTTCGTAGGGGTGGCTCTTCTTGTGCTGCAAGAAGCGCATGTAGGTCGAGTCGTCCGAGAGCCGGTAGAACATGTCCTGCAGCGTCTCGAGATCGGCTGCGCGCACCGGGCGCACCTTCAGCCGCTTGCCCCCGACGTCGACCTCGCTCTCTTCCTCCCACGGGTAGCGGGCGCGGCTGACGACCTGACCGGCAAAGACGTAGCGTCGCGCCTTGGCCGCCGACAAGAGCTCGGCCCTGAAGTCGGGGTGGGCGATCTCGGTCAGCGCGGTGGCGCGCTCGCGGATGCTCTTGCCCCACAGGTCGGCCACGCCGTATTCCGTGGCGATGTAGTGCACGTCGCCACGGCTGGTGACGATGCCGGCGCCCTCTTCCAGCCCCACGCGGATGCGGCTCACCTTGCCGTCTTGCGCGGTGGACGGCAGCGCGATGATCGGTTTGCCACCTCGGCTGCGGGCCGCGCCGCGAATGAAATCGACCTGGCCACCGATGCCGCTGAAGAACCGCCCGAGCAGCGTGTCCGCCGCCACCTGCCCGGTCAGGTCCACGGCCAGTGCGCTGTTGATCGCGATCATGTCGTCGTGCCGCGCGATCACGAACGGGTCGTTGGTGAACTCGCTGGGCCGCAGCTCCACCGCCGGGTTGTCGTGGATCCAGTCGTACAGGCGCTTGGTGCCCATCACGAACGAGGTGACGATCTTGCCGGGCAACAGCGTCTTCTTGCGGCCCGTCACCACGCCCGCCTCGACCAGGTCCACCACGCTGTCCGACAGCATCTCGGTGTGCACGCCCAGGTCACGACGCGTGCCCAGCGCCTCGATCACCGCGTGGGGGATCCGCCCGATCCCGGTCTGCAGGGTGGCCCCGTCGGGGATCAGGCTGGCCACGTTGCGGCCGATGGCGCGACACACGTCGTCCAGCGGCTCGACCTCGAGCTCGTAGAGCGGGCGGTCGACCGGGATCAGCTTCTCGATGCGGCTGACCGGCACGAACGAATCGCCCAGCGCCCGCGGCATGTGGGGGTTGACCTCGGCGATCACCAGGTCGGCCGAGTCGACGGCGGCCCGTACGATGTCCACCGAGACGCCCAGGCTGACATAGCCGTGCTCGTCGGGCGGCGACACCTGCACCAAGACCACGTCGATGCGCACGCGCCGCGAGCGGATCAGCGCCGGGATCTCCGACAGGAACACCGGCATGAAGTCGGCGCGCCCCTCCTGGACGGCAGCGCGGACGTTCTGGCCGATGAAGAAGGCGGTGTGGCGGAAGCGGTGCTCGAGCCCCGGCGCGACGTACGGCGCCGGGCCGAGCGTCAGAAGATGGACCACCTCGTTGTCGGCGAGGTGATCGCCGTGGCTGACCAGTGCTTCCACCAAGCTGGTGGGCTCGCCGGCGCCGGAGCCGATCAAGATGCGACGGCCCCGGCGGATCAGCTTCACCGCGTCGGCGGCGGTCGCGATCTTGTCGGCGTAGCGGGTCTTCCAGTCCATGACGCTCCGCGCTCGGTCGACGGCGGCGCGCGGGTCAGTCGTTCGACCCGAGACCCGGCAGGCTCTCGCGGGCACCGCTCATCCGCCCGATGTAGTGGTACACGTGGCGGCGGCCGTGGTGCTCGTGGTGGCGGGGGCACCACAGGTCTTCGCCCTTGGTCTCTTGGCGCACGCGCACGCACTCGGGGCACGGCGGCTCGATCTGCGCCACCGGACCGGCCTCGGGCGGCCGGATCACCAGGGTGGCGCAGGGCGAGAGCCGCACCACGCCCTCGGCCACCGACCCCAGGAGCAGCCGGCGCACGCCGCGCCGCCCGTGGGTACCGACCACGACCAGCGACGCTTCCAGGTCGGACGCCAGCTGCGCAATCTCTTCGGCGGGCGCGTCCAGCCGGATGTGAGTCACCGCGCGGGAGAAGGTCCCCAGGTTCTTGGCGGCCCGCTTCTCGACGAACTTCGCCAGCTGCGCTTCGACGAAGCCCTTCAGCTTCTGGCTGGCCTCGTCCATGCTGGCGGTGACCAGCTCGGCACCCGTGTCCATGTGGACCAGCGGCCCGTAGCCACGCGCCACGTAGATGACGTGCACCTCGCCGTCGGCCTCGGCGCTCGCGAGCTCGAAGGCGCGCTCCAGCGCGGCATTCCCGATGGGAGAGAAATCGATCCCGACGACGATCACGTACGGCTTCTTGGGCGTGGTCATGACTGTTCTCCTCGCGAACCCCCGGCTCGCGGCGGTGGTGTTCGAAGCTCCGTTTTGCAGTGTGCGTGCCAAGCAAAAGTCTGCGAATTGTCGCGCCGCGGACAGCGGCTCACGCAATTGGTGCGTCACCCGCCAGCCGGGTGCAACGGTTGCGTCGACCGGCGCGCGAGCGCACGGATCCCCTTCTCGAGCTCGCCCGCGAGCCAGACGGTGGCGCAGGCCAAGAGCACCGCCACCAGCGTGGCAGGGGGCAGCGGGGTGGTCGAGAACACCTTTCCCAAGACGGGCACGTACAGGGCGACGGCCTGCAGCGCCAGCGCCACGGCGAAGGCGCCCAGCAACCGCGAGTTGGACCAGAACCCGAGCACGAACACCGAGTCCCGCCGCGAGCGCGCGTTCAGCGCGTGGAACAGCGGGCCGATGGCCAGCACGGTGAAGGTCGCGCTCTGGGCCAGCGCCAGCGACTGGCCGTGGAACGAAGCGAAGGTCGCGACCCCGAGCACCGCGATCAAGACGCCGTACGACGAGAGCCACCAGAGCTCGCTGCCCGACAGCAGCCCCTCGCCCTTGGCGCGCGGCGGGTGCTTCATGGGGTCCAGGTGCACCGGTTCCATGCCCAGGGCCAGCGCCGGCAGGCCGTTGGTGATCAGGTTGATCCACAAGATCTGCGTGGGCGTCAGAATCGGGGGCCAGCCCAGCACGGCCGCCGCCAGCACCGCCAGAACCAACCCCGCGTTGACCGAGAACAGGAAGACGATGAAGCGCTTGATGTTGCCGTAGACGATCCGCCCCTGCTCGATGGCGCCCACGATGGTCGCATAGTTGTCGTCCAAGAGCACCATGTCGGCGGCCTCGCGGGTGACGTCGGTGCCGCCGCGCCCCATCGCGACGCCGATGTCCGCGGCCTTGATCGCCGGCGCGTCGTTGACGCCGTCGCCGGTCATCGCGACCACGTGCCCCCGGGCCTTCAGCGCCTCGATCAATCGCAGCTTGTTGGCTGCCGTGGCGCGAGCCACCACCCGGATCCCCTCGATCTTGGCCGACAGCTCGGCCGCGTCCAGGGTGTCGATCTCGGGGCCGGTGATCACGTCGCCCTCGCTCGCGTTCATGATCCCCAGCTCCCGCGCGATGGCCTCGCCGGTCAAGGGGTGGTCCCCGGTGATCATGATGGTGCGCACCCCCGCGTCGCGGGCCTTGCTCAAGGCCACGGCCACCTCCGCGCGCGGCGGGTCGGCGATGCCCAGAAGGCCCACCAGCACCATCTCGTGCTCGACCCGCTCGAGCAGCGCTGCGCGCTCGAGCAGCGTGGCCTCTTCCAGCGAGACCGCGGCGGCGCGGGCCCGGGCGACCGCTATCACGCGGAGCCCCAGCGACGCCCACTCTTCGACCCGCCGGATCAGTGAAGCCCGGGTCTCGTCGTCGAGCGGCCGCGCCTCGGCATGCTCCCCCAAGACCCAGCTCGAGCGCCCCAGCACGGCCTCGGGCGCCCCGTGCGAGTGGCTCTCGACGCCCCGCTCGCTGCTGGTCACCACCGTGACCAGCTTGCGCTCGCGGTCGAAGGGCACCACCCGCAGCGTCTCGAGGGTGCACCCCGCGCACGCCGCGGCCTCACGGTGAGAGTGCCAAACGCGCAGGAGCGCGGCGTCGGTGGGGTCGCCCCGAATCGAGCCGTCGTCGGCCACGCGGGCCCCGGGCGCAGCCACGCAGCTCAGCACCAGCTCGCCCAGGGGGTCGTCGCCCGAGAACGCCGGCGTCACCGGGCCGCGGCCCAGCTCGGCCAAGACCACGCCCCCCTGGTCCCCGAGCTCCACCTCCAGACTGCGCCCGGCGACCTCGGCGCGGCGGATCACCATCCGGTTCTCGGTCAGCGTGCCCGTCTTGTCGGTGCAGATCACGTCGGCGGCGCCCAGCGTCTCGACGGCCGAGAGCCGGCGAATCAGCGCGTTCTGCCGGGCCATGCGCTGAACGCCCAGAGCCAGCACGATGGTGGTCACCGCCGGCAGCCCCTCGGGGATCGCCGCGACCGCCAGGCTGACCGCCGTGAGCAGCAAGAACCCGATGGGGGCGTCGAGCCGCAGCGAGCCGACCACGAACACCAGCACGCCGAGCAGCGCCGAGCCGATCACGACCTTGGTGCCGAAGATCCGCAGCGCCCGCTGCAGGGGCGTCTCTTGCGCCTCGACGCTGCCCAAGAGCTGGGCGATCTGCCCCAGCTCGGTGCGCATGCCCGTGGCCACGACCAGCGCGCGGGCTCGCCCCCGCACCACGTGGCTTCCATAGAACACCATGTTCGCGCGCTCGGCCAGCGGGGTGCTGGGCGCAAGCAGGCCCGCTTCCAGCTTGTCCACCGGAACGGACTCGCCGGTGAGCGCCGACTCGTCGACCACGGTGTCGCTGGTCTCGAACAGGCGCGCATCGGCCGGAACTCGGTCCCCTTCGGCGATCTCGATCACGTCGCCCACCACCAGGCTGTGGGCCGGCACCCGCTGCATGGCCCCCGCGCGAAGAACCCGCGCCGCCGGCGCACCCAGCTGGCGCAGGGCACGCAGCGCCTGCTCGGCCTTGCGTTGCTGGGCAAAGCCCACCGCCGCGTTGACCACCACGATGATGCCGATCGCAATCGCGTCGCCGAAGCGGTGCAAGAACGACTCGGACGCCTTGTCGCGCCAGCCCAGCGCGACCGCCACCAGCGCAGCCACGATCAGCGCGATCACGGTGACGTCGCCGAACTGCTCGAGCAGCTGCCAGAGCGCCGAGGGCGGCGGTTTCTCGGCCAGCTCGTTGGCGCCGTCGCGCGCGCGGCGCCGCTCGGCCTCCGACGGCGAGAGCCCCCGACCGAGGTCGGTGTCCAGGCGCTTCGCGACCTCTTCCGGGTCGAGCGCGATCCAGTCCGAAACGCGCTCGGAGTGGGCGCGGGCGTGGACCGAGATCGGGGCGCCGGCTCGCTCGGGCAACGGGCTGGGGATCGACGGGGTCGTAGCCACTTCGGCCTCTGGGCTGCAAGAACGGGGCGCGCGCGCGGATCGCTTTGCGGCGCGGGCCTTGCATCGATCCCTGGGGCGCGGCCCGTGGCCGCGCAACGGGAGAGTGAGCCTGCCATGACCAAGAAGCCGCTGACCATTCGCGACTACATGACCGAATCTCCCCACACCATCGGCTCCGAGCAGACGCTGGCGATGGCCCACAGCTTGATGCGCGAGCACGCCATCCGGCACTTGCCGGTTCTCCACGGCGGGCAGCTGGCAGGCATGGTGACCGTGCGAGATTTGCACCTGGTGGAGACCCTGAAGGACGTCGAGCCCGACGCGGTGCGGGTGGAAGAGGCCATGACCCCCGATCCGTACGTGGTGGCGCCCAGCGCGCTGCTCCGGGACGTTGCCGCCGAGATGGCCGAGCGAAAGCTGGGTTCGGCCATCGTGGTGGACGGCAAGAAGGTGGTCGGCGTGTTCACCACGGTGGACGCGCTGCGCGCCTTGGTCGAGGCGATCGGCTAGCGACGCAAATTCGGCGCCGCCGAGGGGCAAGACGCACTAATTTCGCGCTCTGTGCCGACTTCCGCTGTTTTTCCGGGGGTAGCGCGCGGCACGACTTCTGCAAAGCTTGCGCCACCAGAGACCGGAGGAGCCATGACCAGCAAGGGACGCATCCTCGTCGTCGACGACGAACCCAACGCCCGGACCGCGCTCGCGGAGATCTTGAAAGAAGAGGGCTACCAGGTCGAGACCGCCGCCGACGGCTTCAAGGGCCTGGCGCGCGCCGAAGAGTTCGGCCCCGATCTGGTGCTGACCGATCTGAAGATGCCGGGGATGGACGGCGTGGAGCTGTTGCGCAAGCTGCGCCACCACGCCGCCGACCTGCCGGTGGTGCTGATGACCGCCTTCGGCGCGGTGGAGACCGCGGTCAGCGCAATGCGCGAGGGGGCCGCCGACTACCTGACCAAGCCGCTGAACACGGACGAGCTGGTGCTGGTCATCGACCGCGCCCTCGAGCGCGTGCGCCTGCGCCGTGAGACGCACGAGCTGAAGAGCCAGCTCACCGAGCGCTATCGCTTCGACAACATCGTCGGCAACTCACCCGAGATGCAAGAGGTGTTCAAGGCGGTGGCCCAGGTGGCGCCCAGCCGCGCCACGGTGCTGCTCACGGGCGAGTCGGGCACCGGCAAAGAGCTGGTGGCTGCGGCCATTCACCACCGCTCGCCTCGCAAAGACGGCCCGTTCGTCCGCCTGCACTGCGCCGCGCTGGCCGAGACGCTGCTCGAGAGCGAGCTCTTCGGCCACGAACGCGGCGCGTACACCGGCGCCGATCGCCGGCGCGAGGGCCGCTTCGAGCAGGCCAACGGCGGCACGCTGTTCCTGGACGAAATCGGGGACATTTCCCCGTCCACGCAGGTGAAGCTCTTGCGCGTGCTGCAAGAGCGCCAGTTCGAGCGCGTCGGCGGCAACCAGACCCAGACGGTGGACGTGCGGCTGATCGCCGCGACCAACCGCGACCTGAAGCAGCTGGTGGCCGAAGGCCGGTTCCGCGAGGACCTGTACTATCGTCTGAACGTGATCAACGTCGGGCTTCCGCCGCTGCGCCGCCGCAAGAGCGACGTGGCGGCGCTGGCCGCTCACTTCCTCGATCGGTTCGCCCGCGAGAACGCCAAGCGCGTGGAACGCTTCAGCGACGCGGCGCTCGCGCAGATCGTGGCCTACAGCTGGCCCGGCAACGTCCGCGAGCTCGAGAACGTGGTCGAGCGCGCCGTGGTGCTCACCGACGGCTCCACCGTCGAGCTGCACCACCTGCCGCCCGAGCTCGGCGCCGTCGACGCCGAGGGTGCCACGCCGACCATTCCTGGCTCGACCATGGCCGACATCGAGCGTCACGCCATCTTGGCCACGCTCGAGGCCCACGGCGGCTCGACCAGCAAGGCTGCCGAAGTGCTCGGCATCAGCGTGCGCAAGATCCAGTACAAGCTGCACGAGTACGGTGCCGCGCCGAAGAGCGCCGTGCCGGCGGTTCGCAAGCCAGAGAAGGGCGAGCTGCACCCGCGCTGAGCTGATCCCGCGGGTTTTTGCGGGGCATTCTGCGACAGTCGGCGAGGCTTGAAATGCCTGCCACGCCCGGAGATGCTCCGTCGCGGACGGAAGGGGGACAGCCTCGTTCGTCTGGCCTCGCGTGCGCCGCCGCCTCGGCGGTTGGCGCGCGCGGGCCAATTCAGCGCACGTAGCCCCAGGCCTTCATCAGACCCATGGCCTCGTCTTTGGCGGCGTCGCTCTGGCGTAGCTCGATCTCGCGCGCCAGCCGGTCACACACCACGTACAGCCCCGGGTCCGACGTCGTGTCCACGAAGGGCAGGCGCGCGCCGGCGGCGCGGCGACGCGCGCTGGCGCCACGCACGCCGTCGACCAGCCCCTCGGCGCTGAGCCCCAGCTCGCCGGCATAGATCTGGCTCTTCGGCCAGGGCTGACCGTCGAGCTGGAAGCTCCACTCGAGATCGACGCTCGCCGGCACCGCCACGTCGAGCCCCGCAGCCGATCCCGCCGGCAGCTCCACGTCGAGCACGACGCCGTCGGGCCCGTTCTGCAGCCGGCCCCCGTGCAGATCGCGCGCGACGACTCCGAGCTTCTGGCCCGGCGCCCGGATCGTGGCGGCGACCCGCCGCCGCTCGCTGCCGCCGGTGAACCGTAGTCGATAGGTGGTCTGCGCGTC
Organism: Polyangiaceae bacterium; assembly: GCA_023150915.1. Lineage (GTDB taxonomy): Bacteria > Myxococcota_A > Polyangia > Polyangiales > Polyangiaceae > JADJKB01. Next base: position 12,720 of record JAKLKA010000087.1, read on the forward strand.
GCTCACCGGAGCCGCCTGCGAGCGGCGCTCGCGGTCGGCGCGTTGCAATCGCTCGACGACCTCCGGGTGCTTGGCCGAGACTTCGGCCCGCTCGCCGGGATCGGTTTCCAGGTCGTAGAGCTCGACCGCACGGGTCTCGAACGTGCCCCTCACCCAGACCCGCCGGTAGCTCTCGTCACGCATCACGAGCCGCCAGCGCCCGACGCGGATCGAGCGCGCCGCGCGCCCCTCGACCACCACCGGCCGTTCGGGGTCGCTCTTCCCCGCGGCCAGCGGCAAGAGCGAGCTGCCGGTGACCGCCGGCGGCACCTCGCGCCCGGCCAGCGACAGCACGGTGGGCACGAGGTCCAGGGCCGAGACGGGGTCCTTCACCCGCACGCCGGACGGCAGCTTCTTGGGCAGGCGGAAGATCAGCGGCACGTGAGCGGTCTCGTCGAACAGCGTCGACAGGTGGTGGAACCGACCGCTCACGCGCGGCCCGCCGTCGACCCCCTCGGGCACCACGTCGTGCTCGCGGCTCAGCGTCTCACCGTGGTCCGCGGTCACCACCACCAAGGTGTCGTCGCGCAGGCCCAGCTGGTCCACCCGCGCCAAGAGCTCGCCGATGGCCGCGTCGTCTTTGCGGATCTCGGCCAGATAGTCGCGGATCAGTCGGTCTGCGGGACCGCGGGGCGGCCGCGGGATGGCCGCGCGCATGGCGGGCGGCGGCTGGAACGGCGAGTGGGGCGACGCCAGGTTCACGAACAGCATGAAGCGCCGCGCCCGGTGGCGGTCCATCAGCTGCAGCGTGTCGCGGACGATCTCGGCGGTGTCGTCGCGATTGAAGCGGTGGTCGACCAGGCCCTCGAAGCCGACGTCCACGCCCACACCGGCGTAGCCCACGATGTAGAAGTTGTTCACCACCGCGTGGGTCAGGGCGCCGCGCTCCCGGAACAGCAGCGGCAAGAACGGCGGGCGACGCGCGTACATCGCGCGCACGTCGGCGGGCTGCGGCACCAGCGCCAGCGGCGAGATCCCCAGGTCGCTCGAGTGTGCGCCCGAGAGCATGGCCAGCGTGCCGGGGCGCGTCCAGGTGCCGCCGGAATAGGCGCGGGTGAAGTGAACGCCCTCCTTGGCCAGGCGATCGAGGTGGGGCGCGACCTCCGGCAGGTTCGGCAGGCGCGCGTCCAGCGGGGGCAGCTTGGCCGCGGCGATCGCCCGATCGGTGTCGTCGTCGTGGGCCGAGCTCAGGGCGTCGCCCCGAAGCGCGTCGACTACGATGAACAGCAGGTTGAACGGCAGGTCGCTGGCGCCCGGTGCCAGCACGCGCGGCGTGCCCCAGAACGCCGCGGGCGGCACCACCCCGCGGACCTTCGACCGGGTGGTCAGCTCGAGCTCGATGCTCTTGCCCGCCCAGGGCTCGAGCGACAGCTCCCAGTCGTTGAACGCGCCGGTGTAGCCGCCCTCGACGAAGCGCGTCCCGAGCACCACGCGCACGCCGTCGGGGCCACGGACCGCGACCTCGAACTCGGCGCCGCCCATCCCGGGGCCGGCGATGGCCGGCGCCGTCTCGAACACGGCGCCGGGCGGAACCGCGAGCGCCGGAAAGCGCAGCTTGCCCGGCGGGGGCGCCAGGATCGACTCGCGCTGGTCGTACGACCCCTCGCTCATGTTCCAGACCTTCGGATCGAGCACCCAGCCCCCGGGCGCCGCCTGACGCTTGCTGCCCTCGCGCACCAGCGCCACCTGCTGCACTGCCGCGCTCTGGTCTCCGCCCGGTCCGAAATACGGCGAGCGCATCCGACGCCAGTATTGGAGCTGCTCGTCGGTGCGCCCGAGCTCGGGGAGCTCGACCTGGGCCGACTCGAGGCGGTCGACCAGGCGCACGGCAACCCCGGCGGCGCGGCCGGGCGCGCCCGACGCGCTCGACGCACCCGGCGCCGCGGCCGGCAGTGCCGACGCGGCGACCGCCGGGGCATCCACGGCCCCGGGGTCGGCCAGCTTGCCGATGGCCGCGACCGACCCCAACGCCAAGGCCAGGGCGGCGAGCTGCGCTCCGCGCTCGGCAACGCTCACGGCTTCACCTCGGCGCGGGGCACCAGCATCTCGCCGTCCCGTTGCATGCTCGGGTCGGCCAGCATCCACTGCCACAGCGCCTGCGCCAGGCGGGCCACCACCTCGGGGTGCTCGCCGGCAACATCACGCTCTTCGAGCGGATCGCTCTCGGTGTCGAAGAGCATCCACTTCACCCCGCTGCGCGTGGGCGCGTAGATCAACTTGTGTCGCTCGTCGCGCACCATGCGGTGCTTGGCCGTGATCAACAGAGGCTCGAGCTCGGCGCGCGCGACCAGATCGCCGCCGGCGCCCGAGTCGACCTCGACCACCTCGGTCAAGTCCGGATACGGCAGGCGCAGCGCTGCGGGCACGTCGGGGATCCGACGCGTGAACCACAACCCCGTCTCGGCGAACGCCAGCCGCGCCGGCAGCGGCTGGCCCTCGAGGGCGGGGAGCAGCGACCTGCCGTCGCCGCCGGCGCCGCACTCCACCCCGGCGACCGCGCACAGCGTCGGCGCCAGATCCACCGAGCGAACCACGCCGGACACCCGCCGCCCGCCGGGCCGTCGCGGATCGACCACCACCAGGGGCACGCGCAGCGCTTCGTCCCCGAACAGATGGTCGCCGTGCCCCTGCCCGCGCCCGGGTTCGTACAAGCACTCGCCGTGGTCCGAGGTCAGGACGATGACGGTGTCGTCGGCGTGGCCACGCCGGGCCAGCCCCTGCAAGAGCTCGCCGACGGCCTGGTCGACGGCGGCCACCGCGCCGTCGTAGAGCGCGCGAATCGCCGCCACGTCCGCCGCGTCGGGCTTCCGCTCGCCGAAGATCCCCGGCGACTTGCCGAAGCGGAACGGCCCGCGGTAGCCGCGGTCGACGAACCGCGACCAGTGGGGCGCCGGTGCCGAGTAGGGAAAGTGGGCCGTGGAGTAGAAGGCCGTCACGAAGAAGGGCGAGCCCTTCGCCGCGTCGACCTCGTCCAGCACGTCCAGGGACAGCGCCCGCGCGTCGGTGGTGTCGTGCAGCGCGCGCAGCGTGGGCAGCACGCGGCGCGCCGTACGCGTGCGAAGCAGCGGCAAGATCGGGCTCTGCCCGCCGATCACGGTCTCGCGCACCAGCTCGCGCACGTTGAAGGTCGGCGCCACCACCCGCGCGAAGCCGAAATCGTAGCGGCGGAAGATGTCGCCGGCGAAATCGCTGACCACCGCGGTGCGGTACCCCTGGGCCGCGAAGGCGCGTGGCACGGCCCCGATGTCGACGCTGCGGGTCTCGCGCCGGGGGAACATGTGGCGAATGCCGTGGTGGTGCGGGTCCTTGCCGCTCAGCATGCTGGCCCACGACGGAAAGGTCCGGGGCAAGCTGACGAACGCGCGATCGAAGCGCGTGCCCCGGGCGGCCAGTCGCGACAGCTCGGGGGCCACGCGCGGCTCGATGCGGTCGGCGCGCAGCGAGTCGACCGCGATCACCAGCACGTTCGGGCGCGCAGCGGCGGCGCGCGCCTCGCGCACCGGGCTGGCGAGGGGCGGCAGACCGAACCCCAGCGCCGCGAGCAGGCCGCCGGCCGCCCCGACGGCGAGCACCTCGCGCCGACGCTGTCGAAGGCCGCGCACCAGGGGCACGGCACCCAGCGCGAGCAGCGCGAGCACCGCGAGCACCAGCACCCCGGTCGGCCCCAGGACATCGCAGGCCAGCATCTGGAGCCCGGCGCGCAGCCCGCCGCGTGCATACAGCGCCGGCGCATACGCCTGAGGGTGCCGAGCCACGTCGAACAGCCAGGTCAACGCGTGCGCCACCACCACCAGGCCCAGGGCGGGAGCCGCGCGCGCACTCGGCGGGCGCGCAGGCCGCCCGCTCAGCCGGTCGCGAAGGCCGACCACGACCCCGGCCAGCGCGCCGAGCGCCAGCCCCAGCGCGACCGCCACCGCCAGCGACAGCAGCGCCGCGTCGATCACCTCGCCGCGGAAGCGGGTGGCGATCAGCCGCCGGACGGCCGGCGCCGCGACGCCCTGCACCCGATCGTCACCCAGGGTGACCGCCAGCGCGCCCAGCGACAGGAGCGTGAAATACGCCGCGCCCACCGTCGATGGCCGACACAGCGCGCGCGCAGGGCTCGGTACCTTCGCCGGCATCGGGGCTGGCGAAGGCATAGCAGAAGAACAGTGGCCGAACGCCCCCATTCGCGCTAAAGAGGCCGCCCCTTTTGGGCACCGGGTCGATAGCTCAGTCGGTTAGAGCTGCGGATTTTTAATCCGTCGGTCCAGGGTTCGAGTCCCTGTCGACCCACCATTTTCGGGTCCGGTGCACACGCCGGTGCCAACGTTTCGACCCCCGAAGCGGAGCCGCCGAGCGGCCCTCCGAGGAATCCGTAGCGGGTGCTCGGCGCGCCCCGCGCCGGCCTCCCCTGCCGGGTTCGCGGTCACCGTCTCGGCTGGCCTCTCGGCCGCCGTCTCGGCCGGCGCAACGACGGCCAGCTCGGGGATCGCTTGGTCGAGCGGCACGAGCCAGCCGAGCCCCAGCTCGGACGCGGTGCGAGCCGCCCGGCGGTAGCGGTTGATCATCTGGCTCGACCTGTGGCCGGTGCGGTCGCTGACCCACGTCTCCGTGCGGCCGTTCGCGAGCGCTAGCGTGACGAACGTACCGCGGAGGTCATGCACGCGGATCGGGTGCCGGCTCGCCGTCTTGGCGAACAGCTCGTGCCGCTCGACGCCTGCCCTCTTCCGCAGGTCGTCGCGGAACAAGTCGGCCAGCCCGTCCACCTCGGGCGGCACGCCGCGCTCCGCGAACACCGGCTCGCCTTCGTGCTCGTCGCCCTCGGCGCCAAGCAGCTTGCGCCAAGCGCGCAGCGCGCGCGTCACGTCGTCCCCGAGCGCCCAGGCGCGGGCGTCGTCGGTTTTGTTCTCGTCCAGCGTCAGTGCGCCGCGCGCCAGGTCGAGGTCGCGCCAGGTGAGCCCGAGCGCTTCGCTGGCCCGCATCCCCTCCCGCGCGAGCACGCCGAACAGCACGCGCCGGACGAGCGGCACGGCCCCGCACCCCATGAGCTTCGCGTCCTCCGCCGGGTACAGGAACGCAAACGCGGGCGGCTTGCCGACCTTCGGCATGAATCCCTTGGGCAGCGGGTTCGCCCCGATGACGCGGCAGGGGTAGACCGCGAGCGCGAGCACGCGGTGGATGACCTGCGCGTACGCTCGGCGCGTCGCCGCCGTCGCGGCCTTGCGCCTCCCGAGCGCGGCGTCGAGCCCGCGCATCGCGCGCTCCGCGTGGTCGAGCACGAAGCTGGCGACGGGCACGTCACCGAGCGCCACGCCGCCCACGTCGATGGCGCAGAGCTTCGCGAGTCGTGTCGCGTCCAGCTCGCCGTCTTTCGCCCGCACGTGGTCAGGGAAGTCGCGGCGCAGCTCACCGCTGGTCCACCGCTCGCCCAGTTGCCGGAACGTGATCGGCTCGCCCTGATTCACGTCACGCGCGGGCTGCTTCGCCAGTTCGACGCCGAGCTTGGCGACGAACGCGCGCGCGTACTTCTCGGCGCCGTCGCGGTCCTCGCTTGCGACCTTCGCTTCGCGCGGGATGCGGTGCTGGTTCCAGCCACGCGGCGGGATGCGGTAGCGCACGAGCCACTGCGGAGCGCCGCTCTTGTCCGGGCGCTGGGTCAGGCTCCACTGCGGCTTGGTGCTGCGTCGCTTGGTCATCGGACCGCCCTCCGCGCTTCTGTCTCGCGTCGCAGCTCGTCCGTCGCTGCCCGGAGCCGGGCGAGCGCCCGCACGAACGCCGCCCTCGACGCCGCGAGCCGTGCCTCGATACTCGGCCCGCGCTCTCGCTTGTTGCTACCCTTCGTCTCGCTCATGGTGTCACCTCACCGTGGGTCACGCCCTCGGCCGTTCGCGCGGCGCGGGGGCATTCTCGTTTCACTCGTCTCCCTCGTGGCCGACGATCAGCATGCGGTGCCCCGTCTTCGGGAAGTGGGCCACCAGCTCCAGGCGACCGCCGAGCGACTCCACGATGCGCCCCACGGTGGAGATCACCATCTCGCGCAGGGCGTCGTCGCCCTTGCGCTCGATGCGCGACAGCTCCGACTGCTGGATGCCCGTCGCGTCCGAGACATCCGCCTGCGTCTGGCCGGCCGCGACGCGGAGCGACCGCAACGTGCGCCGCGACGGCCGGCCGTGCTTCGGTCCGCGCCGGACGACGCGCGCGCGCGACAGGTCGAACGTGTCCTCGCTCTCCTCGTGGGTGCGTTTCGTTGCTGCGCTTCGGGTCGTCATGTCGGTTGTCCTTCGGTGTAGATTCGCAGTTCATGCCGGGTCGCCGGCCTGGCGCTCACGATCCTGACGCGCTCGCCGCGCTCGATGTGCACGACGGCGAGCAGCCGGCCGCGCGACGAGTGCCCAATCGCGAGCAGGACCCCGCTCCCGGAGCCGTCGTCGATGACGACGGCGCTCGGGTCGTCGAACACGTCGAGAGCCTCGTCGAACGCGACGCCGTGCTTGGCCTCGTTCGCATCGGCCTTGTCGGCGTCCCACTCGAAATCGCTCTCGACCACGGTCGGCACATCCCACAGCATGAGTCTAAACGCATTGACGCGCAAGACCCATCCCTCCCCGGCGCTCCGTGCAGCTCCGTGCAGCTCCGTGCACCGATGCAAGTCGAGTTGCCTTCGCAGGTTGCGCACAGCCCGCCCACAGGACCGGCTCGCCGCGCGCCTGCCTCCGCCGCACCTCCGCGGCCTCCGCGTGGGTATGCGGCCCGACGACCGCGAGCGACCTGACCGTGACGGCCGGAACCCGCGTCGCCCTCGACCTGCCCCAGAGCCGCAGCGCGAGCACCGGGCCAGCGACGAGCACGTCCGCGACGAGCACCCGGCCGTCCGCGAGCAGCACGGCGACGCTGCACCCGGGCGCGACGGTCGCCAGCACGTCCCGCAGCACCTCGGGCGAGAGGCGCGCAGGGGGAGCGCACCAGCCGAACGAGAGCGGCGCGGGCTCCGGCGCGTCGTCGAACCGCAGCGCCGCGAGCTTCGCGCGCAGCGCCGCCGCCGAGTGCGCGAAGGACTTCGGCTCGAACATGGCGCGCTCGCGCCTCGCCCTCACGCGCGCACCTCCGCGCAGGAATCACTAGGCCCGCGCGCGCCGCGGTCTGAGCAGCTCCCAGGGCTGGGCGTCGAGCCCAGTCGCCACACGATCAATGCGGCGAGCGTACGCTTCTGTTGGTGCGCGCTCTCGGCGGCGCACGAAGCAGCTCCCAAAGCCGGATTCCGAGGGCCTCCGCTACACGTTCGAGAGTCTTGATCGTCGCGTTTACTTGGCCGGCTTCGAGTCGCTGCCAACGCCGCCAATCGATCCCCGCGCGGGATGCGGCCTCTTCTTGAGTGAGCTTCGACGCACGACGTGCGACGGCGACGCATCGCCCGATTTCTCGGCAAGCAGTCGAGCCCCGGGCCACGAACCTCTGCGTAGCGGCACGTGGGTTGCCGAGGCCACGGTACTAAAGTACCGTCAATGCGATCACCATGAACGCGCGGGCGCTCTTGCTGGCGGGCTTGGCAGTGGTCGCGTGCTCCGCCGCGCCGGCCGGGCCCGGCGAGCAGGGTCAGGGCGACTCCGGAGTGGTCGGCGGGGCGAGCGGTGCCAGTGGAAGCGGCGCCGGCTCCGGATCCGGCGGGGTCTCCGGCTCGGCCAGCGGGGGCGCGGCAGGGACCAGCCCTAGCGGAGGAACAGGGGCTCTGGGTGGAAGCAGTGGTGACGGCGGCGGTGGCGGCGCACCAACCGAATGCCCTCCGCCAAACGACAAGGCAACCATCTGCGCAGGAAAGTGCGGCGTGAGGAGCACGGTCTGCAACGGCGCGGTGGTCAAGTACGATTGCGGAGCGAGCTGCGCGGCCCCCACCGTCTGCTACCTGAACGCCCCGCCAATGGGCTTCTGCTGCAAGCCGCAGACTTGCGCGCCGGCAGACTGCGGCCCCAAGGACGACTCCTGCGGCGGCAGTGTCGACTGCGGCGGGTGCGACAAGTGGTACCTGACCTGTGGCGGCGGTCCGTACTCGGTGGCTGGCCACTGCGGGGGCTGCAACTACAAGGGCACGGGCACGGTCTGCAAGAACAAGCCGAGCCAGCCGCACTGGTTCACTTGCATGACGGGCGCGCAAACAGCGGCTCTGCCGAGCGGCTCTGGTTGTGTGCCCGCCGACACGGGGTCCTCCGCTGAGTTTTGTTGCCCGCAGGGGGGATAGTTCGCCCTGTTGCCTTAGACTCAACGCCACCATTCGCTCACGCCTGCCCCAGCTTCGCCGGAAGGAACCGCGTCACGATCTGCTCGGGCTTCGCGAGCCGGTAGGGCTCGCGGTCGGGGTCGTGCCCCGCGATACCGCCGAGGTAGAGCCGCGCGAACTGCTCGCGGCTCAGCCAGCGCACGTCGAGCCCGCAGAGCGCGCGGAACGCGAGGCGCAGCAGGTCGCGAGCAGCCTTCGCCGCCCGGAGCCACTCGGGCACCTGCTCGCTCTGCCAGCTCATCATCTCGCGGACCAGCGCGTGCGCTGCGCCCAGCTCGCGCTCGACGTCTCCCGTCTGCGTGATCTGCGGCAGGCGCAGCTTCAAGCCGCTGATGCCGGTGGCGACGGTCTGCCGCAAGATCGGGATCGCGACATAGCAGAACCGCTCGGCGCCCTCGGCGTCGCCCGTCGCCCGGAGCGCGCGCCAGCCGCACTCGAACTCGGAGGGCAGCATCCGCTCCGCCTGCGCGCGAAGCTCCTGGAGCTGGAGCAGCGCGACCGTCTGCGCCGCGGGCGACCCGCCGCGCAGCGCGAGCACGACGCCGGTGCTCGCCTCCTCCTTCCGGATCGCTTCGTCGAGGGCCGACAGCTTCTCGGCCGCGAGCTTCGCCTTCGGCTCCGCCTCGGGCTTCAGCTCCGCGGCCACCTGCGACCGCAACATCTTCTCGCCGTTCTCGCGCTCTCGGGCCTCCGCGGCCGACAGCTCGATCACCGCGGCGGTCCCCGGCGTCGTCTTTCGCATCGCCTCCGTCGCGCGCTCCCTGGCCTGCGCATCGATCACTCCGCGCGACGCGGAGAGTGAGCGCGAGTAGAGCCCGATGCTGCGCTTGTGCAACTCGCCGAGCCCTGGATCGAGCGCGTCGCACGCCGCCCCGATCTGCGGCCGGAGCTTGCCGGCCTTGCTGCCAAGCGCTCTCGCTTCGGCGACCTGGCGCAGCGCCTCCCGGAACGCCTGGCCCGAGTCGGGATGATCCTTCGCTCTGTCGAACTGCATGGTCATGTCTCGCTTTCCTTTCCTTCTCTCACCAGTGCCGGATCGGCACGTTCAGGGTCGCGTGCGCGTGGTCGTCGGGGATCGGGATCACGGCGCCGTCCGCGTCGAGGTCCACCGCCGGGTCGTAGAGCCCCTGGGCGCGCCGCGCTCGCGCCATGTCGCGGCCGAGTCGGGTCGAGAGCGGCGGCGCGCACGGCTGCTCGACCACGCGACCGTCGACGGCACGCGTCACGCGCATGAAGTCGCCGGTCACGCCGCACACCCGCCCGTCGGCGTTACGCGCGATACGCGGGATCATGCGCACCGCGCCGTCGCCGCTCGCCGGCAGCGTGCGCGCCTGCGCGAGCCACCGCACCAGCGCGTGCACGTGGTCATCGTGGCGCCCCTGGCCCGCTCTCGCACGGACGCGCACGCGACCACCCGGCAGCCGCTCCACGACCACATCGCGCTCCAGCTCGCGGATCAGCAACGGGTGGTCGGGGATGCTGAACCGACCCGTCTCGAAACCCGAGAGAATGAACTCCAGCTCGCGCTCTGCGTCCGCGTTCGTCGCGCCCGCCGCCTCTACGACGATCCCGCGGCCCGCGAGCGCGCTCTGCACGTGCGGCAGGTCGTAGCGATCCGCGACCAGGCGCGAGATCCCGTAGCGCACGCACCAGTCGGCCAGCTCCGCGAGCTGCCGCGTGGGGTCGCACCCCGGGGACCAGGTGACGACGCGGTCCACCACGAAGCGCTCGCGCACCCCGTAAGCCGCCGGCTGCTCCTCGCGGTGGCCGAGCACGAGCACGGCGTGGTCGCCGCGCAGGCGCGAGTGATCGTAGCCGCCGCCGTAGGTCACGCCGCGCTCGGGCCCCGCTCCGCCGTCGCCGGGCCGCACCGCCGTGCGGACGAGCTGCGGATCGAATGCGCTTTCGGTCACGTCGAGGGCTTCGGCGCCGAACTCGCGGCGCCACCGGCGGTCATCGGTCGCGAGCGCCCGCGTGCTCGCCTCCGTCACCGTCAAGTTGAACGCCCAGGTCGGCGCGACCACCGCGAGCACGTCGCCGCCGAGCTTGCCGCGGTGCTTCTCCACAAGCTCGTGGAAGTAGCCGCGCCTCGCCCACGGCGTGCTCGCGATCAGAAGCGGCCCTCCGGTCGTCACGAGGCCCGGCGTCAGCGCCGCGACCACCTCCGCGTCGTGCACCGCCGAGCCGTCCACGTCGGATCCGACGAACGCCGCCTCGTCCACCACCACGGCGAGGCACCGCGTCGAGCGGCCGGCCTCGCGCGACGCGGTGCGGACCGTCACGATCACATCGAGCGCCGGGAAGCGCACCTCGCCCGTCAGCCGCTCGTGCAAGATCCCGAGGGCGCTCGCGAGAGCCGCGACCGCGTCCACCAGCACCGCCGCGTGCTCGCGCGCCGGGCCGACACACGGAACGTAGAGAGTTTCTCCCGGCGCGCGCTTCACCGTGCGCAGCGCGTGCCGAACGATGAGCGGCGCGAGCAGGTGGCGCGTTTTGCCCGACTGTCGGCCGGCCTGGATCGCGAGCACGCGGTACCCGAGCGGGTTGACCTTGGCGAAGCGCGTGCCCGTGATCGAGCGCAGCGCGCGCAGCTCCGCACGGTTCAGTGGTGCCCCGTCGGCCGCTTTCAGGACCGCGAGCTGCGACAAGCTCAGCGGGAGCCCCGCGAGCGCCGCCAGCTCGTGCGCCCTGCGGTCGCGCAGCGCGACGAGCGAGAAGCGACGCGCCGTCATCGCGACACCTCGGAGAAGATCGCGGCCGGGCGCGCGCGAGAGGGAATCCCGTCGCCCTCGCCGACCGCCGAGCCGCATTGCCCGGATCGGTCGCAGCGCCGAAAGGACCGAGCCGCCGGCGCGCCGGCCGCGAAAGTGTTGGCGCGCGTCATGCGCCCTCCCCGCCGAGCAAGAGCGCGCGCAGCCGGTCCGGCAGAGCGCACGTCCGCAACCCGATGGCCCTGCGCGTCGCGAGCTTCAGCATCGCTTCGGCGTCGAGGTCCGCGACCAGCTCGCGCGCGAGCCCTCGCCGGAGATCCGCGCTGGTGTCCTCGAAGCGGTGCTCGTCGGGCGCGTCCGGCCGGTGTGTCGTGATCCTGCTCTTGCGCATGATTCGTCTCCTCTCGAAATCAGGGGTCGCGTCGCCGCGCGTGAGTGCCTGCCCCCGCCGGGGCGCCCGCCGCGATCCCCCCGACGGGGGGTCCGTCGCACGCGGCAGGCGCGGCGGGGTGTCCCTCCCCGTCCCTCGCGTCGTCCTCGGGCTCGTCGTCGTCGCTGTCGCGCGAGCCGGCCAGCGCCTCGGCCTCGGCTCTCGCGACGGCGGCGTGGATTGCCGCGTCGTCAAGCGTCGGGCCGGCGCTCGTGCCGAGCTGCCGCGCCTCGCGTTCGAGAGCGAGAGCGCCAAGCAAGGCGAGCCGAGTCTCCTGCGCGGCGTACCTGGCCCGGCTGACCGCGGCGGCCAGGTCGTCGCCAGTCGCCGTGCTCGCGGCGTCGAGGGCAGCGTGGGCCAGCGCGTGCCACCGGCAGGCGAGCCCGAGCAGCGCGAAGCTGGCAGTGCTTTCGCACCCGCGCTCGGCGCCGATCTGTGCGAAGGTGGCCGCGCTCGCGAGCGCGTGCTGGCGCAGGTCGCCGCCGACGAGCTGCGCCGTACGCAGCGCGCGTCCGCCGTCGCTGCGGAGCTGGCGCTCGATGGCCAGGGCCACCTGGCGCCCCGTCAAAGCGACGAGACGCGAGCGGGCGTGTCGGACCCTGCCGCCGGCTCGCGAGCGCTCCTCGGGGCTGGCAGCGGTCAGCACGAGCAGCGCGGAGGCGAGCACCGCGGTCGCACCCGCGGCGTCTCGCGCCGCCGGCAGTCGCTCTCGGTCGAGGGCGACGACGGGCGCTCGACGGCCCTCCGCGGCGGTGCTGGGCGCCGAGCGGACGACGAGCCGACCGTTGCGGCGCCTAGTGCCCATGCTCGTCTCCAGCCGGTGCACACGTTGGCACCGGGGCGCTCCGCGCGGATCCGAGCCGAGTTGCCGGGCCGCGCGGCGGATTGAGCATCCGATGCGCTTGCGGGTGCGAGGTCGAGCGCGGGCGCGTCGCGGGGTCGCCCGGGGGCGTGGGGCGCGGGTTGTGACCAACGCTGACCCTCGCCCTTCGGGCTCGGGCATCGCCGCTCCGCTCCGCTCCGCGGCACGCATCCGCCAGCCCAGCCTGGAGGGCTCTCGGTCGGAGGGATGCGCGTGCGAGCCGCAGGCGAGCACCGCGCCCGAGCCGCAGGCGAGGGTCAGGTTCCCGGATCTCTTCTCTCTCTCGAAGAGAGAGCGCGCGCCCGCGCACCTGCGCGCGAGGAACGCTGCGCGCCGGGAACGACGGGAACGGCATCGAAACGGCTGCGGGCGTCGTTCCCGTTCGGTGTTCGGGAACCTGTCCGGGAACGGCGTTCCCGGAACGCACCGGGAACGGGGTCGGGAACGGGGTCGGGAACGCGTGCGGGAACGCCTCAAGCATCGGCATGCAAGCCCCCCGTCTCGTCGCGGCGCAACTCGCCCGCCGACACCAGCTCGCGGACGACGCCGAGCACCCGCACGCGCCGGCCGCGCACTGCTCGGGCCACTGCCTCAGCTGTGCAGCCGTCGTGCCCCCGCACGTGGTCGAGCACGTCGTCACGCAATGCGGCGGCGGTGCGGGCCGGGGCGTTCTCGGCCGCGCGTCGGCCGTGACGGCGGGGCCGCGTGCCGCGCACGGTGCGTGTCACCTGAACGGCCGCTGACGCGTCTGCCGTCGCGCCTACGGGCCAGCCCGCGGCGTCGAGCACGTACCATCGCCGGCCGCAACCGTGGGGCTTGGTGACCTCGACAGAGAAGCGTCCAGCGTCGTCGCGGTCGCAGACGGCGAGCACGTCGGCCGCGTACCCCACGGCGTGCGAGTGCCGAGCGTCGCCGCTGGTCGCCCGCTCGCACGTCGCGACGACCAGAGCCCCGGCGAGGGCCGCTCGCCGCAGCTCGCGCAGCACCGCCTCGACGCGCTCGTGCGGCGCCGCGTCGCGTCGCGCTCGCACGTGGTCCGCCGCCGCTTGCATCGAGTCCACGACGATGGTGTGCCCCTCCGCGACCACGCCCACGGACCGCGCCAGGTCGCCGGTGCGCACGCGCAGCCGCGGCCAGCGCGACGCGAGCTCCCCGGCGCCGCAGCCGAGCAGCCTCGCGAGTCGATGACACGCGACCAGTGGGTCCCGATCCACCACGTGGACGAGTACGTGGTCGCCCGCTCGCAGCCGCGTTGCTGCGCACGGGAGCGCCTGCGCCGTCTTGCCGCGGCCATGCTCGCCCACCAAGACCACGAGCGCGCGACGCGCGATGCGATCGGGCGCGAGCGCGTCTAGGGGCGTGCCCGTCGCTACCGGCTCGGCGCACGGAGCGGCCCGCAGCAGCGCGAGCACGTCGTCGGGGTCGCTCGGCGCCGGCTCCACCACCGGCGCGTCGTCCACCAGCGAGAGCGGAGGCCGACGACGAGCCATCTCGGCGATCGACTCGGTCACCGCACGCCTCCTGCCGCTCGCCTTGCCGCCCGTTCGGCGACGAGGTCGATCAGGTCGCCCGGCTCGTCGCTCCGCTCGCTGCGCGCGATGAACAGCCCCAGCTCGCTCGCCCGCACGCGCACGAGCCCCCGGCGACGAGCGACGACGCCCCGCGCGCCGGGGAGCCGCAGCGCGGCGAGCTGACCCGACGCGATCCACCCACGCACACACCGCACGCTCACGGCGCACTGCTCGGCGGCCTGCGGGATCGTGAGGAGCCGGTCGCCGGTGGCCAGCTGCGCGAGCACCCGGCGTGCGCCCTCGGCCGCTGCGTCAGCGAGCAGCCGCGCCAGCTCGTCGCGGGACGGGAGCCACAGGTCAGCCATGGGCTCTGTCTCCCGCGGGCTCCCGAGCCCGCGCGAGCAGCGCGTCCACCTCGGTCACCGGCAAACCGAGGGCGTTCGCTAGCCGCTCGACAGTGCGACGCCACGGAATGCGACCGCGGCGCAGTGCATCGCTCAACGTCGCGGGGTCAACCTTGGCCTCGCGGGCGATTTCGGTCAGCGTGAGCCAGCCGCGAATTGCACCGTAGCGGCGGATGGTTCGCTCCGGCTCCCGCATGTTCCGAGGCCATTCGGAACACAGGCGCACGCCCCCCGAAAACTCGATTCGCGCGAGTCGGCTTTCTTACCCGCGGTTTGCTGGGTCTGGGTCCGCGAGTTTCTGTAGCCCTGGATTGTCGCGAAACACGCGCCGCACTTCATCGCGTAGGTTTTCGGGCGCGGTGATGCCCGCACCGCAGCCGGCGCTCTTGAGCAAGTGGAGCACGATTGTATGCCACGGTTTTTCGCCGTCGGGCGGACGGCCCGCGCCCTTCCGAATGCCTCGCCACTGCGCGAGCGCTTGCTCCCACACTGCCAATGGCACACGCGCAAGCTCGCCATCCGCGCCGCAGGTGTGCGCGATGCACGCGGCCGCGGCCGCCACTGCCGCTCCCTTGTCCAGTTTGAGCTTCGCGTGGTTCAGGTGCCGGACGACGACGATCGCGCGCCACGTGTCTGCCGCGAGCGGGCCGGGCTTGCTCCACACGGCCCACGCCTCCCGCAAGCGCTCCAGCTCGTCCGCAAGCACGACCGAAGCCGAGCCGGGCGCGCGCTGTTCAGCTTCTTCGATGCCGATTGCGATACCGATCAGATCAGCGGCCATGCCACGCGCGATGACCGCGAGCTGCATCGCTTCGTCGGGTGCGGCGCTCACCTTGCCGCTGCCCTTGGTGCGTCGTACTTTCTTCTCGGTCATCGCATCGGACCCGCGCACCCGAACCGTTGCAGCGGCGCCGGGCGCTCTTCGTCTGCTAGTCCGCTTCCCCCGTGTCGTCCGTCGCGACGTTGCCTAGCGACGGCATGACCGCAAAGAAGCCGTCCGCGCGCTTGGCCACGTCATCGAGCGAAGCGGACCGAAACACTTCCGTGTGCAGTTGCTCGCACCCGGCGGTCGCGCAGTCGATGGCCGCACGTTCCCACGTGCGCTTGCAGGGCCAGGTCTTGACGACGGTTGCGAACGGCGCCGAGCAGCGGTGCTTCTGCAACCTGCCTTCAAGCTCGACCGAGTAACCCACCTTGAAGCGTCCGGGGTCGTGCTGCGGTTCGAGCTGGATCAGGTAGAACACGCCCGCGTCATCGACCAGCGCGCCGGACTCATCCACGCCAGCGTCCGACGACGCGCGAATGCGGGCGCCTTCGGCCCGAATCAACGCGGCGTCGGCGTCGGACACCGTTGCGATGAGCTGGTTTCGGCGTTCAGGCTCGCGCACCTTGATCGTCGCGATGTTGAGCTTGGTCACCAGCTTGAAGATCGTTTGCTTGTGAAGCTGTAGCTCGTCCGCCAGGTCCACCAGGGCAACGCGCGCGTCGGTCATTTCGGCTCTGGCTCCGATGGTACACGGACCGCGGTCCGGTGGTCCGCTTGGTCGCTCGGCGGGCTCACCCCGGCCCGAGCTTGCCGGCGCGCCGCCAGCTCGTCCGCGAGCCGCAGCACCACGTCCCAGCGGCCCACCGCGCTCGCCCGCTCCAGGGCCATGGCCAACGCCAGCTCCACGCCGGTGCCAACGCCCTGCACGGGCTCGTGTGCACCGTGTGCACCGGCCGTCACCGGGTGCACTTCGGTGCCGCTCGGCGCACCGTCGATGATCGCCAAGTCCGCGTCGTCGCTCGGGACTACATGCACGTCGCTGCACAGGTAGTCGGTCAAGCCCTGCTTTTTAATCCGTCGGTCCAGGGTTCGAGTCCCTGTCGACCCACCACTTCTCGCGGTCACCGCCCAGGCGTTGCCGGGGTCCGCTCCGGCGCGCCGCTCGAGCCGGTGCCGTAGTACCCGTGGCTCGAGCTCGATGCCGGGCCGTGGGTCGGCGTGTTCGCATACTCTTGCTGGTCCGAGTACTCGGCCGGCGCGCTCTCGACGGGCTTCTGGCGCGAGCCGCCGCAGGCCGAGAGAACCACCAAGCCGAGGACCAGAAACAGAGGCCAGCGCATGCCACGCCCGCTGCAAGCCGCTGGCCAGTGGCGAAACTGCGTGGTTTTTGGCCGGGCGCTGCCGGGGTGTGCCCGCCGGTTCGCGGGCGCCCGGGTCACACTGCACGCCTCAGGGGGTGCTGCCGGCGCACTCGGTGGCGCAGCTCGTCTTGGTGCAGGTGCTGATGGCGTTGAACGCCGTGACGGACGCGCTGGTGGCGCAGCCGGGGCAGTTCTGGCCAATGCAGGTGTTCACGTCCCCGGTGGTGCAATACGAGTACACGCACTCGAACAGCCCCGAGCAGGTCGCGTTCGCCAAGCAGGTGTTCATGGCCGAGCAGCACTTGCTCGCCACGCACTGTCCGCAGGGTTTGGTCGTGTCGACCACATCGGTGCAGGTCGCGCCCTGCAAGCTGGTGTCGCAGGTTCCGCCGCCGCCGGTGCCCCCGCCGAAACCGCCGCTGCCGCCGAAACCGCCCGTGGCGCCGCTGCCGCCAAAACCGCCCGTGGCGCCGCTGCCGCCGAAACCGCCCGTGGCGCCGCCACCGCCGGAACCGCCCGGGGCCCC
>JAKLKA010000088.1 GCA_023150915.1 Polyangiaceae bacterium
GCCGCTCGGCACCTTGTGGCTGAGCAGAGCCTGGGCCTGCTCGAGCTTGTCGCGGAACGCGGCTTGGGCGGTGAATTCCACGCGCACCCTCGCCGGCGACAGCGGCTCGAGGCGTGCGCGAGGGGCGGGGGTCGGCGGGGGTGCTGGGTTACCTGCTCCGGACATTGTGGACAACTCCCCCTGCGCGACCTCAGGGCTCGGGGTGATGGTCGTCGCCACATCGGCCGACGCTGCTGGCGCGCCCCCGATGGAAGGGGCGCGCCGGATTGCCGTCCGTGGTCTGTGGCAGCGGCAGCGTCCTGGGCTCGCCGGCTCGCGAGGCGGCGCGACGCTTCGGGGTCGGCGCGGGGGGGAGCAGCACACGCCACGCACGCGGGCGGCGACCGAGTGGTGGTCACGGGCACGCCCGGGCAGGACCGGCGCCAACCCCCTGGCGGCACCCGCAACCCCCGCTTGGCACCGACCG
Organism: Polyangiaceae bacterium; assembly: GCA_023150915.1. Classification (GTDB taxonomy): domain Bacteria; phylum Myxococcota_A; class Polyangia; order Polyangiales; family Polyangiaceae; genus JADJKB01. Next base: position 467 of record JAKLKA010000088.1, read on the forward strand.
AGCCGCCGAAGCCCCGGAATGGCGTGCGTCGATGGCCGGCGCGGTCATTGCACGCGAACGCGCGATGCCTCCTCGCTTCCTTCCGGTCGCCCCGGCTTGCGAGCACTTCGGCGTGATGCACGCGTGGCCGGGTACAGCGATCAGGGCCAGGGCGGCCCCACTGGCGCTGCCGCGTGCACCCGTGTGGTGTGCTCGGCGCCGAGGGTCACGCGCATGAGGCGGTGGCTCATCGTTGCCTGTGGGGGTGCGCTCGGATGCAGCAACCTCTTGGGCTACGACGAGGTCGACTTCTCTGCGAAGCACCCGACGAGCGGGGGTGGCGGCCAGGTGCACGTCGAGGCCGGCACCTGGCAGGACGGCGAAGCGGGCGGGGCGGGGATGGCGGGCGCGGCCGGCAGCGCCGGCACAGGCGGCGCGGGTGGCGCCGGGCCGGGTGCGGGCGGCGCGACTTCGAGCGGCGGTGGCGCAGGCGCGGGCGGCACCTCGCCGGGAGGTGGCGGTGGTCCGCCTGCTTCGGGCGGGGCCGCCGGCTCCGGCGGTGCGCCTCCGGCGGGTCCCTGCCCGGCCGGCAACTCCTTCTCCGTGGAGCCCGGGCAGAGCATCCAGGCGGCGATGGATGCCGCGCGAGCATGCGCGCAGAGTCTCTCGCCGACCTGGCCCAACCACGCGCTCAAGCACGCGCACTTCGCCAAGGTCGTGCTGAAGCCGGGGCAGCACGTTCTGCCCGGGTCACTGCGAACGCGCGCCCATGTCCGCATCGAGGCCGCGGGCGCAGAGATCGTGGGCAAGGCGGGGATGCACTTGATGAACGTCGATGACAACGGTGGGGGGGGCTATGCGTCGCCCAATCCCTACTGGAGCATCAACGGCGGTGTCTGGAACGCGAATGGTGGCGGCGGGTTCAGTATCGTCCACACGCGCGGCTTCGCGCTCGAGAACCTCGAGATCAAGAACATCGGCTACAAGGCGCACCACCTCGAGATCAACTCGTCCGGCGGGGAGTATCAGGCCGGGGTGCACAACGTCATCGTCGAGAACGTGTCCATGCACGGCGTCGCCGCAGTCCACCGCATCGACGACGAGGCGATCAACATCGACTACTCGTGGCCGGGCGCGGCCCACAACGTCACGGGCGACGGGACGGTGCCCAACAACGTCCTGATCAAGAACTGTAGCTTCTACGACGTGCCGCGGGCGGTGTCCTCCCACCACTTTCAGACCGCGGGCGGCGCGCCCAAGGCCAAGATGTCCGGCATCACCATCCTGGGCGGGCACTTCCACGACATCGATCCTTCTGCAGCCGAGTCCGGCGGGAACTTCGAGAACGACGGCGCGATCCGGGCCTACGGGTGGCAGAACGTACACATCGAGGGGGTGACCTTCGAGCGCTGCGCGACGGCGATCACGGTCTACGCGCCAGCCGACTACCCGGGTGCGCTCGGCTCGCTCGGCAGCTTCGTGATTCAGAACAACAAGCTGGTGTCTTGCGGGCGCGCCAAGAAGTCCGGCTCCACCGTCCCGCTGGTTTTCGTCGACTCCGCGAAGAGCGGCGTGAACTTCTGGGACGTCGTGGTGAAGGGCAACTCGGTGGCGGGCGACTGGGTGGCAGGCACCAACTACTTCGTCGCGGTCTACGACACGCACAACTGTGCCATCACCGGCAACCACTTCGCGCCCACCGCGTACTCCCTGGCCCAAGAGAAGGCGCACAACAAGTACACCGCGCAAGGCTCGACCAACTACGGCACGTGGGTGCTCTCCGGCAACACCGTGAGCGACGGGAGCGGCGACAACTCTTGAGGGTCGATCCACGAGGCGTTGTCGTCGGGCCCTCCCCTCCCGGGGCTCGGCAAGTCGCCGACGGGTCCGGCAGCTTCACTTCACCACGCCCGCGGTGGCGGCAACGAGCCCAGCGAAATCGGCTCCGACGTCCTTGCCGTCGCTGCCCTTGGCCTTGTACGCGCTGGTCGAGAGCAGGCCGAGCTTGCCGGCGCTCAGGTCCTCGAAGCCCACGTCGCCCATTGCTGCTGGGAAGAAGTTACCGGTCGGATAGCTCGACGCCGTTCCGCCGACGACCACGTTGGCCGAAAACACGTAGTTGCCGAGGTAAAAAGCGAAGGCTCCGGTTCCCTCACCCTTGCCCGAGCCGAACGCGCCGTAGTCGCCCTTCGGGAAGATGTTGTTGGTGACCCACACGTCCTGGCTCACCACGCCGGTGTCCCCCATGACCAAGAACGCGTTGTCGACGTGGGTCACCGTGTTGTGGTCGATCTTCACCTTCACGCTGGGCTTGCCCGGCGAGACCAGCTGAAAGCCCCGGCCGTCGCCCCCCCAGCTGGCCTTGTTCACGTCGTGGAGCAGGTTGTTCTGGATCACCACGCGCTGCTGCTGCTTGCTCGGGTGGTTGTCGTCCTCGCCCAAGATGCTGATGCCCGAAGCAGTGTGCCGCACGATGTTGTAGACGAAGGTCAGATCCTCGATCGTCGACCAGGGCGCGGTGCCGTCCTGGTTGCGCGGCGTGAGCACCACGGCGAACCCGGCCTGTGCGTCGGCCCAGTTGTTCTCGAGCACGTTGCCGGCGACCAGTACGCGGCGCGCGTTCTTGAGCTCGAACAGGTTCTTCTCGGACCAGCTCAGGCTCTTCCACGCCGCGGGCTTCACGATGTGGTTGGCGCAGATGGTGATGTCGGAGGGCACCACGTCCGCGATGGCCGGGTCGGCGCCGCCGAACATGATGTTCTCACCGGCGCCTTCCAGGTGGTTGTTCACGATCTTGAACGGCCCCGGGCCACCCCAGCCGGCAATGGCTTGGGAGTCGGCGCCCTGCTCCTTGAAGTCCGCGAACCACGAGTCGACGATGGCGGTGTCCCTGGAGTTCAGCGCGACGCCGCGACGCGCGCCCTTGCTCGCGTCCCCGTGCACGTAGGCGCGGTCGATCACGATGTGATGAGCCACGTCGGTCAGCGCCTTTGCGCTCGAGCCCAGGTCGATGACGCTGTTGGCGTACGCGCCCGAAGCCGGCGAGAGCTCGAGCCCCATCAGGCGATAGTGGTGCGCCCCAGCCGCCGTGCCGATGGCGGCACCCACGTTTGCCGGGACCACGATCTTGGCGAGCTTCGACGCGTACGAGGGATCGATGCGCGTTCCCGGAGGTGGCAGAGCGGTGTCCGGCACGTCGCTACGGATCACGATCCAGGCGTCGCCGGTCTTCTTCGGCAGCGTGAACGGACCGGTGAAGGTCGCGCCCGAGGCCAGGCGAAGCTCGTCGCCGGGTGCCGCCGCGTCGAGCGCCGCTTGCAGATCGCCCCCCGCCGCGACCTTGGTCGATTTCCCGGTCGGGGCGACCCACGCCGAGTCCACGCTCGCGGCGGGCAAGGCCTGCCCCACTTCCGCGTCGGCGCTGATGCCCTTCGGGCACTCGTTGGCCACGACGCCGCCTCCGCTGCCCCCGCTGCCTCCGCTGCCTCCGCTGCCTCCGCTGCCCGCCGCTCCCCCCGTGCCCGAGCTGCCGCCGGTGCCCGACGTGCCTCCGCTGTTCGAGCTGCCCCCGGTCGCGCCGCTGCCCCCTCCGTCGTCGGACCCGCAACCCGCCAGGCACAAGACCACCACCACTCCCGCCACGCCGCGCTTGCTCACGCTCATGCAGCCGAGAATAGACCAGCAGGGGAACGAGGGAATGCCGCCCGGACGCGCGCCATGCGAGTATCGCGAGCGACCAGAGAGCTGGACCGGTGAGAATCTCCTTTCCTCGACAGCATTTCTCCATCGATCCTGGGCACGAGTTCGTCGCTGATGCCCTGGACGAGAGGATCGCCGACGAGCTCGGCGTCTACTTTCGCTCGAAGGAGCACGGCATCTATCTCAATGCCTGCGCACTGGCGCCGGGCGGCCATCCGCTCACGACCGATGGGCTCTTTGCCCTCCTGCGTGAGCAGGGCTGGGCCTCCGCACCATTTGACGAATGGTCCGACACCTCGGACCTCGTCAGCATCGTCGGCGGTACGTTCGAGACCGTGGGGATGGGCGGAGAGGTGGTGCTCGAGATCTTCGTGACCGACGGCCGCTCCGTCGCCAACCTCGCAGGTCCCGGCAAACGCGAGCTCATCGCTGCAGTGACCCCCGCCGCGCGGCGACTCGCGAGCACGCTGCGCTTCGAGTGAGGCTCAGCCTCCCACGGGAACGCCGGGGTGGACCACGGCCTCCGGAGCGCGCTAGGACTGCCACGTCATGCTGCGCTGGAGCGTCTGCTGGGTCATCGTGAGCTGCGCCCCTGCCGCGGCGCCGGTCGGCGAGCCCGCGCCGCCCGTGAGGGCTGTCGCGAGCACGTCGCCGACGCCTGAGCCCACGCCGGCGAGCGCACCCGCTCTGACCGCCGAGGATGCTGGAGCGAGCGTCGACGCGACCGCACCCGAGCCCGAGCCAGAGCCCGCGCCCGTCGTGCGCGCGAGCTTCGCCTTGCGCGCCGGCCTCGCCCCGTGCCGCTTCGTGTTCCGAGCCGGCGTGGGGTCGACCGTGAACGCGGGCCGCTTCTTGATGAGCATCTCGCGCATCGAGCTGGAAGCGAGCGAGGTCTGCTCCGCTCAGGTCGTCTACGACGCGGAGGCCGAGATGAAGGCGGCGCCCGACCGGGCGCTCGAGGCGCTCGAGGGCGGGCTGCTCCCGAACCCGGGCAAGCTGGCGGCGGCCGCAGCGCTCCGGGAGGGTCCGGACCCCATCTTCGTGGACGCGAACTTCGACGGCTACCTGGACCTCGCCGTCGGAGCAGCGAGCGGCGCCTACAACCGCAGCTCACGCTACTGGCTCTTCGAGGCGTCGAACAAGCGCTTCGTGCAGAGCACCGAGCTCGAAGAGCTGCTCATGCCACGCTTCGACGCCAAGCGAAGACGTATCAAGGCCGGCGGTCGCGCCGGCGGCCCCGTCTACGTCGACAGCGAGCACGAGTGGGTGAAGGGCAAGCTCGAAACGGTCTGGAGCCAGACCACGTACCTCGGCGAGACGCCGACGGGAAAGCCTCTCCCGAAAGGCTTCAGCGCGTATCGCGTTCGCTACGAGCGCCGCGGCAGCGCCCAGAAGAAGGTGTTCGACGGTCCGGCTCGCTGAGCCCTCGTTGCCGCCGCCTCGCCAGACCCGCACCGCCGCCGCCCGTGCCGCCGGTGCCCGCGTCGGTCGTGACGCAGACCCCGCCGCTGCAGGTGACTCCGGCGCAGGCCGCGCCGTCGATCTTGTTCGGCGTGGAGTTGCCCTTCGAGCGGACAGCTGACCGCGCGGCGGACGACTGTCACCCCCCGAGTGACCGGGTTTCGGACACGTCGCCGCAAAGAGCCCCGGCATTGCGCCGCGGCCGCGCTGGCACGCCTCGTGAACTCTCGCCGCCCGGCGGCCGATGGGCCGCTGGAATCGAGGATGATGCGCATGCGCGACGTGAAATTCGTGGGGGACCTGACCCGCGTCTACTGCATCGGAACCGCTTTGGTCGTGGCAGCCTGCTCCGGAAGCGACCCCGTAGCGCGCCCCGGGGGAGCGAGCCCGAGCAACGGCACGGGCGGCGAAAGCGGGGCGACCTCCAGCGGCGGGAGCGGCGGCGGCGCGGCAACTGCGTCGGTCCCCGCCGAGATCGTCGGTAGCTGGTACGCCGGAAGCGGCTACACCAGTGCGCCCTACGATCCCGCGAGCGGCACCTGGGGCACGCCGACCGGCAAGGGGCTGGTCTACCTGTTCCGGGCGGACGGCACTTACACGAAGGGCTTCCAGAGCTACGTCTCGAACTACGGCTGCACCACGGGTTTCAGCGCGTTCGAGGAAGGCTCGCTCTCGGCGACCGGTCACGAGCTCGCTACCCACCCGTCGAAGGGCCACGTTCAGTTCAAAGATACCTGCGCTCCGAGCATGGACTCGGACGAGCCAGTGGCTGATCTGACCGACGAGGCGTTCGTCTGGACGCTTCGCCCGAGCGACCTCGACTCGAGCCTGATGGTGCTCGACCTCCGGCGCGACGACGGCGCCCAATCGACCTTCGTTCCGCTTTGAAGTCCTCCCGAGCTGAATGCGCGCCTCGCGCGGGCAACCAACCCGCCCCGAGAGGTGCGGTGGATGGTGCGTGGCTTTGGCTTCTGGTTGGCTTCGGCGCTCTGCATGGGGTGCGGCGATTCCGGCTCGGGCGCCGCACCGGGCGGCACCGGCGGGCAAGCTCAGTCCGGCGGTGCGGGGGGTGCAGGCGCGGCGGGCGGCGCCGGCGCGATGGGTGGCGCAGGCGGCGCGACGGGCGGTGCCGGCGGCGCGGCGGGCGCAGGTGGGACAGCGGGAGCTGCCAGCATCACCTGCTTCGACTCGAAGGGCGGGCCGACGCTGCTCGTCGTGCAAGACGTCGGGGGGACCGCCGGCAAGTCCGAGACGCTGGTCCGTGTGCCGCTCGCGCTGAGCGGCCCGGCGACGGGCGTCGCGCTCGACGCCGTCGAACAGCGCGACGCCGCGGGAAAAGTGATTCGCAGCTGGAAGGGTTCCGAGCTCAGCGGCCCGCCGGGCTTCGATGGCAGCGTGAAGGCAGACAGCTCGAATCAGTACTCGGTGGTGCTGAGCGGCAGCGCCGCGTCGCTCCCTTCCGAGACCGCAGCGTGTGGCGAGCCTGCTTGGAAGCGCGGCGGCAAGCTGGTGGTCTCGGGCAAGACCCAAGAGGGCGGCGCGTTCCAGATCGAGTGCGGCCTGGGCCTCGACTATGGCGGCAAGGGGCCGGAGAGCCTGAGCTACGCCTGCGCGAAGGGCGTGCCGGGTTGGCTGGCGGGGCAGACCAGCATCACCAACGCGACCAAGCCGGTGACCGTCGCGCTCGCCAGCTCGTCCATCCACGTGGCCAATCGTGGCCCGAGCGCCATCAGCGGCTTCGTGGCCACCGGCGCCACGCTCAAGAGCGCCTTCGTCGACAAGTTCTTCCCGCCGTGCAGCTCCCCGCCGGAGACCTTTGCGTTGCCTGCCGGCAAGCACGACCTGTGGAAGGGCCAGAGCAGCGACGAGATCTGGTCGGGGCCGGCCCCCGCCAGCGCAGAGGCGTGGGCGAACTGGATGTGGCAGCTGGTCGGTGTGCAGTTCCCGGCGGGGGTGTGCTTCAAGCCCAGCACCACCCCGCCCGATCCGGGCAAGGAGTGCACGCGCCCGATCCTGCAAATCGAGCTCACGGGGACGTCGTCCGCTGGCCCGTGGACGTGGGAGAGCGACCTGTTTCAGTGCATGGACCTGAACAGCTGACCTGAGCTCGCTGGCGCGCTATGACCGCCACGTGACGACGTTCACGGGGAGAGTGGCCGCAGCCGGCGAGCTGCTGGTGTCCGCCCTGAGTCAGCGCCCGTGCGTGTACTGGGACGTGCGCGATGGGCTGAACGACGCGCCACGCCGAGTGAGCAAGTCGGACTTCTGGCTGGAAGACTCAGAAGGGCGAATCCTGGTGCAGAGCGAGCACCTGCGGGTGGATCTTCGCGCGGAGCGCGCCAAGCAGCTGGTGGCGGTCGCAGAGGCGGACATCGCCCAGCTCTCGGCCAGGCTGCGCGAGCTGAAGGTGCGGCTTCGGACCGAGCAGGGCGCCGCCGCCTCCACGCTGCGCAAAGAGCGAGCGCACTTGGCAAAAGTCGCCACGTTTCTCCACGCCACCCGCGCGCACGCCGCCGGCAAGGTGCACGTTGGCGGGTCGGCGCGGAAGCAAGAGCGCTGGCTAAAAGAGCACGGCCGCGCCGCACCCGGCAGCCCCGGCGAAGCCACGGCAATGCTGCTCGGCGAGGCCTGGGAGGCGGTGATCGAGGTTGGCCAGCGCGTGACGCTGGAGGGCGAGTGCTCGGTCGAGGCCGTCGCACCCGAGCTCTTGCCGGCCGAGGGCTACCGCACGCGCGCCACGGCGCGGGTGCTCCGCGGGTCGCCCGCCGCACCGTTGATCCTGGTCGGCAGCGGGGACCCGGCGCGGCGCTCCACCCCGGCGAAGCCTGCTGCCCCGGGGCAAACGCTGTCGCGTGCGACGCGACACGAGCTCGTGCTCGCCGCGGTGCTCGTCGCGGCCATCGTGGCCTTCGCTCTGTTTGCCGCGCGCTGACTCGGCCTTTGCCGGGAGCGGGCCGAGCAGCACCGTGACCGGCGCTCGCCCGAACGAGCGCTGAACGGCCGCGAGCAGGCGGGGGCTAGAGCCCGCAGGCCGACTTGTCGACGGTGGCCTCTTCGAGTGCGCGCCGATCACGCTACGGCGCTGTCCGCGGGACCCCGGCCCAGCTCGGGCTATGCTCGGAGCATGCGCGTGCTGGCCTTGGCGATCCTCATGTGTGCCTGCGCCAACGACGGGGGCGAAGTGGCGTCCAACACCGGAGGTGCTTCCGGCGGCGGCAGCGGTGGCGCCAGCAGCGGCGGCGGCGCGGGCGGCAGCGCCGGCGGCGCGGGCGGTTCCGAGAGCGGCGGCGCGGGCGGCGGCGCGGGCAGCTCTTGTAGCGCGGCGTCGAAAGCTGGTGGCCACTCCGCGGCCGCGCTCGGGGCGACCTTGGCAACGGGCAGCCTGCGCACGCCCCACGCGCTCTGGGACCCGGCGAGCGAGCGCTACGTGGTGCTGTTCGGATCCGTGGGCCCGAGCGGGTTCCGAACGCGCGTGCTCACCACGCGCTGGGAGGCCGGCGCGTTCGCCACCGGCCCCGAGCTCGAGCTGGCAGATCCGACCGCGCCCACCATCGACTCGCTGGAGCGCGCGTTGGTCCGCTCGGACGGCGCATCGCCGCGCCTACTCGCGTTGCTCGAGGACACGCGCCAGACCGGTGACCCGACCCGGGAAGTGATGGGGCAGTTCTTGAAGGTCTCGAGCAGCGGGAGCGTGGCGCAGGAAGGCTCGAGCTTCGCCATCACCAAGCGCCCGGGCCAGCACGAGTACACGCCGAGCGCGGCCTGGGACGCCGGCGCCAAGAAGTTCTTCGTCAGCTGGTCCGACGATCGTGAAGAGAAGACGGTGAAGGACGGGCGGTTGGTCTACGGGCGCACCGTGAGCGAGAGCGGCGAGCTTGGCCCGGAAGTGCGGCTCGGCGGAACCAGCTTGTGGCAGACCGGCGCCGCGGTCGCCGACTCGGGCGGCGCGGGTCGGTTCCTGGTGGCGTGGGGCGACTACGATCTGACCCCGGGCATCGACGCCGGGTACCGCGCTCGACTCGTGGACGCCCAAGGGCAGCCCGTGGGTCCGGTGATCGATCTCGCGCGCTTCGGCGACCACATTTTCGATCCGGTCAGCATCGCGTGGCAGCCGTGCAAGCAAGCCTGGCTGGTGGCGTGGATGAAGCAAGAGAAGATCTTCGGCAGCTGGGTAGCTCTCGACGGGAAGGTGATCCAAGAGAACCTGACGCTGGGCGAGCACGCGGAGGGCGCAGGCGCAGCGCGCCTCTTGTGGGTGCCGCGAAGCAAGAGCTTCGCGCTCACGTTCCACGCCTGGAAGACCGAGAACGCATTCCTGCAAGAGCTCGACGACGCCGGGACGCGGACGGGACCGACCAAGGACGTGAACCCCAAGATGCCGACCCTTGGGACGTTCTGGCACCCCGTGGCCGCTCGGCCCGACCGCGCCGAGCTCGTGGTGTTTCCGAGCGTCAACTATGCCGAGCAGACGGCGAGCGTGTTCGCGGGCCCGAGCTGACGCGCGGGTCGACTCGGCCACCTGCGAGCGTGTCCGTGCGGCCAAGTCTCCCCGGTCGGGTCGATTGCCTGATAGCATCTGCGGCCCGATGTTCCGCCCGCCCGAAACCGCGCTGCGTCGTGCGCTGGTGCGCTTCGCGCGGCTCACCTACGAGCGTCACCTGCTGGTGGGGCTCGACGGCAACCTTTCGGTGAAGCTGGGGGATTCCGCCCTGCTTTGCACTCGTGCCGGCTGTCACAAGGGCATGCTCGAGGACGACGACCTGGTGGTCGTCGACCGCTCGGGGCGCAAGCTGCGCGGGCGCGGTGAGCCGACCAGCGAGATGGCGATGCACCTGGCCTGCTACGACGCACGCCCGGACGTAGAGGCGGTGGTCCACGCTCACCCGCCGACCTGCGTCGCGTTCACCGTCGCCGGCGTCTCGCTGGCGCAGTGCGTGCTGCCCGAGGTCGTGCTCACGATCGGCAGCATCCCCACGCTCGAGTACCAGCGCACGGGAACGGGGGCTCTGGCCGAGCTCGTGGGCGACGCTATCCACTCCCACGACGCGGTGATGATGGATCGGCACGGCGCGGTGTGCGTGGGGCGCGACCTGCTCGAGGCCTTCTGTCGCCTCGAGACCATGGAGCACACGGCAAAGGTGCTGCTTGGCGCGCGCCAGCTCGGCCAGGTCCGCGAGCTGCCCGCGGGCGAAGCCGCGAGCTTGCGCGCGATGGGGCTCGCGCGTTACGGCGGTCCGCCAAGCGCGTTGCCGGGCCATTGCCAGGGCTGCTCCGGCTGCGGCCGGCCCTCGGCGCAGGGGCTGGCAAAGTCGGCCGGCTTCAGCGTGGCGCGGATCACCGGGCGCGCGTAGTCGCCACCACGGAGGGCGTTCGTGGTGGCGTGAGCTCTGCGCGCCTTGCTAGCGTCCGCCGGCCATGCCGAAAGCCCCCGGCCCCACGCCGCGCGAAATCCTGGCGCTCTTGCCCCAGGCGCAGGCGGACACTCTGGGCTTCTTGCTGGCGCTGACGGCACGCTGGGGCGACGTGGTCGATCTGGGGATCCCATTGCGCAGCGTGGTGGTCGTGAACGCGCCGGCGGCGATTCAGCACGTGCTGCGCGACAACCACAAGAACTACACCAAGCGCACCCTGCAGTACGACGCCTTGGCGACCATCACGGGGCGCGGGCTGCTCACCAGCGATGGCGAGCACTGGCACCGCCGGCGTCGCATGCAGCAGCCGGCGTTCGCGAGACCGCGCATCGAGGCGCTCGACCGCATCGTGGTCCCGGCGGTCGACGCCATGCTCGAGCGGTGGGCGCCGAGCATCGAGCGCGGCGCCGCGCTGGACGTGGATGCCGAGATGATGCGTCTGGCGCTGGAGGTCGTAGGGCACGCGCTGTTCGGCATCGACTTGGGGCGCGACGCACCGGCGCTGACGCGGGCGGTGATGGATACCCTCGACTCCATCGTGCACCGCGCGCGCCACCCGTTCTCGGCACCACGCTGGGTCCCCACCGCCGACAACCGGCGCTTCGCCCGGGCTCTGGCAGCGCTGGACGACGCGACCTACGCCATCATCGCCGAGCGCCGGCGGGCGGCCTCCGACGAGCGCGACGTGCTCGGGTTGCTCTTGGCGGCCAAGGACCCGGACGACGGTCGCCCGCTCAGCGACCGAGATCTGCGCGACGAGATCCTCACGCTGCTCATCGCCGGTCACGAGACCGTGGCGAGCGCGCTCACCTGGACCTGGCTCTTGCTCGCGCGCCATCCCGAGGCTTACGCGCGCATGGCCGACGAAGTCGGCGACCTGCTGGGTGGTCGCGCGCCAACCGCCGCCGACCTGTCGGCGCTCGGCTACCTGCGCGGGGTCTTCGCAGAGAGCCTGCGTCTGTACCCGCCGGCGTGGGTGATCAGTCGGCGCGCCCTCGAGGCAGACGCGATCGAGGGTCACGCCGTTCCCGCTGGCGCACTCGTGGTGATCAGCCCGTACGTCATCCACCGCCATCCCGCGCTCTGGTCCGATCCCGAGCGATTCCACCCCGAGCGCTTCGTCGCCGAGCCCGCCCGACATCGGTTTTCGTACATTCCCTTCGGCGGCGGGCCGCGCATCTGCATCGGCAACGAGTTCGCGCTGACCGAGGCCGCGCTGATCCTGGCGCGGGTGACCCAGCGCTGCCGGCTTTCCCTGGCGAGCGCCGAACCGCCGGCGGTCGAGGCGCTGGTGACGCTGCGCCCGCAGGGGGGACTGCCGATGCAGATCACGCTGGCGAAATGATGCCCCCCCCGCCGCGCGGCGGGGCGTCGGCGGGCGGCGCGCGCAGCACTGTGTCGCCGGGGCAGAATCCGGGCTCGCCACCGGCGCAGAGCCGGTCTACGCGTCGGTTCACCGTGACCACATTGAAGCTCAAGCCAGGCGTCATCACCGGGCATGCCCTGCGCGAGCTGTTCGACTTCTGCAAGTCGGAGCAGTGCGCGCTGCCGGCCGTCAACGTGATCGGCAGCCACACCGCCAACGCGGCACTCGAAGCGGCGCGGCAGGCCCAAGCGCCGATCATCGTGCAATACTCCCACGGCGGCGCCCAGTTCAACGCCGGCAAGTTCCTCGACAACTCGAAGCACCTGGCGTCGATCACCGGCGCCGTTGCCGGCGCCCATCACGTGCGCACCGTGGCCGAGGCGTACGGCGTGCCGGTGGTGCTCCATACGGATCACTGCGCGCGCAAGCTCTTGCCCTGGATTGACGGCGTGCTGGCCGCGGGTGAGGCCTACTACCAGGCGCATGGCGTGCCGCTCTTCAGCTCGCACATGCTCGACCTGTCGGAGGACCCTCTGGGTGAGAACCTGGAGACGTGTCGGCAATACCTTGCCCGCATGGCCAAACTCGAGATGATGTTGGAGATCGAGCTGGGGGTCACCGGCGGTGAAGAGGACGGCGTCGATCACGCCGGGATCGAGAACTCCAGGCTCTACACGCAGCCGGAGGACGTCCTGGCGGCGTACGACGTGCTGAGCCCCGTGGGGTCGTTCACGGTGGCGGCGTCCTTCGGCAACACCCACGGCGTGTACGCACCCGGCAATGTGAAGCTCACGCCGCGCATCCTCAAGAACAGCCAAGACCGCATCCAGGCCGAGCGCAAGACGCCCGTCAAACCCGTGCACTTCGTGTTTCACGGCGGCTCGGGCTCCAGCCAGGACGAGATCCGCGAGGCGGTTTCCTACGGCGTCGTGAAGATGAACATCGACACCGACACCCAGTGGGCCTTCCTTGCTCCGATCAAGCAGTACATGGACGACAAAGACGCCTACCTGCGGTCGCAGCTCGGCAACCCCGAAGGCCCGGACAAGCCGAACAAGAAGCACATCGACCCTCGCGCCTGGGTGCACCTGGGGGAGAAGGGCATGGTCCAGCGACTGGTGCAGGCGTTCGACGACCTCGGGGCCAAGGGCAAGTTCGGCGGCTGAGGCGCGACGAGCGGCTCGGCTCCTCGACGTCACGAGCCATCTGGCTGGCGTGAGCGCTCACAGCGCCTGCGCCACCATGGCCCGCTCGCTCGAACGAAGCGGTGAGCTCTCAGCCGCCCGCGCTGAGGTCGGCTTCCGGTGCGCCACCGGCGAAACCGCTACCGCTGCCGTCGCCGGCCGCGCTGCCCGCCACGTGCGTGCCGTGACCGTCGGTGTCCCGCGCCGTTGCCCTGATGGGATAGCCCGCGGCGAGGGGACCGAAGGTGCTTTCCGCCGGGTTCGCCAACGCGGCGCCCTCACCGACTTGCTGCTATCGTCGCCCGCCGGATGGAGCAGAGGCCCCCGACCTGGCGCGCTCTGGGGTGGCTCGCGGGAGCGGCGCTTTCGACCTCGGCGTGCGCCGGGGCGACCGCCCCCGGCCCGGCCCCGAACCCGCCGCACCCCCGCGTGGCGAGCGCGAGCGCTTTGCCCAAGACGAACGCGGCGGGGGGGCGGTGCAAGCCGGCGCCCGATCGACCGAAGCTCGTCATCGCGGTGGCGCCACGGCCGACTCCGCAGCCCCACGTTCACGTGCGCATCGACGTCGAGGCAGCGCCCACTGCGCTGACCCACTGGGTGCTCGCGGACGCCGCGACGGTGCGGACCGACGGCATCAAGGTGAGCGACGCGGGCGGTGCCCTTCCGGTAGACGTGTCGCCCGTCGGCGGCGAGCTACGCATGCGTCTCACTCGCTCGCCCTGCGGGCCGGTGCGCGTGGAATACGACGTCGCGACCGTCGGCGACCTGTCGATGAAGCCGCTGGCTCTGGTGGTCGGGGCGGACCATCTTCGAGCGACCGGAGAGAGCCTGCTCTTGCTCCCGACGGCGCTCGACGAGACGGTCACCTCCGTCTCGCTCAGCATCGACGGCGAGTCGATCTATGCATCGGCGACTGCCTCCAGCTTCGGCGTGGGCGCCGTCAAGGATCGGCTGCTCCGCGGGCGAGCGCTGCGGCACGCCAGCTTCCTGGCCGGTCAGCTCGGCACAGCGGTGTTTCGCGGTCTCGAGGGCGACGACGACGCAGCGTGGATCGGCTACACGGCCTTCGACCCGCGCTCGGCGGCCGCCGAGGTCGCGATGCTGCGCAGCGCGTTCAAGGCCTTCTTCGGAGACCGACAGCCGTCACCCTTCGCGCTGCTGATCGTGTCCGATCCCCGGGCAAAAGGCGCTGTCTCCAGCACCCCTCGCTCCCAGAGCGTGCTCTTGCATGCCGGCGTCGAGCAGACTTGGAACGCTCGGGTGAGGCTGGCGGTCGCCCAGCGGCTGGTGCAGCAGTGGATCGGCGGCCAGCTCTGGATCGGGCCCGTCGACGCCGCGCACGAGGGGGAGAGCTACTGGTTCACGCAAGGGGTTGCTCGCCACTTCGCAGCCGTGCTCGCGCTGCGGACACAGGTGCTCGACCCCGACGACTACCGGGACGAGATCGTCGGGCAGCTGTCCACGGCGTACGGTTCGCCATATCGCGGGTCGAGCAACGTCGAGCTCGCGCGGCAGGCCAAGCGGCCCGGCGCGGTCGCGCTACTCACCGCTCGGGGCGCGCTCTACGCCGCGCGTGTCAGCGAGCTGATGCGTGGACTCAGTCGTGGCAAGCGAACCCTGGATCCCGTGGTGCTCGAGCTCCTCGAGCGGGCGCGCCGCGAGGGCGGGGTGCTCCCAACCACGGTGTGGGTCGAAGCGATGCGGCGCGAGCTGGGATCGGCAGAGGCCGCGGCCTTCGAGCGCCTGATCGGCGCCGGCGCAGAACCAACGCTGCCCAAGGCGGCGCTGGGGCCCTGCTACGTGCCAGTCCCCGCGCGCTATCCCGTGTTCGACCCGGGGTTCGATCTCGAGAGAACGCTGGCCAGCGAGTCGCGTCGCGTCGTGGGCCTGCGCCGCGACGGGCCAGCTCATCGCGCAGGGCTGCGCGAGGGCGACGTCGTACGTGACGCCCGGCTCGATCCGGATCGGCCCGAGGCTTCGGCAGAGCTGTCGGTCGAGCGAGCCGGAAGCTCGCTCACGCTCCGCTATCTGCCGTCGGGCACCCGGACCGGGCAGGGCTGGAAGCGCAAACCGGGGATGGACGACGCCCAGTGCCGCGACTGACCGAGCGGCTCAGATCTTCGACGTCACCAGCGCGAGGATCTCGCCTTCTTGCGCCACGGCGCGCGCCTCGAGCTCGGCAGCGGTGGCCTGGATCTCGGCGACGAAGGCTTTGTCCTCGAGCCCCGCGCAGTTGATCTTCACGTTCAGGTGGGCGCCCATCACCGCCGAACGCGCGCACAGCGCTCCGACGCCGGCGTCCGAGACCGAGCTGGGGTTTCCGATCTCGGCCATCGCGCGAATCACGTCCATCGACGCGAGGGCGCTCTTCATCACCAAGAGCGGCACCTCCGCGGCGTAGCGCGTGGCCGCCTGGATGGCGCGCTTGCGCTCGGCCTTCTCTTCGGCGCTGCCCTTCGGCAAGCCGAACGCGTCCATCACCCGGTTGAACGCGCGAGTGTCTTCGTCCACCAGGCGCAAGAGCTCGACGTGGTACGCCTTTCCCTTCTCGGCCCAGTCCGAGAACTCTTTCCAGCGCGCGTCCCAGCCGCGCTTGTGGCTCGAGAGGTTGGCCACCATGGTGGCCAGCGCTGCGCCCAGGGCACCAAGGGCCGCGGCGATGGAGCCGCCGCCGGGCGCCGGTGACTCCGACGCGGTCTCGTCCACGAAACCCCGCAGGGTCAGGTCCACCAGCCGCTTCTCGGGCTTCGCGGACCGCGCGCGGATGGCATACTCGATGATCTTCTCTTCGGGCTTGAACGGATAGAGGTCGCTGAGGCCCAGCGATTTGACCGCGATCTTGATCAGCTCGTCGTCCGAGACGCCGGTCGAGCGCTGCTGCTTTTCCAGGAAGTAGCGGCCCGCGTCGAGCATGGCCCGGAGCGGGATCAGCCCCACCAGCTCGGAGCCGGTGACGCGCACGCCGCGCGCCTGTGCGGCCCGCGAGCACTCGTCGAAGGCGACGTGCACCGGTGTGACGCCGATGTCCGTGAGGTTCACCGAGACCTGGGCGATCCCGTATTCCTGGATGTACCAGCCGATGCCCTTGACGCACTTCAGGCTGCCCGGGACCCACACCGGGTTGCCGGCGGCGTCCTTCACGACCAGGCCCTTCTCGTCCTTCTTCTCGCGGCCCTTCTCGCGAATGTCGAAGGCGATGGCGTTGGCACGCCGCGTGGAGGTGGTGTTCAGGTTGACGTTGTAGGCGACCAAGAAGTCGCGGGCACCGACCGCGGTGGCGCCGGTCTTGGGGTTGAAGGTGGCCGGGCCGAAATCGGGTTGGTGCTCGGGCTGCTCGAGGCGCTGTTTCAGGCCTTCGTATTCGCCCTCGCGCACGGCGGCCAGATTGCGGCGTTCGGGCCGCTTGGCCGCGTGCTCGTAGCAGTAGACCGTGATGCCCAGCTCATCGCCCAAGCGCTGCGCCAGGCGATGCGCCAGAGCCACGGTCTCTTCCATGCTGATGTTGGCGACGGGGACCAGCGGGCACACGTCGGTGGCGCCGAAGCGCGGGTGCTCGCCCTTGTGCTGGCGCATGTCGATCAGCTCGGAAGCCTTCTTCACCGCGCGGAACGCCGCCTCGAGCACCGGCTCGGGCGGCCCCACGAAGGTGACCACGGTGCGGTGGGTGGCCCGGCCCGGATCGACGTCGAGCAACAGGACACCGTCCACGCCCTCGATCTCTCGGGTGATCTGCGCGATCACCGCTGGGTCGCGCCCCTCGCTGAAGTTCGGAACACACTCGATCAGCGCTTCGCTCATGGCGAGGCTGCTCATACACCAGGGGCGACCCCGTGTAGAGATCGCTCTCCCGCGGCAGCGCGAACTTCGGCTACCCCCGCGGTCAGAGCATCCAGCCGGCGCGCAGGTTGAGGGTCGGAACGGTGGCGCGCCCGATGGTCTCGAGCGTGTCGCGCACCTTCTGATCGTTCGGCTTGACGTATTTCTCCGTGACCTCGGGCGGCACCGCCACCGGCAGCCGCGTCTCGAAGCGGATTTCACTGGGAGCGAGCGGGACCTGAAGGCCGCCGTCGATGCCCAACGTGAACCCCGACCCGAACGTGTGCTGGAGGCCGATCTGCGGAGTCAGCACCAGCGTACGCACCGACGCGATGCTCTCGACGGCGAGCGTGTCCGGCAAGCTGGGCGCGATGGCCTGGTAGGGGCGAACGTCGTAGCTGCTCTTGAACGATCCCTTGATGGTCGCGTAGCCGACGCCTGCCCCGACGAAGAACATGCCGCCGAACGGGAAGAGCCGGCCGTAAGCGTCGTACTCTTGATAAGAGAGCTCGGCCTCACCATAAAGCGAGACTTTGATCTTCGGGATGAGACCGACGTTCACTCCGGCGCCGAGATAGCGCGTGAGCTTGATGGCACCGCCGAAGCTCAGGATGCTGGGCAAGCCGACGCCCACCAGGGCGCCGATCCGGAACGGACCGAACAGGCCGTCCTGCGAGTCGTCGTCTGCTTCGTTCTCGGGCTTCTCTTCGTCGTCCGACGCGGGCGGCGAACCCTGCTCGACCGGGCCGCGCGACGCCGGCGCAGCGTGCGACCGAGGCGGGGTGCGCGGCTTCGGCGGAGGTGCCGTCCGCGGCTGCTCGGCGGGGGCAGCGTACGGCGCGGGCGGGCGCGGCTTCGCCGCAGGCGCAGGCGGGGGGTAGCTCGCCTTCGGAGGCTTCTTCGGACGCGTGTCCGCCGGTGGCTTGGGCGGCGGAGCCGGCGGTTCTTCGGGAGCTGGCGGTTCTTCCGCTGGCGGGGGCGGAGGTGGAGGCGGAGGCGGAGGCGCCGGAGGCGGAGGCGGAGGCGGAGGTGGAGGCGCCGGAGGCGGAGGCGCCGGAGGTGGAGGCGGCGGTTCGGGGGGAGGGTCCGGAGGCGGAGCGGGAGGCTGCGGCGGCGGGTCGGCAGGGGGAGGCTTCGGATCTTCCTGTGCGCCGGCAGGCGCTGCGAGCAGCGCGAGAGCCAGCGCGGCGACGGAGACCCGGCCACGGGCCGCGAGTGGGTGCGCAGCGCGACGCGCTCTCATTTGCGCACGACCGACTTCACGACCACCTCGGTGACGGGCACGTTCGCGAGCCCCGACTGGGTCTGCGTGGTCACGCCGCTGATGGCGTCGAGCACCGCGCTGCCTTCCAGCATCTTCCCGAACGCCGCGTAGTTGCCGTCCAGGTTGTGCGCGCCGGCCTTGGCGTTGACCACGAAGAACTGGGTGTCTGCGCTGTCCGGATCCGAGGTGCGCGCCATGGAGAGCGCGCCGTAGTCGTGCAGCACCGCGGGGCTGATCTCGAGCTTGATGGGCGGATTGGCGGACTTCGCGACCAAGCCCGAGCTGTAGCCGCCGCCTTGGATCACGAAGTCTGGAACGACGCGATGGATGATGGTGTTCGTGTAGAAACCTGCGTCCACGTAGGCGAGGAAGTTCGCGGTCGTCCCTGGCATGTTCTTGGGGTCGAGCTCGAACACCATCTTGCCCAGGCTGGTGTCCATCTCGATCACGGGGTTGCCCGCCGCGCCGCCCGAGCCGCCCGTGGCGCCGCCCGAGCCACCGGAAGCGCCGCCAGTGGCTCCAGTGGCCCCGGTGGCTCCGCTGCCGCCACTCCCCCCGCTTGCACCCGCCCCACCGCCACCGGGCGCACCGCCGGCACCGCCCGTGGCAGCACCGCCGCCCGAGCCGCTGGAGCCGCAAGCAGCGAGCATGATGAAGGAGAGCGAGACACCGAACAGCGCGGAGCGGAACATGCCGCGGAATGTAGCTCAGTTCGGGGCGGCGAAAGCGCGATCACGGGCGCCGGGCGCGGCTAGCCGATCACCCGCCCCCAGAGCGCGGCGTCGCGGGGGCCGAAGCCGTTGACGGGAGCGATCTGGCTCCGGGCAACGCCTTCGAGCACGTAGCCGGCGGCTTCCGCCACGCGCCCCGAGCCCGGGTTGCCCTCGATGACCCAGAGCTGCAGGCGCCGGACCCCCGGCCGGGTGCTCCGGGCATGCTCGCCCAACAAGCGCAGCGCGGCGCTGGCCAGGCCGCGCCGCCGAAACTGGGGCAGCACGAAGTAGAACGCTTCGAGGACTCCGGGGTCGTGAGCGTGCGGCTGGTGCGCACCCACCATGCCAGCACCGGTATTGCCCACTTCGATGACGAGCCGGATGGGACCGCCGGCAGCGCTGGCAGCTGCGCGCTCGGCCACCCACGGGCGCGCGCTGGCTTCGTCCAGGTCCCGCGGCACGAAGGTCCAGTCCGGAACGTCGGACTTGCTCGCCGCCACGAACAGCGGGAAGTCGCTCTCACGAAGGGGCCGCAGCACGAATCCGTCGCCGGCCAGCATGCGCGGAGTATCCGGGGCATGCGCCGCGTTCGCAATCTGCCGTCGGAGCCGCCAAGGCGCGGTGGCGCAGGGCGAGCCAGGGACGGCGCGCAACGATTCCGCGGACTTGGCAGGCGCGGGGGGCGCGGCACGTCTCATCCATCCGAGTGCGGCGCGATCATGCCGCCCGGACCACGGAAAGAGGATCCGAATGAAGAGCGTTCGCATCGACTACACGATTCGAGAGGGCGTCGAGCCGAGCGAGGTCACCTCGGCCATCGAGGCGTTCGTGGCCGGGATTCGGGCGCACCACCCCGAGCACCGCTACACGTCCTATCGGCACTCGAAGGACCCACGGCGCTTCACCCACGTGGGCGACCTGGTGGAACAGGTGCTGCCCGACCTGCAGGCGCAGCCCTTCTTCACCCGCTTCAGCGCGTTCTTGCGCGAGCGTTGCGAGACTGGGCCAGACGTGACCTGGATGGTCACGGTGGCCAGCGCCCGATGACCCAGGAACCCAAACCCGAAGACGACGCCGATCGGCTGGCGCGGGCTCAGCACGGCGATCGCGCCGCGTTCGACCAGCTGCTCGGCCCACACATCCCTGCGATCCGGCGGCTGCTCCGCCGCATGGTCGGGCATCCTGAGGACACGGCCGACTTGCTGCAGGCGACGCTGCTGCGCGCGTATCTCGCCATCGCCAGCTTTCGTGGGGAAGCCAAGCTCTCCACCTGGCTCTTGACGATCGCCACGCGCGTTGCGCTCGACCATCTGCGAACTCACCGGCTGGCCGCCGACGCGAAGATGCAGCTCCGCGATCACGTCCACGCCACCGCCGCGCTCAGCGCCGAGCGACGCCACCTGTCGCAGTCGGGCGAGGTGGACTTCGACGTGCGCGAGCACATCGCATTCTGCTTCAGCTGCGTCGGGCGGTCGCTTCCGCCGGACGAACAGGCGGCTTTGGTGCTCCGCGACGTGCTCGAGCTCTCCAACGACGAAGCCGCTGGCGTCCTCGACGTGTCGACCTCGGTGCTGCGCCACCGGCTCGCGCACGCTCGGACCACGATGCAGACGACCTACGAGGGTCTGTGCCGGTTGGTGTCGAAAGAAGGGGTTTGTTACCAGTGCACCGGGCTGCGCGAGACGTTTTCTCCGCAGCACCGCGGGCCCGAGATCCCGGTTCTGGCCGAGCTCGGCGACGCGCCGGAAGGCGCCTGGCGACGGCGGCTGACCGTGGTGAACGCCGTCGATCCCGACGCGGGCACGGCCCAACGGTTCCACGACTTTCTCTGGCGTGCGCTGAAGCAGCTCGAGCTGACGTAGCGCAACGACCGGCAACCCAAAACCGCAGAAGGAGACGAGATGGCAGCGAAGAAAGCGCCGACCACGGCCAAGCGACGGGCAACGGCCAGCGGCACGAAGGACGAGCCGTGGAAGCTCACCACCCCGCCGGGCACTTCCGAGTTCGAAGCGTATCGAGACCCCGACAGCGAGCCTCCGGCGCTCGTGGTGCAGGTGGGCAAGACCCAGCTGCGGTACCACCTGTCGTGCATCGAGGATCTGCACGCCATGCTCGGAAAGCACGGCGACTGGATGCCGCTCGGCGGTGCAGACGAGCAGAAGCCTGCCACCGACGGCACGGTCGAGGCCTGGGCACGCTCGCCAAAGAACCGCGTGGGGGGCTGGTACGGATTGAAGAAGGGCCTGCGCGGGCGGTTCGGCGTGTACGTTCCGCCGGTGCTCGAAGCGCTGGGGCTCGTCGAGCTGGAGCACCACCCGAAGAACAACCGCGTTCGCGCGAAGTGAGGGCAGCGCGGCGACGGCGCGGGCCACCCTCCGCGACTCGCCCTGGCCCGTGCTAGTTTCGCGGGGATGTCCACCGGCCCGGTGTCTCTGCCCTCGCGCGTGCAGCGCCAGCAGGCGGCGCTCTTGGCAATCGCGGCGAGCTGGCGGCACCACGAGGCGGATCTGGACGGCGCACTCCGGGCCATCACCGAGACTGCGGTGTCGGCGATGGACGTGGAGCGAGCCAGCGTGTGGCTGTTCGACGAGGCGCGAGCCAAGATCGTGTGCGAGGACCTGTTCGAGCGGACGCCGGGCCGCCACAGCCGCGGCGTCGAGCTGGCTGCCCGGGACTTCCCCCGCTACTTCGCGGCGCTCGGCACCGAAGAGGTGATCGCCGCGTCCGACGCGCACTCGGACCCCCGGACCTCGGAGTTCAGCGAGCGCTACCTCTCCGCGCTGGGCATCGGCGCCATGCTCGACGCGCCCATCCGTTCCGGTGGCCGCATCGTCGGCGTCTTGTGCCACGAGCACGTCGGGGCCGAGCGCTCGTTCCTCGCGGACGAGCAGAACACGGCGAGCTATCTGGCGAGCCTGGTCTCGCTGTCGCTCGAGCTCAAGCGCCGGCGTCAGAGCGAGCAGCAACTGGCCGAGTCGCTCTCGCTGCTGCGAGCGGCCTTCGACGCCACCAGCGAAGGCATCCTCGCCCTCGACCGTGGCGGCAGCGTCATCGCCCACAACCAGCGCTTCGTCGAGATCTGGGGTGTGCCGAAAGAGCTGCTCGGACCGGCCGGCGACGGCGGCCCGCGCCTTGCCTATCTGGCCGAGCAGACCGTCGATCCCGAGGGCTTTGCCGAACGGGCACGCCAGCTCGCCGCCGACCCCACGTCCGAGCGGACCGATCTCATCGAGCTGCGCGACGGGCGCAGCATCGAGCGCTCGATCCGGCCCCAATGGCTCGGGGGCGAGGTCATCGGGCGCGTGTGGAGCTATCGCGACGTGACGCACGCCCG
Organism: Polyangiaceae bacterium; assembly: GCA_023150915.1. Taxonomy (GTDB): domain Bacteria; phylum Myxococcota_A; class Polyangia; order Polyangiales; family Polyangiaceae; genus JADJKB01. The sequence goes on from JAKLKA010000088.1 coordinate 22,694, forward strand.
GCGCGTCGAGGCGGCCCTGCGCGCGAGCGAAGAACAGCTCCGAGAGCTCGCGAGCCGAGACGCGCTGACGGGGCTCTTCAACCGGCGACACGTGCAGGCGCGCCTCGGCGAAGAGGTCGCGCGTTCTCTGCGGACGGGCCGCGGATTTTCCGTGGCCATGCTGGACATCGATCACTTCAAGCGGATCAACGACGAGCACGGTCACCAGACCGGGGACGACGTGCTCAGGGCCTTCGCCGACGAGCTGACTTCGCGCGTGCGCAAGACCGACTGTGTGGGACGCTGGGGTGGGGAGGAGTTCCTGCTCGTCCTTCCCGAGACCTCGAAGAGCGCCGCGCACGCCCTGCTCCAGGCATTGCGCGAGCACGTCGCCCGCGAGCGCGGCGGCCTGCCCCGCTTCACCATCTCGGTGGGCATCGCCGAGCTCCCCGGCGACGCGAACGAAGCCGTGACGTTGGTGGCTGCGGCCGACGCCCGGCTCTACGAGGCCAAGCACGCGGGTCGCAACTGCGTGCGCTGACACGCCCCGCACACCCGCTGGGCGCCAGCGCCCTTCAACCCAGCGCGCGAACGGCCTCGCGCGTGACGCGTTGCCCGTACGCGTCGCGAGCCCACGCTCCCTTCGCCCAACCGGCCAGGAAGCGGAAGTAGTCAGCCCGCGCCAGCGGGTAGAGCGATCGCCACTCGGCCTCGACCGCGCTGGCGTCGACGGGGCTCGGCCGCTCGGCAAGCCGCGCGCGAAGCTGCCCGAAGTACGTGTCGACCCGTGCCAGCTCCACCGACTCGGGGCCGCCGTCGGCCAAGAGGTAAGCGACGTCTTTCATGCCGCACCCACCACCGGCGTACTGAAAGTCCACGGCGGCAACGCGCTCTTCGGTGGTCGAGAAGCAGAAGTTCTCGGGCTTGGCGTCCCCGTGCACGATGGTCTGATGGCGACACCCGCTGAGTCGTCGATCGAGGACCGGGGCGGCCGCACGCAGCTCTGCGTCCTCGATGGCCAGAAGCTCATCACCCCGCGTGGCCAGGTGCCAGTACGTTCCGGTCTTCCACAATCCCTGGGGCCGCACCCCGAGAAAGCGAGCGTGAAACGCGGCAAGCCACGCGAGGCAGAGGTCAGTTTCCTCCGGCGTGGGATTGCGCCGGCGCCCCGAAAACCCCGCGGCATCCAGATCCTCGAGGAGCAAGAACGACTCACCACGCGAGGCGTGGCTTGCCCACAGGCGCGCCACCCGGGAGCGCGCGTCGCAGAGCGGAGCAAAGGCCCGATAGAAGCGCTCTTCTACCTCGTACGACCGACACTTGCGCGCGTGGGACGCTGCGCTCTCGGAGCGGGGCGGGCGGGCGGGCGGCCTCACCCACTTCACGATCGCAGTCTTGTCGTCGGCGCCGGTGAGGTGAACGCGGAAGATCTCTCCGTAGCCGCCCCAGAGCGATTGGATTCGCTCGCCTCGTGCCACCTGCCTGCCGCCGGTGGCCTTCGCGATCCATGAGAGACTGGGCTCCACGCCAGCGAGCCTATGTCGTCACCGGCCCGTCGACCAGGCAGCGGCGCGCGGCCCCGTGCTCGCCGTCCCTGCCCGACGCGCGCCGTGTTAGCAGCCAGTACCAGGGCGTGTCGTTCCGGGCCGGCCGGTACGATGCGGCCATCGTTCATCAGGGGAAACGGCTCTATCTGGGCCGGTTCGACACCGAGGAGGAGGCCGCCATCGAGCGCGACAAGAAGGCGCGCGAGCTACACGGGAAGAACGCGAAGCTGAACTTCCCGGATGATTAGCGATGGGCTTAGCGTCGCACCGAGCGCAGGATCTCGTCCAGGCGAGAGAGGTGGTCGTCTGATTCGAGCGCGGCCGAGAGCTGCGACAACGTCGAGCGAACTCGCTCGAGGTCGAGCTCGGCGTTCGATTCGACGATGCCTTCGATGTCGGCGACGTCCCGCGGGCGGAGCGCCAGCGCCTTCATCACGATGACGTCCTCGGGCGCGGCGAGCGGGAAACGGACCTCGCCAACGTCGACCGCCCGAGCGCGGTGCACCAGGTCCGACTCGAACGGGAGCATCCCGAGGCTCAAGTCGATCTCGATCTTCGAGGGGCGGTGCACCAGCAACAGTACGCGCGTGTTCTTGGCAAAATCGAGGACCTCGTCGATGCGCGGAAAGATCCCGTGGGCGGCTGCCGCCTCCACCAGCTCTTCCCACGTCGCGTCGTCCGCGAGCGCCACGACGTCCACGTCCTTGGTCACCCGTGGTTTGCCGTGGAGCGATGCGGCCACTCCGCCCACCACGGCGAAGTCGACTTTCTCGGCGGCCAGCCAGTCGGAAACCGCTTGCAGCGCCTGGGTCAGGCCGCCGAGGGCAGCACGCGCCGCCGAACGCGGCGGCGCCCCGTGTGCTGGCTTGCGCCTGCTAGCCATGCGACCACGCGCGGCGCAGCTTCATCCAGAGCGCACGCACCCGATCGTCGTCGGCGCCAAGCTTCTCCCGCCATCCGAAGTCGTCGACCGAGCCCATCAGCGACTCGAGCTGGGCGAGCTTTTCGTCGTACGTCGCACGGGCCGCTTCCCGTGCGACGCGCTGGCGGACCATTTCCCACCGCTCCCGGAAGGTCAGCGCGGAAGCGTCAGCCATTGCAGGAGGGTAACATGGACGAGCGCGGGCCGGGGGCGAGCCCGCGCGAAGGGCGGCCTGGTCGGACTGGCTGCCGCCAGGCTCACCCGAAGCGCACGGACTTCAGCACCTGGGTCAGAAGCGCGCGCCGCTCGGGCGAGTCTGCTGATCCCCAGAACGAAAGCTTGGTTCCGTGAGCGTCGACAGCGGGAACGACTACCGCCACCAGATAGGGGTAGCCGTACGCCGGCGCGAGGTCGTGCGCCGTCAGCAAGAACGCGGGGCGCCCGTCGAGCGTCGTCGCCACCTTCGTGAAACTCTGGTGCGCTTCCCAACCGTCGAAGTTGACGAAGAACGCGCCATAGTCGTAGGCCGCAGCGATCCCAGCGGCTTGGTAGGCCCCGACGGACGAGTCGATTCCGTCCGATGCTCCGCCCTCGAACGTGCACGGTGCCCGGAACTCGAACAGCCCTTGCGCATCGAAACGGCGCCACCCATCGCCATCGCAGGGCGCGGCGGCGTCCGTGCTCTGCGCGTCTGGCAGGCCAGAGCCCGGAGCGCGGTCAGCATCCAGTCGCCCGCCGCACGCGGAACAGGCCAGCGTGAGTGGGACGACGGCGGAGATCCACATCGCTGGCGAGAGGTCCATGGGCCTCGTGAACGCAAGTGCCGCGCCAGCGCGGCTCGCCGTGTTTCGACCGATCGGAATAGCAACTGAGTTGCCGCGCGGGCTCGAGCCGAAGCCGGAGTTGGCGGAAAGCGCCGTGAGCCCGTCAGCACTTGCTGACACGACGGACGACGGGGGGCAGTGATAACCCTGTCGGATCTGCGGGCGCTGGGTGGTGACCTGGAGCAACGACGGCGGGCCCGTCGCGGGCAACGGCGACGAGGTGTGGGCTCAGCGTTTCAACGCCGACGGCACGCGCCCAGAGCCCACGTTTCGCGTGAACACCTTCGACACCAACGACCAGAACGACTCGCGCATCGCCATGGCGAGCGGCGGTCGGTTCGTGATCGTGTGGTCCGACCACCGGCAAGAAGAAGTGGTGGGTGGCAACACCACGGACGACGCCGGCGTGTTCGCGCAGCGCTTCCAGCCCTGAAACCTGCTCGCCACCCCAGCATGGCCATGGGCCGTCAGAATCGTAGCGCCGCCCGAAGCTCGGCGCCGCCCGGGCCAGAGTGCACGGACACCCGGGCCCGCTCTTGCTTCTGCGGGCTCTCGAGGAGGCGCCAGGTGACGCCGGCACCCAGCGCGACCACGCCGACGCCGAGCGCCACGCCCGAGGCGACGAACTTGGTGCGGATCGGCGACAGCTCACCGTCGCTGCAGGTCCGGGTGGAGCCGCAACCGTCCTTCGCCTCTTGATACTCGCCCTGCGCCAGCACCTGCAGCACACCGAAGGTCACGAGCCCCGCGACGCCGACGCCGCCCAGCACCCAGGGCATGGCCGACCGATCCGGCGGCAGGCTGGCCGGGGGCAAGGGCGCGGCGGGCTTCGCGCGCTCGGGAGCCGCTGGGGCAGCCAGCTCGAGGAGCACGCGCCGGTGCTTCTCGCCCAGCGCGACCACAATCGACCGCTCGAGGCGCTGGCCGCCCGCAGCCTCGACCACGATGCGATGCTTGCCCGGATCGAGCGCCACGGCCTCGCCCGTGAGCGCGGGCTTCATCAGGCGGCCGTCGACGAACAGCTGGCCGTCCAGATCTCGCCCCGCGGCGTCGCGCGCTTGAACCACCACGGTGGGCATCGCCCGATCGACCTCTTCCAACCAGCCGGCGCAATCGCCTCGCACCACCTTCGGGCATGCCTGGCGTGCGCAGAACAAGAGCTTCTCGCGGGCCGCGCTGAGCTTGGCCGCGTCACGCAGCGACTGGGCTTCTTGGGCCGCCTCGGCGCAAGCCTGCTTGTCGTCGGCCCAAGACGCGGCGGGCCACGCGATCAGCGCCAGAGTGAGCCAGGCGGCACGCAACGTCACAGGCACTCCAACTTGTACTTCTTGCGACCGCTCGAATCCAGCGTCCAGGGGGGATTGCAGTCTGCCTTCGGCTTTGAAGCGGCGCGAGGTACCGGCACGGGCACCGGGCGGATCGTGGCGCCCGGCAAAGGCGCCGGAGAGGTGCTAGCGCTCGGCAACGCGCTGGGTGACTGCGCAGTGCTGGGCTCGGCTTCCGGGGCAGCCGCCACCGAAGCGGTCGGCAGCGCCACGGCGGGCGCCGCGCTCGCCGTGGGGGCGGGCGTGGTCACTTCACGAGACACCAGCCCGCGCGACGCGAACCCCACCCCCACCAGCGCAGCGGCGGCCACGACCCAGAGGGCCGGACGGCGGCGGCGCGGCGCAGCGGATGTGTCGCTCGCGGTCCCCGGCGAAGTGACCAGCTCGCGCGGCGAGATCTGGGCAGCCGCGGCCGTCGAGCCGGGCCCGCCGCTTCGGGCCAGGTCATCGAGCAAGGCGTGCATCTCGCTGCTGTTCGATGTGCTCTCTGCTTCGGCGACCCGGCTGGCGCGCGCTTCCAGATCGCCCCCCACCGAGGCTTCGACGAATGCACCGACACGCGAGGGCTGCGCCGGCGTGATCGCGGCTTCGAGCGCCAGCGCCATCTCGCGGGCGGTGGCCCAGCGAGCAGCGGGGTCCCGCGCCAGCCCCCGCAGCACGATGGCGTCGAGCGCCGGGGGCACGCTCGACACCTTCTTGCTCGGCGCTTCCGCCTTTCCGTAGAGCACCCGCTCCACGACCTCGCCCGCGTTCTGCCCCCTGATGAAGCGCTCGCCGACCAAGAGCTCCCACGCGACGACGGACGCGGCATAGATGTCGGTGGCGCGAGTCAGCGGCTCACCCCTCACCTGCTCGGGCGACATGTAGGGCAACTTGCCCTTCACCTTCCCCTCTTCGGTGGTGTGGAAGCGCCCCGCGGCCTTCGCGACACCAAAGTCGAGAACACGCGCGATGCCGTCGCGGCCCACGAAAACGTTCTGGGGTGAGACATCGCGATGCACGATCTGCAGCGGCTCGCCGCGCTCGTTCTTGGCCTCGTGGGCCGCATGCAACCCGTGAAGCGCCCCGATCATCACGGCGGCGGCCACCTCTGGAGGGAACGGCTTGCCGGTGGCGCGAAGCAGGCGCGACGCGGTCTCACCGTGGAGGTACTCCATCACGATGAAGAGCTCGCCGGACTCGGCCACGACGTCCAGGGTCTGCGCGACGTTGGGGTGCTGAATGCGCACCGCCAGCCGCGCCTCGTCCAGGAACATGGTCACGAACTCGGGATCTTTCGCGAACTGCGGGTGGAGCCGCTTGATCGCCACCGTGCGCGAGAAGCCGACCGGACCCTGCAGCCGCGCCAGGTGCACGGTGGCCATGCCGCCGTGGGCAATCTCGCCGTGAAGCGTGTAGCGCCCCAGGGTGAGCGGGCCGGTCGCGTCAGTCATGGCTCGGTTTCGCGACCGTGCCAGCCCGACGGACGGGGCACGGCGCGCTCACAGGTCCTTGCAGCAGCGAATGGCATGATAGGGGCTGATGGTGTCGCGCACCGCAGTCTGAGTGAAGCCACAGAACACGGAGTTGCCGGGAAAGATCCAGGTCCCGCCTTGCGAATGGCACTTGGTCTGGTTCGGACTTGCGGCTTCTGCCTCGCAGCTGTCGACCCACTCCATCGAATTGCCGCTCAGGTCGAACAAGCCGGAGTAGCCCCCCTGGCAGCCGGGGTTCGCGCCCACGGCGGCGATCTTCCACTGGTTCTCGGACGGTGTCGCGCCCTGGTTGTCGTCGTTGCAGGTCTTTGCTTGGTAGGTCGGGCCGTAGGGGTAGTCGTTCAGCCCGCCCTTGCTGCACGCAAAGAAGTACTGGCTGCTCAGCCCCTTGTTTTCGGCCGCGGCGAGCTTCCCCCCGCCGATCTTTCCGCACAGGCGCTTGCCCGCCCACTTGCAGTACGCCACGGCGTCACACCAGTCGATCGGCCGAGCGGGCTGGTCGTCTTTCGTGCCGTTCCACAGGTAGTCGTAGCTGGGCGGCTGCTTCAGGGTGGTGTTCCAGGCGCACTCGGGGCCTTGACCGCTCGGGACGATGCCGCTCTCGGTCATGAACTCGAGGTACTGCGCCTT
>JAKLKA010000089.1 GCA_023150915.1 Polyangiaceae bacterium
GCCGCCGCCGCCCGAGCCGCCGCCGCTCACGCCGCCCGAGCCGCCGCCGCTCGCGCCGCCCGCACCGCCGTCACCCGACGAGCCGCCGGTGCCTGTGCCGCCCGCGCCGCTCGAGGCGCCGGTGCCGCCGAAGGGTTTCTTCTTGTCGTCGTCACCGCCGCAACCCGCAAGGGAGGCAGCCGCGACGAATGCCAGGAGGAGGCCGGTGCGGGTCATTCGCTTGGGGGACAAGAGTACGTCAAGTTGAAGGTGTTGACCGTCGGAAGACCACCGCCGCCGGGGACCAGATCGAGCTCGAGCTGCGCCCAGGCGCGCTTCTGGTCGGGGAAGCCCAGCGCCGCGAAGGCGTCGATGGGGCACGGCGCGGGGCCGGTGAGCGGGCAGACCTGGGTGTCGGTTGGCACCGACTGCGCCACCGCCAGGTTGTGCCAGCTGGCCGCGCCCAGCCCCGCCTGGGTGTCGGCGGTGCGCACCCGGAAGGTGACCGTCGAGGTGTTCGGGGTGGTGGTGTCGTACGAGAAGAAGTTCCAGACCGGCTTGCTGCCAGGCGGGCACTGGCCCTGGTGGTCCAGCGTGACCTTCACCGGGCCCACGCCCGTCGGGCAGCCGAGCGTGATCTCGATCTTCGAGCCGGCGTCGTTCTGCGCCGTGGTGCAGCTGGTGGGGCAGAGCAGCAGCTTGGTCGGGGCGGCGTTGTTGTCGTAGTACCAACCCGTGCCAGCGCCGCAGGCGGCCAGGTCGGCGCGCTTGGCCAGGTTGACCGCGGGCCCGCTCGAGGGCGTGTACTTCACCGTCACGTTGCCGGTGTCGAACAGGTTCGTCGCGGGCAGATCCGTGGAACAGGTCACGCCGTTGCCGCTGATGGCGGTCAGAGCGTTCAGCAGATCGGTGGCCATGGTGGCGTTGGCGACGGCGATCGACGTGCCGGTGCCGCCGGCTGCGGCGATGGTGTTCAGGTAGGCGGTGGACGCCCCGGGCAGTGCGATGGTGTACGTTCGGATGCCCTTGTTGGAGAGCGCGGTCGCAGCCAGTGCCCCGGCGTTGGCTGCGCTGGTGTCGCAGCGCGAAGGCGGGCCGTCGGTGATCAGGATCACGTCGAACTGCTCGGTGGGTTTGGCCGTGACCTGCGCCGTGGCCCACTGAAGCGCGCCCGAGAGCGCGGGGTAGGTCGGCGTGCCGTTGCCGGTGCCCGGGGCGTTGTCGCTGGGGTGCACCAAGGCAAACGAGTCGATCAGCGCCTTCTCGTGGGCGTCGGTCGGCGCGGCGGCCGCAGTCAAGAGGCCGAGGGGGACCATCGGGTTGGCGCACTCGGGCACGCTGCAGCTCGGGTCCGGCGCGGCGCAGCCGTCCCCGCGCGAGCCGCCGGACAGCATCGGGTAGAACTCCATGGCGACGCCCAGGCCGGCGTTGGCCGCGGACTGATAGAACGCGGTCATGCCCGCGACGGCCGGGTTCCACAGGCCGTTGCTGACCATGGACCCAGACCGGTCGAACATCACCAGGTAGTTGATCTTCTTGAAGGTGGCGATCTGAATGTCACCGCCGCAAACCGGCAGCCCGCAGCTGCCGCCCGAGTAGAGCGACCAGTTGTCTTTGCAGCTGCACTCGGCGACGGCGCCCGCGTACCCCACCGGCGTCGGCTTGCCGGACTGGACTTGCGGGTTGATCATGATCTCGCGGTTGCCCACCAGCTGATCGCAGCCGGACTTCCACGCGGCGCCGTCCCAGTACTGCAGCGCCGTGGTGCACTCACCCGGCGGAATGGGCTGGGTGGTGAAGCACTCGTACATCTGCGGGTGGCCCTGATCCGGGTCGCACTTCGGATACTGGTTCGAGTTGGCGGGGTAGTGGACCAGGCGAATGCCCGCGGGAGCCGCGACCGTGCCGTGGTTGCAGACCGGGAGGTTGTTCGAGCAGGGCACGTCCACGGTGAGGTCGATGCCGGCGCAGCTCGGGTCGGTCTGCCCCGGGATCCACTCCTTGCACTTGCCCTCTTCGGTGATGGGGGCGACCGTGTCGCAGACGGCGTCGCAGGATGTCGCGACCTTGGCAACGCACGCGGCCGTCCACGTCCCCGCAGGTGAAAGCGGGCACGACAGCCCGCAGACGCTGGTGACCGCCGCGACGCAGGCCGCGCTCCAGCTGCCCGACGCCTTGCAGCAGTCGTCGAGGCCCGGCAAGCCGCTGTTGCAGATCTGCTCGACGCAGTCTGCGCCGTCCTCGTCGCAGTCTTTTGCCAGCTTCGCGCCGACGCTGCACATGCTGTGCGCGCAACTGCCTAAGTTCGGAACCGTGTCCGGATACGTGCAGCAGCTCTGGTCCGCCTTGCAGACTTGCTTCACGCAGGGGTCACAGGCCCAGTTGAGCTTGCCGCCCACGTCGCACTTGCTGTGACCGCAGACCGCGTTGGTCTTCGGGTGCCAGCAATAGGTGTTGAACTGGCAATCGGCGCCATCCGTGCACGGCTCGACCAGGCCCTTGTTCTTCAGGCCGTTGGGCAAGCCCGAGATCTGCCCGCCCTGCCAGGTGTAGATCGGCGCGCCGCCGTCGGCGCTGTAGCCCGCGTCGTTGTTGTAGTTCTGGCAGTACGGGTCGCAGGGGTTGTTGGCGCAGTTGCCCAGGAAGTTCATCGCCCCCGAGCCGGGGCCCACCCCCGGCGGCGCCACCACGCTCTTCGTGACCTGCGAGCCGTCGGTGCACTCGCCCCAGGTGCCGGCGTTGCAGCTCTGCGTGCCCAGGTAGCAGGTCACGATGTCGTCGTGCTGGGCCAGCTTGATGCCGCACTTGCGGGTCTCGCCGGTCTCGCAGGGGCCCGTGGCCACCCCCCCGACACCGCCGCTGCCGCCGTCGAACCCGGCGGCGCCGAGGTCGCTGTCGTCCGAGCAGCCGATCGGCAGCGCCGCGGTGCAGCCCGCGAGGCCGACCAGCAGCCCAGCTCTGATGAGAGACATTCGTTCAGCTCTGCTGCGCATCACGCCTCCAAGGACCGAGCAAGTCGGTGGGCCAGAGTTGCTCCCGCCGCACGCCAGGGCGTAGTCATCCGAGAGTGTACTAGCAGGGTTCGTGCCTCGGGGCCCGGCCGCGCCCGCTCTGTAATCCAAGCAGTTTCTGTAGGAAACGTGGCCTAAACCCTCGCCCGGGCTACGCAAACAGTGCAGGGCGGGCAAATCATTTCCATGGAGGCAACTCGGCCGGCGGCCGAGCCGACCAGGGGCCGAAACCCGTCCGCCCGCTGCGCCGGGTCGAGTACGACCGGCGACGTCATCCGGCTGGAGCGCTCCCCCCCTGACGTCGCGATCCCGGTCGACGACGTGATCCGTTGAGCAGTCACTCGCCCTTGGCGGCGAGCAACTCACGGCCCGTGATCACCTGCACGCCGCCGACTTTCCGCGGGGCGCCGGGTTCGACGTCCACCACGAACAGCACACGCCGGCGCTCGTATTTCGCGTAGCGCGCGCCCACCGGTGGCTCGAGACGCGAATCGAGGGAGCGGCAGGTACGCTCCAGCGCGGCGCTGGACAGCGGTCGCTCGCTCCACTTGGCCTCACCCAGCAGCAGGAGCTTGCCCGCTCGCGACTCGGCCACGATGTCCCACTCCGGGGCATTGCCCGACCACCAGCGCTGCGCCGGACCGAGGTGCAACGTGCCAAGTGCACCCGCGCGGGGACCGCGCACGCGCGCCAGATCCTCCCAGCTCGCTGCCAAGAGCGCGGGCCAATGGCGCTCGAGTAGAGCGCGCCGCGAAGCAGGGGTGCCCCCGGCCAAGAGCGCGCGGCGCGCAGCGACGACGCGAAACCACAGCCTGAAAAAGGGATCGTCGATGCGATAGAGGCTGCGCTTGCCCCCGCGCTCGGGCTCGCCGAAGGGGTGCTCGCGACGCACCAGCCCCATGCCGACCAAGCGCTCGAGCGGTCGCGAAAGCGACGTTGCAGGCCGACCCATCCTGCCCGCGATTTCGGAGACGCGGTGCGCGCCCGCGCCGATGGCGTCCAAGAGCGGTCGCACTTCGGCGGCAGGAACCGCGTCCTCGAGCAGCAAGCGGTCGGGCTCGCCGTGCAGCGCTCCGTTTGGGTCGAGCACCAGGCGGTCGACGCGTGTCGGGGTGGAGCCGCGCTCGGACGCGGCGAGCTCCCAGTAGCGCGGCACTCCGCCCCATGCAGTCCAGCGGGCCAGGGTCTCGCGGGGCGACGCTCGGCCGAGGGCCCGCGCCAGGTGCACGATGGGCATCGGCCCCAGATTCAAAATCACCGAGGCGCGTCCGAAGAGCGGAGCCTCGGGCGACAGCACCAGCCCCTGCATCATGCGCTGGCTCGACCCCGCGAGCGCCACGACCAGCCGCGCCTGCTTGGCCTCGTGATCGAGCCAGCGCTGAAGCACACTCGGGAGCTCGGGCGAGGTGACCACCAAGTACGGCAGCTCGTCGAACACCAGCGGGCCGCGCCACTTCGCGTGCAGGGCCTCGCTGGACAGCCGCCGGAGGAGTGAAAACCAGTCCGGGTACTCGACGTCTGCAAAGCCCGGCAGCCGCTCGGCGATCGCGAGGGCTACGGTGCGGCGCTGGATCGCCGGGGCCGACAGGTCTGCCACCGTGTAGAGCCCAGCTCGGCCGGCGACCCACTCGAGCAGCAGGCGCGTCTTGCCGATTCGCCGGCGCCCGTAGACCACGGCGAGGCCGCCCTCGCGGCGCCGGGACAGTTCCCTGAGCCTGCCCAGCTCGTCCGCCCGGTTCAGAAAGAGCATTATGCTGGGAAGAATAATTCAGGCCTGCATCAATACAAGGCCCCCATGATCTGCTCCCACACCTTCGCGTCGCGGAAGATGCGGACCAGCTCTGGGTCCACGTGGCCGTCTTTGACCTCGAGCTCGAGGATGTGCAGCGCCTTGTCCACCGGCACCGCGCGCTTGTAAGGGCGGTCGCTGGCGGTCAGCGCATCGAAGATGTCGCTGATCGTCATGATCTTGGACTGCAGCGGGATCTCTTCGGCCCGCAGGCGGTTCGGGTACCCGGTGCCGTTCAGCCGCTCGTGGTGCGCGCCGGCGATGATGGCCACCCGCGCGAAGGTCTTGCCCCAGGGGATCTTCGACAAGAAGCGATAAGTGTGGGTGACGTGGCTGCGGATCTCGTCGAACTCTTCCGCGGTGAGCGAGCCGCGCATCACGCTCAGGCTCTTCACCTCTTCTGCGGTGAGCAGCGGGGCCTGCCCGCCCTCGAGCGTGGCGAAGGTCTGCCGGGCCAGCTCCTCGATCTTCTTGAAGTCGCCGGCCGCCAGCACCGTGGGCTCGTTCGCGTGGTTCACCGTGGCCAGGGCGCCGTCCAGCTCGGCAAGCCGCTCTTTCAGCTCGTGGTCCAGCCCCGCCAGCTCTTCCGCCTTTCCGCCGCGCTCGAGCACCGCCAGCTTGCGCGAGAGCAGGTCCACCTCGATGCTGCGCCGCACGAAGTCGAAGCGCTGCTTGAGCAGCTCGAGCTCGTGGGGGTAGAGCTTCTTGGCCTTGATCAGCACGTGCTCGCGCACGCCGATCTTGCCGAAGTCGTGGAGCAGCGAGGCGTACTCGATCTCGCTGATGTCCTCGCGCTTCCAGATCACGTCCTTGTAGGGGCCCGTGTCGGTGCGCTCGACGGCGTGGGCCAGGCCCACGGTCAGCTCGGCCACGCGCCGCGAGTGACCGCTGGTGGTGGGGTCGCGCTGCTCGATGGCGTCGACGCTGGCCCGGACGAAGCCCTCGAAGATGGACCGGATTTCGTCGTACAGCATCGCGTTCTCGAGGGCGATGCCGGCCTGGGACGCCAGCGTCTGCATCAGCTGCTCGCTGCGATCGTCGAAGGGCACCACCAGGCGCTCGACGTCGTCGGGCGAAAGCAGCTTGTTGCTCGCCTCGCGCTTCTTGTTGATCAGCTGCAAGACGCCAATCACCTCACCCTCTTTGGTGATCAGCGGCGTGCACAGCATGCTCTTGGTGCGATAGCCCACCTTCTGGTCGAACGAGCGATCGAAGCCGAAGGGCGAATCCTTCGGCATGTCGTACACGTCGTCGATGCGGATGCTCTTCTTCTCGAGCGCGGCCCACCCCGCCATGCTGCGCGGGCTGATGGGCATGGTGAACTCGCGCGAGTCGAACTGCACCGAGTCGTTCTGGCTGGTCTTGAAGCGCAGCAGGTTCTTGCTGATGTCGTGGTCGGTGCCCTCGACCACGTACATGCTGCCGGCGTCCGAGCCGGTCACGAACCGGCTCTTCTCGAGGATCAGCCCCAGCAGCTTGCCGATCTCGCGCTCGGTGGTCAGCGCCCGCGCGATCTCGATCAGCTCGCCCAGCTCGTAGCGATAGCGGTTCAGCCACTTGCCGCGGCTCTCGCTGCGGGCCTTCACGTCCATCAGCTCGAAGGCCTGGTGCAGCGCCACCGCCACCTCGGGCGGGCTGGGCTCGGCAGCGACGATGGCGGCCAGGCCCAGGTTCAGGGCTTGCGCCAGATCCGGGTCGGCCGGGCGCCCCAGCAAGATCAGCCGCGTCTCGTAGGCGGCGATCCGATCGGCATAGGGGGTGATCAGCTCGCGCCCCCCGTCCCAGACCGCGCCTGGGCACAAGAGCACGCTGGCCGGGCCCCGCCGCACCATCACCAAGAGCGGGTGGGGGCGGGTGATGACCGCGCCCTGGGCCAGCGGATGGTGCCCCAGCGCGTCGGCCAAGGCGGTCAGCGTGCTCACCGAAGCCTCGGCCCGGGGCGACAGTGCGCGCAGCTCGCGGGGGGTGCTCTCGGGTTCGTACTCTACGGTCACCGCTGCCCTCGGTCGCGGAGGCTCGCCCGGGTGGGCGCGCTCGTCAACGCGGCTCGTCGTCCGGGGATTCCCCTGCGCCGGCCTCGCCTTCCTTCGCCCGGCGTTTCTCCTCGCGGATCCGGGCCTGCTCGGCGTCCAGCGCTTCGTAAGCCACCACGATGCGCTGCACGATGGGGTGGCGCACCACGTCGATGTCGCTGAACGAGCTGAAGGCGATGCCCTCGACCTCCGACAAGAGCTCGCGTGCCTCGCGCAGGCCGCTGCGTGCGCCGCGGGGCAGGTCCGTCTGGGTGATGTCGCCGGTGACCACCGCCTTCGAGCCGAAGCCCAGGCGGGTCAAGAACATGCGCATCTGTTCGCTGGTGGCGTTCTGGGCTTCGTCCAGGATGACGAAGGAATCGTTGAGCGTGTTGTGCGTCAGCAGAAAGTCGCTGGTGACGTAGAGCGAATCCGGTGCGGCTACCTGGATGCACACGCAGTCCTGTTCGCCCGCCGGCTCGATACTGTCGACGTAGCGCATGGGGCGCCCGCCCCCACCGGATGCCTCATACTTGTCGCGCTTCCGCCGGAGCCGGAACGGTACGATCCCCGGGGGCAGCCGGAGGTCGACGACGAAAGCATCGGAACGGTACTGGACATCGCGCCCCCGCGCCCGACCAGGTCGCCGGCCTTCCGCCGGACGGGTGCGCCAGTAGGCCACGCCGCCAAGCGACCGAACCAAGAACACGACGGCGTCACGCAGGTTGGGCGACGTGGTGCAGTACTGGACTCGACATGTTCTGTGGGCCTGCGTCACGGGGCCGCCGCCGGTGTCGAGGAGCCCTTGCAGCACGGCGAGACGTACCCCCGGGGAGTTGTGCAGGTAGTCCGTGGGGACGAACTTGGTCGACGAGCGCGTGCCACAGAGCCCCAGCTCACGCAGCGTGATCGTGACTGGGTTTGGGATACGCAGCCCGCCGCGGCCCCCCGCGACGTGGCGGAGTACGTAGTCGACCTGCGACTTGGCGACGAGCTCGATGCCCTCGAGTGCTGCCTGCAATGACACCGCCAGGTCAGGGTCGGCCGTCGAGAACGAAGGCGTAGTGCTGCCGGTGACGCAGCCGTCGCCCAACAGAAGCCCGAGGGCGTACGGGTCCATGGGAACGTCGCGTGGCTCGAGCTTCGCGGGCGCCGACAGCAGAGGCAGCTCGTAGCGATGCTGATGCGCGCGACGCAGGCGGCCGATCATCTCGCGTGTCTGAAGGACGCGCGGCGTGCCCGTGCGAGCGCGGTCTTCCGGCGTGAAGACGGTCCAGAGGTGCTCTCCGCAACAGACGGTCGAAGCGCCGTCTTGCGCCGTGACGCGAAACACCTCGCGCGGCCCCTGCGGGTAGACGCCGAGCACCTTGGTGGCGCGCCCCTCCGACCCGATCACCGAGTCCCCGGGCCGCAGGCTGCCGATCGGGCGAAATCCCTTCGGAGTGAGCACCGGTGTGAAGTGCGGCTGCGCGCGGCCACGCATGAAGGCCAGCGGTGCCACCTCGATCTGCCCGCGGGCCCGCAGCTGCTCGACCTTCTCGAAGTCGAGCATGTCGTTCAGCGCGTCGTACAGCGGGCGCAGATAGGGGTTCACCTTCTCGGCCAGATCCCCGGGCAAGAAGCCCAGCTTCTCGCCCGCCTCCACCGCGGGGCGCGTCAAGACGATGCGCTTCACGCGCTTGGCCATCAGCGCCGACGCCGCCATGGCCATGGCCAAGTACGTCTTGCCCGTGCCGGCCGGCCCGATGCCGAAGGTCAGGTCGTGCTTGCGGATCGCCTCGATGTAGGCGCGCTGTGCCGGGCTCTTGGGCATCACCGCGCGCCGGCGCGGCGAGACCAAGATGGCCTCGTCGAGCAGATCGACCAGCGAGGTGTCCGGATCGAGGCGCAGCTCGCGCAGCGCGCGCCCGACGTCGCTGGGCGTGATCTCGTGGCCACGGCTGACCAGCTCGGCCGCGTCGGTCAGGAAGCGCTGGGCGATCCGCACGTCTTCCTCGTCGCCGGCCACGTGGATCACGTTGCCGCGCAGGCTGACCTCGGCCCCGCTCTGCCGGGCGACCTCGGTCAGGAGCACGTTCTGAGGGCCGGACAGCGCCAAGAGCACCGACGTGCTCTCGACCTCGATGCTCGCGGTGCGCCGCGAAGCGGATTCCAATACGCGCGACTGGCTCAAAGCTCGGGGCGACGCCCTCCTGCCACCGAGCATAGACCGCCGGGCCGGAGGGCGCACCCAGCCCCCGCTTTTTTTGGCCCTTGGCGCCCCCGACCGCTAACCACCCGGCATGCGCGCGTGGAGACGATGGGTCGGGATCGGTGCCGCCACCGGCATCGTGCTGGCCCTGGTGCCCGTGGTGCGCGGAAATGTGGGGATCGGGGCGCTGCGCAAGGCCGAACCGCGCTCGCCCGGGCTGGTCTTGCCCAGCGAGCACCTGGCGGGGCTCGACCTCTTGCGGATGGACGTCCGCCCGCGGCGGGTCACGACCCCGCTCCGGGACGGGAAGGTCGCCGAGCTGACCGTAGATCCGGTGCTGCAGCGCGCCGCCATGGCCGAGCTCAAGCGCTACAAGGTGCCCGAGGGCGGGGTGGTGGTGATCGAGCCGTCGACCGGCAAGATCCTCACTTATGCCAGCTACGTGAACGAGGGCGCCAAGTTCGACGTGAACCTGCGGGCCGAGGCGCCGGCGGCAAGCGTGTTCAAGGTGATCACCGGCGCCGCCTTGATCGAAAAGGCCGGCCTGAACGCCAAGACCGAGCAGTGCTATCACGGCGGCAAGAGCGCCATCGCCGCCGACGAGCTGCAAGACGACGAGCGCCGCGACAAGTGGTGCGCGACCCTGGCGATTGCCATGGGTCGCAGCTTGAACGTGGTCTTCGGGCGCCTGGCCCAGAAGAACCTCACGCCCGACGACGTGACGGCCATGGGCGGCGCCTTCGGCTTCGGCGCGCCGATCCCGTTCCCGGTACAGAGCGAGAAGCTGCTGATCGACATCCCCGTCGACCCGCTGGAGTTCGCGCGGGCGTCAGCCGGGTTCTGGCACACCACGCTCTCGCCGCTGGGCGGCGCGCTGATCGCACAGACCGTGGCAAACCGCGGCGTGACGCTCGAGCCGCGGATCGTGCAGGCGGTGTACAAAGAGAACGACAAGCTCTGGGAAGACACCCGCGGGCCAACCACGCTGCGCCGCGCGGTGAAGCCCGAGACCGCCGCCGAGCTGAACACCATGATGCTCGAGACGGTCTCGAACGGCTCGGCCTACAAGAGCTTCCACGACAAGCACGGCAAGCCCTACCTGCCGGACATCGCCGTGGCCGGGAAGACCGGCACCCTGATGCGCCAGAAGAACGGGCGCTTCTACACCTGGTTCGTGGGCTATGCCCCGGCGGACAAGCCCGAAGTGGCCATCTCAGCGCTTGTGGTGAACACTCCCACCTGGCAGATCAAGGGGCCCGAGCTGGCCCGGAACGTCCTCCGCGCCTACTTCGCCAAGAAGGGCGCGAAGGGCGTGACCGCTCCCTGAGACCTGTACATCCGCGGGGGTTGGACCGGACCGCGATCCGTTGCTAGAGTGAACCTCGTGCAAGTCGTGCTCCGGAAGCTGGGTCGTGGCTCCCGGGCCGTCACCGGTCGGCTCGTTCGTGCTCCTCGCAAGGGGTCCGTCGTGGTCATCGAGTTTTCGGACGGCATGCACGAATACGTCACGACGCCGGTCAAGCGCGTGCTGCGCCTGGCGGCGAAAGACGTGTTCTACATCGAGACGGTCAACAGCCGGTACCGCCTCGAGGTTCGCGACCGAGAGCGCGCGCTGGAAGACGCCTCGAGCGGCTGACCGTCGCGCATTCTCACCTCGCCCTCCGCGCGCCGGTCGCGCGGTGGCCGCAGGTCTAGGGGTGCGCACGGTGGCCTGGGACTAGCGCCTGGCGGGGCCTCTGGTGTATGCCGAGCCGGGCCCGCCCCAGGCGCGGGTCACGGAAGGACAGAGCAGTGGGACGTTTCGATCGCCGGAAATCGATGAAGATGCGCCGCAAGAAGGCCCAGGTGGCCCTCAAGGCGCGGGTGAAGCGCAAGGCCGAGACCAAGAAGGCCGCCAAAGCCGCGACCCCGGCGCCGAAGAAGAAGAAGGCCGCGAGCTGAGATCCCGCGTCAGCGGATGACCTTGGTCGCGAACTGCACGTCGCGCGGCGTGTCGTCGATCACCTGCGGCGGCACGGGCTCGCCGAACAGACCCAGGTCACCCGCGGCGCGCGTCTCGCGCACCAGGTGCCAGCCGCCGTCGTCGCGCCACAGCTGCGCGAGCCGCGTGGTGCGCAGCGTGTCGTCGTTCACCCGGACCCAGGCCACGTCCACCTGAACGGTGGCGTTCATTTCGTCCTTCATCGCCAGCCCCGCCAGCTCGATGTCGACGATCCGGATGTTCTTGCCCCACTCGGTGCGACGCTCCAGAAAGCTCTGCTGAGCGCCCTTGGCGGCGTGCCCCAGCGCCACATCCATCCGGCCGAAGCGCGTGGCCAGGTTCAGCTCGCGCGCCGAGTCGGTGACGCGTTGCGATTGGCTGGGCGGCGCCAGGCACCCCCCCAAGAGCGCGAGACCCAGGACCCAGAGCCCGACTTTGGTGGCCATGGGTCGGGCTCGTATCAGGTGGCAAGCGGCAGGGCCAAGAAGGCAGCCCTTCAGAACGCCGACGCGATCACCGCGTAGGTCTGGCCGCCGCCGATGGCCTTCTCGCCGAAGCCTCGGGCATAGCCCAGGCGCAGCGTGCCGTGGGCGTGATAGCCCAGCACCAGATCGACCCAGAGCTCGGCGCCCACGCCCAGGTGATACTGGTCGAACGGGTCGTCGAGGTCGAGGGTGTCGTAGGCGCCGCCATAGTCGGCGAACACCGTGCCCGACAGCGTACGGAGGAAGATCGGCAGGGTCGACAGACCACGGTCGGCGTAGAGCAGCGGGAAGCGGTATTCGGTGTTGATCAGGTTGTATTGCGAGCCGATGAACGCCACCGGCTCGTAGCCGCGCAGCACGAAGCCGCCCTGCCGGATGCCGTCGGTGTAGGCGTCGAGCAGCGGCAGATCGGTGACGAAGCCGCCGGTGTAATACAGGCCGCGGCGCGGATAGGTGCCGACCGCCGACGCGCCCGAAGCGGCCACCGCCAGCGTGTGGTGGTCGGCCCAGGGCAGGGGCAGGTAGCCCGTGGCGCGGGCGAACACCGCGGTCAGCGTGTCGTCGCTGCCCGTCTCGCGCGCCGCCACGTCCAGGTTTGCGCCGATGCTGAACCCGCGCTCGGGCCCGATGCCATACAGCGTGCCGTCGGCGTTCGAATAGCCCCAACCCAGGCTGACCATACCGATGAAGCCGCGGTGCGGATCCCGGGTGACGGTCGCGTACGGGTCGGCTGCCGCGCCCACCGGCAGCTTCGAGTCGTACTCGCCCACGGTGTAGGTGAGCGCGATCGATTGCGCGTCCCACTCGCCGGGCTCGACGTACGACAGGCCGGTGGCCACGCCGGTGAAGGTCTCGGTGAAGAGCGGCTGGCGATCGCCGTACGAATAGCCGCGGCGGGGCGCTGCCGAGCGGAATGCCGAGAGCGTGAAGTCCATCGGCAGGCGGCGGTAGGCATAGATCAGCGAGGCGCTGGGCTCGCCGCTCTCGTAAGGCGTGAGCAGCGTGGCGCGGAAGGCGTGGTGGCCTGCCACGTCGGCGCCGGTGGTCATCACCTTGATGGTCTCGCCGAAGGCGCCGGGGCCCAGCTCGATCTCGTACGAATGCGGGCGCAGGGTGGGAAGGGGGTCGTAGGGCTCGACGCGCCAGCGCTTGGCCGGGGGCTCGGGGTGGGGCGCCGCGCGGCCGGCGGGCGGGTCTTCGGGCTCGAGCCAGGTGGTCGGATCGAGCGGCATCGAGAACAGGTCGAAGCCGTCGGCGGTGTAGCCCAGATAGGCCAGCGTCTTGCCGTCGGGCGAGGGCGCCGGGGCGTACGCACCGGTGATCACGTTGGTCACCTGGCGCAGGCGCGCAGTGGCCATGTCGTAGGCATACACGTTGGCGATGCCGGTGCGATCCGAGGTGAAATACAGATAGCGATCGTCGGCCGACCAGGCGGGCTGCTGATCGAGGGCCACGTCTCGCGTGACCTGCCAGAACTTGCCGGTCTTCACCTCGACCACGCGAATGTCGCGATAGCCACCGCGGGTCCAGGCGCTGTAAGCCACCCGCTTGCCATCATGGGAGAAGCGCGGAGCGAAGGCCTGCTCGTAGCGTGCGCTGGGCACCAGGCGGCGCTCGTTCTCGAGCGCGCCTTCAGGCGTGAGATCCGCGATGCGCAGCGTGGTCGTGCCGGCGCGCTGGGTGACGTACGCGACCTGCCTGCCGTCGGGGCTGACGTCGGGCTCGCGGGCGCGCCGCCCGGTGGTGAGCCGCTCGCGCGAGCCGCGCAGACCCCGCTCCGAGCGCGTGCCCTTGGGTTGGCGGAACAGGTCGCCGAAGTAGTAGCGGCGGCGGCTGGGGGCGGTGGTGTCGAACACGAACGAGCAGCCCGGCTCGAAGCTCACGTGGTTGCCGGTGGCGCGCGCGGCCAGCTGGGCGTCGCCCTCGTCGGCGTGGTCCCGGGCGCTGAGCGGCAGGCGATAGAAGCCCGACGGGCTGTGACCGTCGTCGGCCAGATAGATCAGCTCTTCGCGCGGGCCCTGGCGAGCGCATTCGGGGACCCAGCGCGGCGCACCGGCCACGCGCCCGCGGTGGGTGAGGCGCGTGCCCTGGCGCAGGCCGCGGCGCTTCACCTCGGCCAGCTGCCGGCCGTACCGGGTCTCGAGGTGCTTCTTCCACCCCTCGAACAGCTCGGGATAAGTGCGACCCGTCGCGCGGCGGATCGAGCGGTTGATCCCCCAGGGGATGGGGTTCTGCCCGTAGTCCGTCGCCACCGAGCCGTAGGTGTCGGGGCCGTACACGCTGGCGATCCACCCGATGAAGGCGCCGCCGTACAGGTACCAGAGGTTGCCGCTGGGCCAGCGGCGTGACGAGTGGCTGATCTGATCGAGCCGCGCCAGCCGGCCCTCGAGGACGTCGGCCCGCAAGATCATGTCGAAGTGGCTCGAGCGCAGGCGGCCGCCGCCGGTGTGCTCGGTCTCGATGGCCACCGCCAGCCCCTCGAGCACCCAGCGCGGCTGCACCTGATTGGGTGCACTGGTCTTGCCGAACACGGCGTTGAGCAGGGCCGGGATGCCCGAGATGTTGTCGGTGTGCAGGATGTGGGCGTACTCGTGCGTCACCAGCTCGCCCATCCAGTCGTCGTATTCGCTGAGCGGCGACATGTCGTCGGGCGCCGAAGCGAACAGCCGCACGGTGTTGTAGGGCAACGCCGTGGCCGAGCCGTTGGCGCTGTCGCTCACGTCGGTCAGCACCACCTGCGTGACCTGGCTCGGCACCGCGCCCAGCTGCGGGCTCAGCCGCGCGTGAATGGCTTCGAGCAACGAGGCCACGCGCTGCGCGGGCTCGCCCAGGCCGCTGTGATAGGTGACGCGGAAGTGCGGCGTGGGGATGGTGTACCAGTCGAGGTACGGATCGCCGGCCCGCGCCGCGGGCGCCGCCAGCGCGAGCGCCGTCGCGAACGCAGCACCCAATGCGTGACGACGTCGAACGCTCATGACGCGGTCCGCTCGACGCGAGCGAACCTCACAGGTCGTCGTGGAACAGGGGCTCGCGGTTGCGGACGTAGCGGTACACGAGCTGGCGCCCCTCCGCCGAGATCTGGGTGAACTTCGCCCCGAAACCCGGAGGCGCCTCGACCCCGGCGGTCGAGTTCGGCGCATCGCGGATCCACTCGACCACGGCCAGCGCCTCGAACTCGTACCCGCCCGGCATCGACACCTTGATCACCACGTTGCTGCCGATCTTGGGGATCTTGTAGGTCGCCACGAACAGGCCGCCAGAGTCGATCACGTCGTTGCCGCTCAGGCCTTTGTAGAAGTTCGAGGGGCTGTGCGCGCCCAGATCGGCCTCCATGCGCGGCACGTTGGGCGGCGCCTGCACGGCCGAGACCTGGGCGCCCGCGGCGACCGGCGACGAGCCCGCGGGCGGCGCGGCGGGCGGTTGCTGTGGCCACGCGGCCTGAGGCTGCGGCGGGGCTTGTTGCGGCTGCTGCTGCCACGGAGCGCCCTGCGCGGCCGGCGGCGGCGCGCCGTAGCCCCCGGGAGGAAACTGCTGCGCGGCGGGCTGGGGTGCGGCCTGCGGATAGGCGGGCTGCGGCTGCGCCGGCGGTTGATACGCAGCCTGCGGCTGGGGCGCGGCCTGCGGGTACGCCGGCTGAGGCTGCGCGGGCGGCGGCTGATACGCGGCTTGCGGTTGCGGCGCCGTCGCAGCGTACGCGGCCGGCGCGGCTTGCGGGTACGCCGGCTGGGGCGCAGCGGGCGCCGCTGCGGGCGCGTGATACGCCGGCTGCGGCGGCTGCCCGGGCTGCATCACCAAGGTGCCAGCGAGCGCGTTCGGCACCGCCGGCACGGTGGCCGCGCCGGCGCGCGGAGGAGCCTGCACCAGCGAGTGGATGGTGCCCAGTGAGCCGGCGACGGCCTCCATCGCCTGATCGACCGCCGGGTGCTGACCGGCGGAGCCCTGCAACATGGACAGCCCGCGGCGCGCTGCGTCGAGGGCGAGCGACGCTTGCTCGGCCAGGGCGCCGCCCTGGGTGGCCTCGATCTTGTGCAGCGCACCCATCGCCATCGCGATGGGCTCCGCGACGTCCATCACGCCCGGCGGAACGCCAGGGCTCTGCAAGACGGACAGGCCTCGAGCCAGGCTCTCGCGGGCGGTTCTAGCTGCACTCACGGGATCGGTCATTCGGTTCCTCCGAGCGGCGGCCAGTCTACACTGCACGCGTCCGGGAAGCGACGAGCTCTGCCAGGGCCGTGGGCGCCAGCACTTCTCCGTCGGGCCCGGCCGCGCGGAGCACGCGGATTGCCCCGTCGCCCGTGCGGATCACCACGCCGGTCGGGGGGGTCCCCACCGCGGCCGCCTCGCCCGGCTCGAGCGCGCCAGGATGGGTCGAAGTTGCCTCGGCGCGGATCAGAAACAGCTCTTGGCCGCACAGCTCGAGGGCCACCCCCGGTATGGGGGACAGCGCGCGGATCCGTCGCAGCACGCGGGTCGTGGGCCAGGTGAAGTCCACGCGCAGGTCATCCCCCGTGGGCTCGGGGGCCCAGGTCGCCCGGGCTTCGTCCTGGGGAGTGCCCTTCGGGAGCTCGGAGCGCGCGATCTGCCCGACCACCGATCGCAGCGCCGCCAGGCTGGGCCGATCCAGGGCCCGCGCCAGCTGCCACGCGTCCCGATCGCCGATCGCCAGGGTTCGCGTTTCGAGCACGTCGCCTTCGTCGTAGCGCTCCGTGAGCCGGTGCACGCTCACGCCCGTCTCGGGCTCGCCCTGATCGATGACCCAGAAGAACGGGTTGGGTCCGCGGTGGCGCGGCAAGAGCGACGGGTGGACGCCGATCGCGCCGAGCCGGCCCCGCGTGAGCCAGCGCGGCGGCAGCTTCCGCGACCAGAACCAGCTGACGACCAGATCGGGTGAGAGCTCGGCCAGGGCCGCGTCCACGTGCGCGTCCAGCTGCCGGCCGAGCACCCCCGCGTCCAGAACCTTCGTCCGCGCCTTCAGTCGGCGCCGGCCCGGGGCCTCGAAGGGCGCGATCACGGCGAGATCGACCGAATGGCCGTCGGCCTGAAGGAGCAACGCGGCGAGCGGAAGGCCGAAAAACGCGATCTGCACGGGGCCCATGGTGCCGCAGAAAAGTTGTTACTGAAATCGCTGCCCTGGTAACCCCCACAGCCATGGACACTGGGGCCAAGACCCGCACCTTCAAGCCGGCCCTGCGCGGAGCGACCCGGTTCGACCCGACCGCCGCCCGCCGCCCGGTGCTGGTGTTCGAGGACGTGCACAAGGCCTACCGCGCCGACGCGCCGGTGCTGCGGGGGCTCTCGCTCGAGATCCAGCGTGGCGAGTTCGTGTTCATCACCGGGCCCTCGGGCGCGGGCAAGAGCACGCTCTTGCGCATGCTGCACGCCGCCGAACAGGTCGATTCCGGGCGGATCCTGTTCCTGGGGCGCGAGGTCGGGCGCCTGGCCGGCGACTCGGTGCCGTTCCTGCGCCGCAACATCGGAGTGGTGTTCCAGGACTTCAAGCTGGTGCCGAACTGGTCGGTGCTCGAGAACGTGGCCCTGCCGATGGAAGTGCTGGGCGTCGCACCCCGGCTCATCAAGCAACGCGTGGGCGAGGTGCTCGAGCGCGTGGGCCTGGGCGGGCGCGGTCCCGATCGCGCGGGCGCCCTCTCGGGTGGCGAGCAGCAGCGGGTGGCGGTGGCGCGCGCCATCGTGGGCGAGCCGGCGCTGGTGCTGGCCGACGAGCCCACGGGCAACCTGGACCCCCAGCTGGCCATCGACATCCTGGGGTTGTTCGAGGACATCAACGAGACCGGCGTGACGGTGCTGTTCGCGACCCACGATCGCACGCTGCTCGACGTGCGCCCGCGGCGCGTGGTGGTGCTGGACGAAGGCAAGGCCATCGACGTGCCCGACGGGCTCGACGACGCCGCAGAGGGCTTCGGCCGAAAGGTGGCATGAGGCGATGACCCCGATCGAACGAGCCTGGCGTGGCAGCCGCAACGACTGGCGCCTGCATCTGCTCAGCATCTTCAGCGTGGCGGTCGCGTTCGTCTGCCTGGCCTCGGCGGTGCTGGTGGTGGTCAACGTGAACGTGATTCGCTCGCGCTGGGCCGAGACTGGCCGCGCCAGCGTGTTCTTGAAGCCCGACGCCACGCCCGAGCAGATCGACCAGATCCAGAAGGCGCTGCGCGCCACCCCCGGCGTCACCGACGTGCGTCACGTGTCGAGCGAAGACGCGCGCCGCGAGCTGACCTCGCAGAAGGGCGACGACGTGCTGGGCGCGCTGCCGGCCGAAGCGTTCCCCGCGTCGCTCGAGGTCCGGGTCGCCGACGAGGCGGCGGTCGAGCGGGTGGGCAAGCTGGCGTCGCAGCTGCAAGCGCTGCCCGCCGTCGAGTCCGTCGAGACCTATCAGTCGTGGAGCGAGCGGCTGGGCACGCTGCTGCGCGGCGGCGTCACCGCCAGCATCGTGCTGGCGCTGGTGGTGCTCGGTGCGGTGGTCAGCGTGGTGTCGTCCACCATTCGCCTGGCGCTCCAGCGCCGCCGCATCGAGGTCGAGATCCTCAAGCTGGTGGGCGCCACCGACTCGTACGTGCGCCGGCCGTTCGTTCTCGAGGGCGCGGCCCAAGGCGGGATCGGCGCCGCCGCGGCCATTGCACTGCTCGCCGTGCTGTACGCCATCGTGCGCGGCAACTTCGACAGCGAGCTCGGCGTGATGCTCGGCATGGCGCCGACCTTCCTGCCGTGGTTCGTGTGCGCCGGCATGGTCTTGCTCGGTGGGCTCTTGGGCGCTGCAGCGGCCTACGGCAGCCTTCGCCGCCTGCTCTTGGTGTGACGTGAACGCAAAAGTCGCTCTCAGCATTCTGCTCGGAGTCTCGGCCGCCGCTGCGCTGCCGGGCGCCGACGAGGTGGCGGCACCCCCGCCGCCGGTGGCAGCGCTGCCGGCGCCGGTCACCGAGGTCGATCGCGCGCTGGACGAGATCGATCGCCAGGAACGCGACTTGAAGAAAGAGCTGGCCGGGCTGGGCCGAGAGGCCGACGGCGCGCACGCGCGGACGATTGCGCGGGGTCGCGCCTACGTGCGGCTGTCGCGGGCGGGGCTCTTGCCGGTGGGCAGCGGCTTCCAGTCGCTGGTCGACCACGCCGCCAAGGTCGAACGCGTGCGCCGCGCCCTGGGCCGCGACCTGGGCGACGAGCGCCGCCTGGCCGAGCGCCGCGTCGAGATCGGCCGGCACCTGGAGAAGCTGCGGCAGAAGCGCGGCCCGCTCGAGGTGCAACAGCGCGCCCTGGCCACCGCCCGCGATGCCCTGCTCGAGGCGCAAGATCGCGCGCTGGCGTTCCAGCGGGCCTTCGAGTCGAACGGCTCGGGCTCGCACACCGCGGTCTATGGCGCCGGCGTCGGGCCCAGCGACCCCGCGGATCTGGCCAGCGGCTTCGGCAGCATGAAGGGGCGCCTGCCGTTTCCCATTCCCGGTCGCGCCGAGCTGAAGAGCGCACGCCGCCCCGGCACGGTGGGTACCGGTATCGAGATGCGTGCCCCGCGCGGCACGGCCGTGCGCGCGGTCTACGCCGGGCGGGTCGCCTTCGCCGACGAGTACACGGGCTATGGCAAGACCGTGATCCTCGACCACGGCGACCGCTACTACACCGTGAGCGCGAACCTGGCGGACATCACGGTAAAGGTCGGCGACGACATCACCAGTGGGGCGCGCGTCGGCTCGGTGGGCGACATGGGGCAGGGCGCGCTGCTCTACTTCGAGATCCGAAAGAGCACCGACGCGCTCGATCCGGCCGAGTGGTTCGGGATCTGATACGGTTCCGCCCATGACCCGTGGGCTGGTGTTCGCGCTGGTGGTCGCGATGGCGTCTTCGGCTTGGGCGCAGGTGCCCAGCGCGTCTCCTGCGCCGCCTGCCGCGCCCGCGGCGCAGCCGCCGCCGTACCCGTACCCGTATCCGTATCCGCAGCCCTACCCGTACGCGTACCCTCAGTACCCGTACCCGTATTGGCAAGCGCCGGCCCCGCGTCCGCTTCCTGCCGAGATGGCTTACGATCCCGAGAAACCCATCCCACCGGGCTACAAGATCGAAGAGCGCGTGCGCAAAGGCGCGGTGATCTCGGGTGCGATCATCGGTGGCGTGCCCTACGTGCTCGGCCTGAACATCGCGGCCGCGTCGGGCTTCGACAACAAGAGCTACTGGCTGGTCGTCCCCGGGGTGGGCCCCTTCCTCACGCTGGCCACGCGGCACAGCGCGTGCGACGAGCGGGACGCAGACGGCACTGCCCCGCTCGCCTGCTTCGGCGATTTCTTCCTCTCCATGCTCCTGGTGCTCGACGGCCTGATGCAGACCGGCGGCGGGGTGGCGCTCACCGTGGGCCTGACCGCCAAGAAGAAGGTCCTGGTCCGCGAGCAGGCTGCGGTGCGGGTCGCCCCGATGCGGGTCGGCCGGACCCACGGGCTCGGGGTCGTGGGCAGCTTCTGAAGAAAGTTCGCAACTGCCGGCGGCGGGTGGCCGAAGGGGGGCACGAACCCACCCCAAGGAGGAACATCAGATGAGCACCCGCGTCGATTCCGGAGGTCCCAGCCCGTCCGTGACCAGCAGCCCCACCGCCGCCCGCGTCACCCCGGCGCCCGCCCGCCCCTTCAAGCAAGTGATGGAAGCGGGCGCCAGCGCCGTGGTCAACGGCGCCGAATCCGCCGTCCGCCGCCTGCCGGGTGGTCCGGTCCTGGCCGCGGCCTTCCGCTCGGGGCCGGGCATCGGCCCGGGCTACGACGGCACCCGGCCCGAGGGCTCGGCGGGCACCGCCGGGAGCGGCTCGGGGCTCGGCGGCGTGGGCGGCGCCGGCGGCGCTGACGGGTCGTCCGCGGGCAACATGGACGATATGCTCACGCGGAACGCCGACATGAACCTGTACTATCTCGAACTGCAAGAGCGGATCAGCGCCGAGAGTCGCGCGTACACCACGCTCTCGAACGTGCTCAAGACGCGACACGACACCGTCAAGAACGCCATCGGCAACATTCGCTAGGGAGACTCCCATGGGCATCGACGGCATCGGCAAACCCCCCCCGCCTGGCGGTCTTGGACCGGCGGGCGGGGTCCGTCCCGGAGAGGCGTCGCCGATCCGAGAGGCCTTCAAGGTCGAACGCAGCGCAGGCCCCGAGAAGGCGGCTGGCACCGACGCGCTGGCGCGGCTCGAGCGCGGCGAGATCGACGTGGAGCAGTATCTGGATGCAAAGGTCGACGGCGCCGTGGCGCACCTCGACGGCCGCATCGGCGGTGACCAGCTCGAGTTCGTGAAGACGGCGCTGCGCGAACAGCTGCGGACCGATCCCGTGCTGACCGAGCTGGTGCGCCGCAGCACGGGGTCGCTGCCCGACGGCGGGTGAGGTAAAGCCCGGGGGCCGATGAGCCGCTCGGGAAATCGCGTGTACACCCTGCTCGACGCCGCCGTGGGCGGCGCGCGGGTCTCGGATTTCGGAGCAGCGGGCGCGGCGCTGGTGGAAGCGCAGCGTCGCGGCCTGCCGGTGGTCGAGAGCTGGCTGCTCGACGCCAGCGCATTCCGCGACGCCATCGCCGCACACTTGCCACCCGGTCACGACCCGGCGTCGCTCTTGCGCAACATCCACAAGCCCAGCGGGCACGAGAAGGCGGCGCGCGCCCGCGAGCGGCTGCAGGGCGCGGCGCTGAGCGACGAGCTTCGGGCCGAGCTCGGCCAGCTCGCCGCCGGCGACTGGGGGTTCAGCGTGCGGTCCAGCGCGACCGTCGCCGACGCCAGCGTGGCCGCCATCGCCGGCCTCGATCGGGTGCGTCACGGTCTGGGGGACGCAGTCGCGCTCGAGCGCGGCATTCTCGAGCTGTGGTCGGCGGCGGTGGAAGAAGACGTGCTCACCCGCCTGCGTGATCTGGGCCTGCGCGACGTCGCCATGGCGGTGATCATCCAGCGGCTCTCGCCGGTACACGCCAGCGCCTTGCTCTCGAATCGCGAGCGCGGCGACGCCTCGTTCTTGCTGCAAGCCGAGCCGGGGCTGGCCTCGCCGGTGGTCGACGGCGCGCGGCCCGCCGACATCGTGCGGGTCGCCGCCGACGGCAGCGCGCTGGCGCGGCGCTTGGCCGACAAGCCGCGAAAGCTGGTGATCATTGCCGGCGCCGTGACGCCGGCCGCTGTGGAAGCGTCGAGCGCGCCGGTGCTGTCCGACCAGGCGCTGATCGAGTGCAGCGCGCTGTGGAAGAAGCTCGACCCCGGGCAGCCCGAAGAGCTCGAGCTGGCGTTCTTCGACGCGCAGCACCCCAGCGTGGTGCAGTCGCGGGCCTTCGGCGGCGCCGGCTTTCCCAAGGCCGGCCGCCACGACACGGTCTGGTCGCGGACCGGGCTGGCGGATCTCTTGCCCGGCGTGCCCACCCCGCTCTCGGCGTCGCTGGTCGAAGACTTCGTCGAGTCGAGCTTGAAGCAGACGCTGGGCGAGCTGGGCGCAGAGGTCGAGCGCGACGCGACGCTGGTGGCCTGCGTCCACGGTCGCCACTATCTGAACGTGTCGGCGATGATCCCGGCGCTGTCGGGCGTGCCCGGCATCGAGCCGGCGGTGGTGGTGGACCTGCTGCGTGGCGGCGACAAGGCCGACCTGGTGCGCACGCTCGACGTGCGCAAGAAGGGTAGCTCGCTGCCCGCGCTCTCGCTGGCGGCGGCGCGATTGGCGCTGGGCGAGCGGCGCCTCTCGGATGCGCACCTCAAGTTCGAGCGGGACGCCGATCAGCATCGGCGCTGGCTGGCCGAGATGGACCTCGCGATCTTGCCCGATGACTCACTGGTCACCACACTGCGCGAGTCCCACGGCTTCCTCGAGTCCACCGGGCGCATGCTGCTCTCGTGCTCGCTGGTCGCGCTGGCGTCGCACCTGGCCCTGCAGGCCGCCCTGTCGCGCGTCGTGCCCGAGGCAGCGCACCGGCTGGCCTACGCGCTCACCAGCGGCCTCTCCGAGCTGGAGAGCGCGCGCCCGGCCGTCGCCCTGGCCCACGTGGCCGAGCTGATGCGCGCCGATCCGGCGGGCGCCGCAGCGCTGGCCGTCGCACGCTCGCCCGCCGATCTGCCCGACGGGCCGGGCCGGCGCGCGCTGTCGGGCTGGCTCGAGGCCTTCGGTGAGCGGGGCCTCTCGGAGCTCGAGGCGATGAATCCGCGCTTCGCCGAAGATCCGGCCCCGGTGCTGCGCATGCTGTGCGCGGGGCTCGCGGCGCGGGCCTCGGATCCCGATCAGCTGCTCAGCAGGGTCCGCGTGGGCGCCGATCGCGAGCTGGCGACCATCGAGGCGCGGGCGGGCGTGCTCGAGATGGCGCTGATCCGCACGCTGATCACGCGGGCGCGGTCGCTGTGTCGGCTGCGCGAGCGCATGCGGGTCTGGATGGCGCGCACCGTGGCGATGACGCGCACCGTGGCGCTGGACGTCGACCGGCGCCTGCGGCGCCTGGATGCAACGCTGCCGGTGGGCAGCGCGTTCTTCTTGAGCCACCGCGATCTGCTCAGCGCCACGGGCCGCACTCGCGCCGATCTCGGGCCGCTGGTGCGGATGCGCGTGGCAGCGCGAGAGCGGGAGCTGGGCCGTGAAGATCCGCCCGATACGTTCATCGGCACCCCGCCGCGCATCGCACCCTTGCCGTTCGATTCGCGTCGGCTGAGCGGCGCGGCAGCCAGCGGCGGCGTGGTGACCGGCCGGGTGCGCGTGCTCGACTCGGCAGCGCGGGGCGCCGAGCAGGTCGAGCCCGGCGACGTGCTGGTGGTGCGCACGCCCGACGTCGGGGCCGCCCCGCTGTTCTTCTGGAGCGGCGCGCTGGTGGCCGACGCGGGCAGCGCCCTCAGCCACGCGGCCGTGGTCGCCCGCGAGGTGGGGCTGCCTGCGGTGTTCGGCGTGCTGGGCGCCAGCACCACGCTGCGAGACGGCGAACGGGTGAGGGTCGACGGCGACCGCGGCGAGGTCGAGCGACTGGACACATGAGCCGCGACGTGCGCGTGCGGTGCGTCTCGGCGGACGGGCAGCGCTCGGTGGCGGCGATGGTCGACCAGCTGGGTGACCCCACCGCGGTCATCGAGGGCCGCGTGTGGGTCGAGCGTCAGCGGGTCACCGATCCCCAGCAGGTGCTCGCGCCCGGCGTGGCGATCGAAGTCCACGCTGCGCGTCCGGGCACCGAGCACGCTCGCGTGGTGGCCGAGCAGGGCGGGCTGGTCGTGGCCTACAAACCGGCGGCGCTGCCCAGCGAGCCCGATCGAAGCGGCCACGCCAGCCTGGTCGGCGAGATCGCGCAGATCTTGGGTGTGGCGCAGGTCCACGCGGTGTCGCGGCTCGACGTGGGGGTGAGCGGGCTGGTGCTGCTCTCGGTGGGCCACGTCGCGCACCAGCACGCCACCGCCCTCGGCGACCGGGGCGGCATTGCTCGGCGCTATGTCGCGATCGCCGAGCGCGCGCCTGCCGCCGCGGCGCTGGTGGCGCCGGTCGACGGGCGCCCGGCTCAGACCCGCGCGGCGGTCGTGGCCACCGCCCCGGCGCATCACCTCCCGCGTGGCGGCAGCGTGAGCCCGGTGCTGCTTCGCCTCGATCCCGTCACCGGGCGCAAGCACCAGCTGCGGGTGCACGCCGGGCCGCTACTCGGCGATCGGGCCCACGGCGGCGTGCGCCGGCTCACCCGGGCGGACGGTGCGGTGATCGAGGTGCCGCGCGTGATGCTCCACGCTGCTCGGGTCGAAATCGCCGATCCGGGCGCCGAGCCGTGGATCGTCACCGAGCCGGTGGCCGAAGATCTGGTCCAGGTCTGGTGTGCCGTGGGCGGCAGCGCGACCGACGTCGATCGAGCCGTGGGTTGATGCTATGGCTGCGCCGCGATGCGAGCGCTCTGGGCCTTCAGCACGGCGGGTGCCGTCGCGCTTGCGTGCTCGGGGGCGCGCTTCGAAGGGTCGGCTCAGGGGCCCGCGGTCAGCATGCCCACGCGCATTGCCGAAGGCAGCGACCAAGACGCGGGGGTCGGTGACGCCGCGCCCGACGGCCGCGCGTTGGTCGGCGCGGCCGAGCGCGGTCAGCGCCTTGGCTCGCAGCCCGATCCCGAGGCGCTCAAGGAAGCGCGGCACTTCGTCTACGAAGTGATCTACGACCGCGGCAAGGTGCGCATCGGGCGCGTGCGCGCGGTGCGCTTCAAGCACGCGGTGCCGGCACCACGCAAGATGGGCCGCTTCGCCCTCGAGCTGTGGCTGGGGCGCGAGCTGATCGAGCGCGTGCGCTTCGACTTTCCGCTGGTCGCCGCCGAAGACCCTCGCAAGAAGAAGGCGCACCCGCTCCACGAGCCGCCCAGCTTCGCATCGGGCGTCACCGCCTCGCTCGAAGTGCTGGTGCCGGCAAGCGCCCGCGCGACCCGCGCGGTGCTCGTGGACCGCGCGACCGGCAGCCACGAAGACCTGCCCTGGCCGCCGGATGCCCCGCTGGGCCCCGCGGCCTTCGAGTTGCCCGGCTCGCGGGCAGAGGCCGCGGACGGCGGCGCGACCCCGAGCCGCGACGGGGGCGCGGACTGATTGTGGCGCCCGGGGCCCGCTTCGTGCGACGCTAGCGCGCCATGAATTGTGAGGCGTGCGGCCACGCGAACATCGACGGCGCGCGGTTCTGCGCCAAGTGCGGAGGGCTCTTGCCGACGCACGACGAAGGCGTCGAGGACAAGCTCATCGGTCAGGTCATCGGCGGGCGCTACCGCGTCACCGGCGTCCTCGGCGAGGGCGGCATGGGCATCGTCTACATCGGCGAGCAGCAGATGGGCTCGACCATCCGCCAGGTCGCCATCAAGACCTTGCACCAGCACCTGTCGAAGGACCCTTCGGTGCTCGCGCGGTTCCATCGCGAGTGCGGCACGGTGGCGCAGCTCGAGCACCCCAACACCATCAAGTTCTACGACTTCGGCTCCACCGCCGACGGCACGCTGTACATCGCGATGGAATTCGTGAAGGGCAAGCCCCTGAACGAGATCATCGAGCACGGTGGCCCCATGATCCCCGAGCGCGTGCTCAAGATCATGAAGCAGGTCTGCGGCGCCCTGGACGAGGCCCACAAGCAGGGCATCATCCATCGCGACCTCAAGCCCGAGAACATCATCCTCACCGACCGCGCCGGCGAGACCGATTTCGTCAAGGTGCTCGACTTCGGCATCGCGGCCCGCAGCGAGTCGGCAGACGCTCAGAAAGAGGCGAAGCTGACGCAGCAGGGCATGGTGCTCGGCACGCCCCCCTACATGAGCCCCGAGCAGTTCACCGGCAAGGCGCTGGACCTTCGCAGCGACATCTATTCGCTGGGCGTGATGACCTACGAAATGCTCACCGGGAAGCTGCCGTTCGAGGCCGACACGCCCTGGCAGTGGGCCACCCAGCACATGACGGCGCAGCCGCTGCCGTTCGAGGTCACGGCCCCGGCCAGCTCGGTGAACGACCACATGCGCAAGGCCATCTTGCGCGCGCTCTCGAAGAACCGCGACGAGCGGCACGAGACGGCGAAGGACTTCTACTCGGACCTCTCGCACGGCGGCGGCATCACGGTGGCCGAGGACCCCCCGCGCGAGAAGCTGCAGGTCCAGGGCACGGCGGCGATGGCGGCGGCCCCTGATTTCGGCGCCGTGGCAGCGGCGCCGATCTCGCCGCCGCAGCACGCCATGGCCCCCATGGCCCCCATGGCCGCGCCCATGGCCCCGGTGCACGTCCCGCCCGCTCCCACGGCGGCGCGCGGCGGCGGCGGGGGAGGCAAGGGGCTGATCTTCGGCCTGGTGGGCGTGGGCGGCCTGCTGCTCCTGGCGATCGTGGTGGTCGCGGTCAAGAGCATGAAGAAGGACGACGGCGGCGATCAGCCCCTGACCAATCCCTTCGGCTCGTCCAGCGGCGCCACCACCGTCGGCCCCGTCGATACCGGCACGGCGAACACTGGCGGCGGCGAGCCCACGGCCACGGGGGTTCCGAGCACTGCGCCGCAGCCCTCGGTGAAGCCCACCACCACGACCACCGGTACGGGCGGCAAGCCGGTCATCGATCCCGCCAAGGCGTGCGACGCCTGCATTGCCGCAGCTCAGGGTGGGAACATCGGCGGCGCGTCGGCGGCCTATTCGAAGTGCACCGACGCCGGGAAGAAGTCGCAATGCTCGGGAATTGCGCGGGGGAAAGCTCCTGGCGCAGCCCGGGCCGCGGCCCTGAATGGCAAGTGCCCCCAGGCCAAGGGCACGATCGCCGCCGCCAAGTCGATGGGCGCCGACAGCCCGGCGCTCAACAACTCGCTCAACGGCTCGAGCTGCAAGTAGCCGGCGCCCAATGGTTTTTCAGCCTGAGGGTGTACAGGTGTATCCCTTTTGCCACACCCATTGCTTGACGGCCCCGACGAAGCGGGTCTAGATCTGCCCATCGCTTCTGACTCGAGCTGGGGGCTCCCTCAGATACCGACTCCAAGCAAAGCAATCAGTGCGATGTCGACCAGAATGACCTGGCCCGAGCTCTGCCGCTCGGAGCAGTTCAAAGGCCTTTGGGTAGCGCTAGACAACTGCCGCTACGACCAGGCGACGCTTCAGCCCGTCGAGGGCGACGTCGTCGATTCCGACGAGGAGCTGGCCGAGCTCTGCGGGCGCCTCCAAGCGGGGGACCGTAGCGCTTGCGCCATTCTCTTCTGCGAGGACGAAGTGCTCGTCGAGACCCGGCGCCCTACGGTGCCGCCCTCCGAGCGACAGCGCCTGGCACGCTGAGCCGGCTCACTTGACGATCGGTTTCACGATGGCCTTGCCATCTTTGATCACGACGTCGAAGTCGATCTTCCGGTTTCCGTGCTGCTTTCGCAGCTTGTCTTCGGCGGCGCGCAGCTGCTTGCCCAGCGAATCGACGCTGACGGACGTGCCCTCTTTGGTCTGACGCTTCGCGTCGACCAGGCGGGTGTGCAGCTCGCGCAGCCGGTCGTCGCTCAAGCCCGCAGCCCCCGCAGGCGCGGCAGGCCGGGCTGCTGCGGGCGGGCGCGCCGCAACCGGGGGCGGAACCGCAGGGCGGGGCCGGGCCGGCGCGGGCGCCGGGACGCCGGGCCGGGTCGAGGGGACGGGCGGCGGAACTGCCGGCCTGGAAGCCGGCGGCGCCACGACGCCCGGGCGCGAGGGCGGGCCCAAGCCCGGTGAAGTGGACGGCGGCGGCGGAGCGGCACGCGACGGCAGCGGCGGCTTCTGGCGCGGAGGCCCTTGCGGGGGCACCGGCCGGTCGTGCGAGGGCGCGCTGGGAGCCGCTGGCGGCGTCGACACCACGGGTGCCGCGAAGGGCGGCGGGGTCAGCCCCTTGGGCAAGCGCGGGCGCGCGCCCGCCATCGGCCCCATCGCGGGCGGCGCGGGGCCCTTGGTGGGGCGCGAGAGGGGCGGCCCCGATGCCGGCGGAGCCATGGTCGCCGGTCGCGCCGGCCCGACCGGGGCCGGGGCGCGCTTCGACATCGGCGCCCCGCCGCCGCCCAACAGATCGTCGATGTCGAGATCGAGCCGCTCGCGCACGAACTTCGAGGGCCGCGCGGGGCCCGGGGCCTGAGTCGGTCGCTGCGCGCCGGCCGGCGGCAGGTGGGTGGGCTTGATGCCCAGCATCTGATCCAGGCTGTCCATCGGCGGCGGCGTGGCCGGCTCGGACGGGGGCGGCGCCTCGACCACCTCTTTCTTGGTGCCCTTGCGCTTCTTCGACGCGATCGTCAGCGCGTCTTCGCCGAAGGCCTTCTCGGCCCGCAGCATGTGACGCTTGTAGGTGCCGTTCTCGATCTCGCGGCAGATGCGCGCCCAGTATTGCTGGAAGGTGTTGAAGCGCTGGGTGATGACGTTGAACTTGAAGCGCTTGGCGGTGTTCCGGAACTTCACCCGGCGCAAGACCCAGATGCGCCGTTCGACGTCCTTGCGGGGCACCGTGGGCTCGAGCTTCTCGATCCCCAAGAAGTACTGCTCGTAGAGCGCTCGCAGCCGCTCGACCCGCGTGTCGAGCTCGTTCAGCTCTTCATCGAGATCGAGCTCGGCTTCCTCGGCCACTCAGGCTCCTGCGAGCGAAGTGATCTGGAGGTTGTCGAAGCACACCTGGACTTCCCAGTCGTTGAAGCCGAGGTGCTCGTGCCCCTCACCCTTGAGCGGCGCCGGATCCGTGAACGCGATGATCTCGATGTCGTCGACGAACCAGCGCACCGTCTTGCCGTCGGTGCGCTCCACCTTGAAGTGATAGACGGTGTTCGCCACCACCGGGCGCGCCTTGTAGTCGCCGCCGGGGCTCACCTTCACTTCCGGTCGACCCGGCGCGTGCTCGTCGAGCCGCGCCAGCACGTGGAATTGATTCTTCCAGCCGCCGAAGATCGCCAGATAGCTGGTGGCGTCGGTGTACGAAGTGCCCTTGGCGAAGCCCTTGCCGTCGCCCCAGATCTCGACCTTCAGGTCGCCGTCGGCCGAGGCCGAGGTGGCGTCGAACTCGATGCGCGCGTTGAGCGGCAGCTTGCGCGTCAGCCACACCGGGTGGTTCCGGGCCCGCTGCCCGCACAGGCGGCCGCCGACGATGCGCCACTCGGGGCTGGTCGGGTTCCAGTCGGCGCCGAGCTCGGCGCGATCGAAGTTGTCGTGGAACACGCCCGTGGCCGCCGCGGCTGCGGGCGCTGTCGGAGCCTTCGCTGCGGTGGCGGCCGGGGCCTTCGGCCCTGCGGGCGCCGCGGCCGGCGCTGCCGTCGAGCCCGACGGCGCGGGGGCGGGGGGCGGCTCGCCCAGGGGCGCCGGCGCCTC
>JAKLKA010000090.1 GCA_023150915.1 Polyangiaceae bacterium
CGCCGTCCCCCCCTGGCCCCCTGGGGACTTCCAAGGGTCGTCTTCGGAGTAGCTCGAGCGTTCTACGCAATACGCGAAGAGCGAGGAGCAGGCCTCTTCGAGGTAGAGCTTGCGGCGGTCGAGCTCGGCCAGGTGCCCTCACCGCTGACCCACGGAGCGCGTTTCGAGCACCCGGACGCGTCGAAAGTCGTCGCGCGCGCGAAACCGAGTGAGCGCTCGAGGTCATGCGCGCACAGGCCAACTCCTCGGCGATCGACGCAGTGTGCGCGCGAGTCGCTCTGAAACGCGTCAACCAGATTCTTTGCGTCGATGCTCTTTTCCGTAGAGACGCTGCTGGCGCGCCCCCGACGGAAGTGGCGCGCCGGATTGCGTCAGCGGTCTGTGGCAGCGGCAGCGTCATGGGCTCGCCGGCTCGCGAGGCGGCGTGCTCGAAGACGCGTCCCTTTTCGCAACCGTCCGGCCCGACTTCCGGGCGGGGATGGCGCGGACACCGGCCCGAAACGCGCGCAATCGAGAGCGCTCTCCGGCTGTCTGCGACACCATCCAGCGGTTCTGCTCGTGCGGCGCGCACTCAGTGCTTCTCGAGCTGCCGTGACCGGCTGACACGCCCGTTTCGCGCGCTCAGCGAGCATTTCGCCACCCGCACCGGGAGGCGAATCGTCGCGCGCCCCAGGCGAGAGCACGTCCCGTCCGGCTCGCGCACGCCCCGAGCGGCGGCAGCGAGCACGCGCGCGTCCCGTCCGGCTCGCGCACGTCCCGCGCGGTGGTAGCGAGCACGCGCACGTCCCGTCCGGCTCACTCGCGCCCCGTGCGGTGGAGGCGAGCACGCGCACGTCCCGTCCGGTGGTAGCGAGCTCGAGCACGTCCGGTCTGGTGGAGGCGAGCTCACGCACGTCCCATCCGGTGGTAGCGAGCTCGAGCACGCGGAATGCTCGTCACGCGCGCATTCCGGCGGTCTCAGCGCCACCCAGCGGTCACACCGGCGAGAAATGCTCGCCCCACGAGCAGTAGGCGCCTCTCAGTTGGCTGAGGCGGGCAAGATGTTCGCCCGCGCGAGCAATTCAGCGGCGTCAGCCACCCCCACGCGAGCCGTTTGCGGTGACCCCCCTTGGGCGGCGGCGAGGCGTCGCGGGCCGTGGCGAGCCGTGGCGAGCCGTGGCGAGCCGTGGCGAGCCCCTAACCGCTGCGCACGCCCAGCTCGATCTTCCAGCGCTCGCCAGCCGTCGTGGGCTCGCGCGGAACGGCCTCGAGCAGCAGCGTGCCCACGGCGGTGATCTGCGCGGCCAGCTCCACCGCCACCACGTCGCCCTCGCGGCGCCCTTCGGCGGGCAGCTCGATCTCGATCGGCGCCAGCTCGTCGAGCTCGCCAGGTTGCCAGCGCGTGAGGGCCGTGCCCGCGTGATCGTTGCGGCGCACGCTGGAGCCGAAGAAGCGGAAGCGCACCGGCTCGCCGACCACCAGGCCCAGCTCGTGCGCGGGCAGCTCGGCGTGGGTGCCCTCTTCCATGCCGAAGGGCGCGACGCACAGCGCCACGATCGGCGGCTCGACGCCGGGTACTGCCGGGGCCGGGCTCTCGATGCCCACGTAGTAAGCACGGGCAGTGCCGCCGCGGATTCGCAGGCCCTTGCCGCGGCGAACCAGGCCATAGTGCGCAGCGCCGCGGGCGACCGCCAGATCGGGATCGGCGCCGGGCAGCACGCGCGGGGCGGGGGCGCCGTCTTCTTTCAGCCAGTGCGACAGCGCGTCGAGCAGGCGCGCGCGCACGGCCTCAGCCTTGACCACGCCGCCGTTGAACAGCACCGCGCTGGGGTGAAGCAGCTGACCGTGGCGACCACCGGCGCCGGCCTGCCGCGAGAGGAACGCCGCCAGGTGCTTGGTCACCGCCGGATCGGCGGCATAAGGCAGGCCGATCTGGGTCAGTCCGACCCGTGCCCGGGCCGCCGGGCGCGCGCTCTCTGCCACCATCGGGAAGAAGCCATCGACCAGCACTCGCGTCACGTCGTCGCGGGTCAGCTCGGCGCGGAGCGCGCTACCGAACAACGCCGAGCCGCGGCTCGCGATGGCGATCGGCGCGCTGGTCACCGAGGCGTCGCCGAGCAGGCGCTCTTTCGCGGCCCGACAGCTGTGGGTCAGCGCGACCATCTGCCAAGAGTCCAGCTCTTTGCCGGCATCGCGCAGCTTCTGGGCCACCCCATGGGCCAGCGCCAGATCCATGTTGTCGCCGCCGAGCAAGATGTGGTCGCCCACCGCGATGCGCGTCAGCTCGAGCACGCCGTCGCGCTCGACCGCCTCGATCGCGGAGAAATCCGTGGTGCCGCCGCCCACGTCCACCACCAGCGCGACGTCCCCCGGGCCCAGGTGCGCGCGCCAGCTCTCGCCCGAGCCGGCGATCCAGGCATAGAGCGCGGCCTGCGGCTCTTCGAGCAGCGTCACGTTCTCGAGGCCGGCGGCGTACGCCGCCTCGACGGTGAGATCCCGCGCCGCGGCGTCGAACGACGCGGGCACGGTCAGAACGACGTCTTGCTCGCCCAGCGGCACGCCGCGCTCGGCCAGCCACGCTTCGCTCAGGTGATCCAGGTAGCGGAACGCGGCTTCGACCGGCGAGATCTTCTCGATGTCGTCGGGGGCGCCCGGGGGCAAGATCGGGCCTCTGCGATCGACGCCCACGTGGCACAGCCAGCTCTTGGCGCTCGACACCACGCGTGCGGGTGATTCGGCCGCGCGGGTGCGCGCGTACTCTCCGACCGCGAAGCGCCGCGCACCGTCCCACGGCAGGCCCAGCGCCGCCTCGCTCGGGTGCGCGAAGTACAAGAACGACGGCACGAGCGCGCGGGCGTCGAGCGTGCCGGGCGCGATCAGCTGCGGCACCACCATCACCTCTGCCGCGGCAGCAGGCCCGTTGCCCAGGCCCTGGAGATCGATGGCGGCCAGGGCGGTGTGGGTCGTCCCGAGATCGATGCCGACCACCCAGCGGGCGCTCATAGCTCCACTTCCGCCGGGTAGAGCACGCGCGCGTCGTGGCCTTCGATGGCGCTCGGCAGCTCGAGCTGGGCCACGCGCCAGCCCCTGTGGCGCAGCGTGCCGCGATACGGCGCGCTGCCGCCGACGTTGCCGGTCAGCTTCACCTGCGTTGCGTCGAAGCCGGCTTCCAGGGTGACTGCCGAGCCCTCATCTTCGCTGCGCACGGGCTGGATGCTGACGTGACCGGACAGGGCCTTGCGGCAGCCCTCGTGCACCACCCGGGCGGCCGCCCCGATGTCGGCGTCCGAGAACCCGGCCACGTCTTGCTTCACGAAGTCCACGAAGCGGCCCTCGCGCTGGAGCAGCCCCAAGAGCTCGAGGGCGGGCGCGAGGTTGGGCGGCTCTTTCTTCGTCGGGGGCGGCGCCGGCGGCTCGGCCCTCGGCGCCTCGAGCCGGGGCTCGGCCGGCGCGCTGCCGAGTGCGGCACGCACGCGGGCTGCGAGCGCACCGTCGAACAGCACACGGAAGAAGCAGGTGAAGGCCAGGACGAAGCGCGCCGAGAAGGGCAGGGGGTCACTCACGGCGGGGCAGCATAGTAGCCTCTGGTTTCATGTCGACGCCGCTCTCGCAGATCCTGCCGGTGCTGGAGCACCTGGCCCCCCTTCGCCACGCCGAGAACTGGGACAACGTCGGCCTGCTCATCGAGCCACGCCGAGACGACCATCCGGTGAGCCGCGTGCTTCTGACCATCGATCTGGGCGAAGAGGTGCTGGACGAAGCAGCGGAGCGCGGCGCCGAGCTGATCGTCGCCTATCACCCCCCGATCTTCAGCGGCCTGAAGCGCCTGACGCGGGCGGGCGCCGGCGAGCGCGTGGTGATCGACGCGCTTCGTGCGGGCATCGCGGTCTACTCGCCGCACACCGCGCTCGACGCGGCGCCGGGCGGGGTCAACGACTGGCTCGCCGACGCGCTGGGGCCGGGGCGGCGCGCGCCGCTCGCGCCCTCGGCCCACGACGACACCCACGGCATGGGAAGGCACGTGACGCTCGCTGAGCCCCTGGGCCTCTCGGAGGTCGCCCTGCGCGTGAAGGCCCACCTCGGTCTTGCGCACGTGCGGGTCGCGGCGGCCGTGGCCCACGCCCAGGGTGGCCGCATCGGGTGTGCGGCGGTGTGCGCGGGCGCCGGCGGATCACTGTTCGCGCCCCTTCAGGGGCCCGAGCTCTACCTGACCGGTGAGATGCGCCACCACGACGTGCGGGCCAAGGTGGCGGCTGGCGCGAGCGTGATCTTGTGCGACCACACCAACACCGAGCGCGGCTACCTGCCGACCCTGGCACGGCGTTTGGCCGAGCGCGTTCCGACCATCGACGTGACGATCTCGGAGCGCGACCGGGACCCCCTGGAGGTGGTTTGAGGCGCGCTTCGGGCGTACACTGAGCGGGCCATGGAGATGCAGAAGCTGCCCGTCAATCCCCGGGCCGAGAAGCTGAACCTCGAGGTCGAGCGCCTGGCCAACCGCCTGGTGCGCTCCAAAGACGCCTGGCTGGGTCGCCTGCACCTGGGCGGTCGCGCTGCGCAATACGACGACGTGCACTACGAGTTCATCGGCGGCGCGGCCGACGTGCTGCGCAAGAAGCACTACGACAAGAGCCTGCGCCTCTTGTGGAAGGGCGAAACCGCGCTGCCCTGGTCCAGCTTCCGCGACTGCAACCCGTACGAGCGCGAGCTGATCGATCTGGCCGAGATGAACCTGACCGACGCCGAGCGGGCCGTGCGCCAGCGCATCACCAGCGCCGAGTTCAAAGCCCTGCTCGATCGCGAATACACGCTGGAGCAAAAGCGCGCCATCGTCGCCATTCTGTCGGCCATTGGCCACGGCGAGGCCTATGCCTGGCTGGTTTCTGCCAGCCTCTTGCCCGAGGTGAAGAGCACCGGCGCCAAGGCCGCGCTGACCATGCAGATCTTGGAAGAGGCGAAGCACTTCGTGGTGATGCGCGAGCTGATGCAGGCCTTCAACGTGCCCATTCCGCGGCAGAGCGTGTGGGAGTATCTGCTGCTCGAGGGCGCGCTCAAGGCCAAGGGCCTCGACAAGTTCTTCGGCATGAACGTGCTGGTCGAGAGCATCGCGCTCAGCATCTTCGGCCTGCTCTCCAGCATGCCCGGGCTCGACGTGCTGCGGCTGTTCCACCTGGACGAGAGCCGGCACACCGCGCTGCCCGCCAACTACTTCAAGGAATTCCCCATGCCGCGCTGGCAGAAGAAGAGCCCCCTGGCGCGGCTGCGCCGGCTGAAGATGGCGCTGCCGGCCCTGCCGCTGATCATGCTGCTCGAGTCCGAGCTGGCCGTGCTGGGCATCGACGCCTTCGACTTTGCCGGCTCGGTGATGCGCAAGGTGACGCACCTGTCCGAGCGCGCCGGCTTCCTTCAACCGGAAGAGGCCGCAGCCCAGAACAAGCTGTTCAACCAGGCGTTCAACGCTTACTGCAAGGCCACACGCCCGAACCACCACTACAAGAACTTCATGGAGTCCGAGACCACCACCGGCGAGGCCGAGCTGGCGGTGGAGCGCGAAGCGTTCTCGCTGTCGTGAACCGTCGAGCCCCCGAACTCGGCCGCCGCCGTCAGACTCCGCTGTCGACCGCGCGCGCGGCGGCTTGACGCTCGAGGAACGCGGCGATGGCCGGGAAGGCGTCGAAGCGGCGCTGGAAGGCAGCGAGGGCGGGCTTCTGCTCCAGGAGAGCGCGGGCCACGTCGTTGCGCCGCGCGCACCACGCCACGGCCTCGCGGGCGATGCAGTCCGCGAAGCACGGCGCGCTGCCGGCGGCGAAGTCCCGGGCGGCATAGATCTCGTCCAGGGCGCCGAAGTACTGTGGCAGGCGCCGCCCTTCGAACTTCTGCTTCGCGACCAGGTCGTCGGCCGCGAACCCGCCGAACGCCTGATAGAGATCGTAGCCCCCGAGCGCGACCGACAGCGCGCGCGTGAGCGCGGCCGGGTCGGCGGGCCAGGCCGGCGTGCCGTGGCCGGCGTGATGCATGATGGCGAGCGTCTGGTAGATGATCTCGCCGCTCGGGGTCTCGACGAACGGGAATTGCAGGTACGGGTTCTTGCCGGTGACGTCCGCCCGCGCCGTCTCGAAGGTGCCGAAGACGTCGACGTACGGCTTGCCGGCCAGCACGTAG
This sequence comes from Polyangiaceae bacterium, assembly GCA_023150915.1. Taxonomy (GTDB): domain Bacteria; phylum Myxococcota_A; class Polyangia; order Polyangiales; family Polyangiaceae; genus JADJKB01. The sequence continues at coordinate 6,142 of JAKLKA010000090.1, forward strand.
ACCATGCGCACGCCTTCGGCGCGCCCGCCATGGCCATCGGGGATCTTCAGATAGTGGAGCTTGTCTGCTTGCATCGTGCCCTCTCTCCGCGGCCGGCGGGGGCCCTGCCGGCGGTGCCCGGGTTACATTGGGCGCGAGGTCACGAACCGCAAGCGGGCGCCGGAGACCCGGGCGGGCGCCGAACACTTTACTCAATGACTGAGTAAAATTACTCAATGACCGACTAAAGTTGACGACGTGGCCAGGGCCGGAAACACTGCCGGGGGTGCGGTTCGAGCGCAGCTTGGTAGCAGAAGTGGCCTCGGCCTGCCGCCGCCGCCCGGCGCTGGTTCAGGTCATCGTCGGGCCGCGCCAGGTCGGGAAGACGACCGCTGCAACGCAGCTCGAGAAGCACCTCGCGTGGCCCTCCATCCACGCGGCCGCGGACGGCGCGCTGCCGCCGGGCCCCGAGTGGATCGAGACCCAGTGGCAGCTCGCTCGAACGCTACGCCCGGCGCGAAGCCAGAAGGCGTTGTTGGTGTTGGACGAGGTCCAGAAGGTTCGCGGCTGGAGCGAGGTGGTCAAGCGACTCTGGGACGAGGAGCGGCGCCGCCACGGTCGAGTGCAGCCCGTCATCCTTGGCTCGTCGGCGCTCTTGGTGCAGAAGGGGGTGACGGAGAGCCTGGCAGGGCGCTTCTTCCTTCACCGCTGCGCACATTGGTCCTTCGCGGAGTGCAAGGCTGCGTTCCGCTGGAGCCTCGACCAGTGGATCCACTTCGGCGGCTACCCAGGGGCCGCCCCGCTCGCGCGCGACGAGCCGGCGTGGAAGCGCTACGTCGCCGACTCGCTGATCGAGACCGTGCTGGCGCGGGACGTCCTCCAGCTGCAGACCATCACCAAGCCGGCACTGCTGCGCCACCTGTTCGCGCTCTCGGCGACCCACCCTGCACAGGTGCTCTCGTACAACAAGATGCTGGGGCAGCTGCAAGACGCCGGCAACACCACCACGCTCGCCGGTTACCTCAAGCTGCTCGAGAGCGCGTTCCTGGTCTCCGGGCTCGAGCTGTTCTCGAGGGGCAAGGTCCGAAAACGCGGCAGCAGCCCGAAGCTCGTGCTCTGGAACAACGCACTCATCAGCGCGCTGTCACCGCTGACCATGAAACAGGCGCGCGCCGACGGGGGATATTTCGGTCGCCTGGTCGAGAACGCCGCGGGCGCGCACCTGCTGAACGGCCTCTCCGGTCCCGAGTTCGCGGTCACGTACTTCCGGGACGGTGACGACGAGGTCGACTTCGTGGTCACTCGGGGCGCCAGCATCTGGGCCCTCGAGATCAAGAGCGGGCGGCCGCGCAAGACGAGCGGGCTCTCGGTCTTTCGCAAACGCTACCCGGAGGCACGCGCCTGGCTCGTCGGCGAAGGCGGCCTACCGCTCTCCGAGTTCTTCGCGCGACCAGCGACAGACTGGTTTGACTGAGAGGGGTGCGCGACGCGCGCGGGCACTTGCACCGTGAGTCGGATTCAGCCACCATGCTGGCAGAGCGGAGCCGGGAGGTCGGGATGGGTGGCATGAGTTTCGCACGCACGCACGCACGCACGCACGCACGCACGCACGCACGCACGCACTTTAGTCGCAGCTGATCGTCTGCTGCTCTTGGTGGCCGTGCTCGTCACGCTTCTCTCCACCCGTCCTGCGAGCGCGGTCTTCGTTCCGCCGAAGAAGACTTCCGTCACGCCGAGCGATGAGTGCGTTGGGGGCTTCCCGAGTTCGTGCGAAAAGCTCGCGGTCGATGGGGTCATCACGAATCTCGAGTACGTCGACTCTGCGTCCGCTCCGCTGCAGGACTTCGCGAGCGGAAACCCAACCGGGAAGATGTGGGTGAAGCAGGCCAAGGCCGAGAAGCTCAACCTGGCGCTGCGCGTGTATCCCGGCAGCCAGACCTGCGGTGACCTGGGCGGGTGTGGCGCGTGGGCCACCGTCATTCTCTTCGACGCGCGACGAGCGAAGACGCTCAACGAATTCGCGTCTGCCACCACAGTCGGCGCCGACGATCGCGCCCTGGTCATCTGGCACCAGTCGTTCACCACCTTCACGCTGAGCTTCTTCCGCGGGGTGGCGGGCCAGAACACCTGGGTCGAAGCCAACTCGAACGAGCGTTGGCCGGCGGAGGTGAAGGTCAGCCACAAGGGCGGCTGGCTCGAGATCGAGGCGGAGGTGCTCCTCAGACCTCACGGGAGCTCGCTGCCCAGCGAGGTTCTCGGCAACAAGAAAATGGGCTTGTCGGTGGTTCACCTCCGGAGCGATAGCCCCGCGAGCGTGAACACCCTCTTCTTCTGGCCTGGGAACGCGGGCATCGATCAGGTCTACCAGCTACCCAACGCGCCGAACTTGCTCGTCCCGTACACCTGGCAAACCGTCGAGTTCGCGCGCCCAGAGCCCGAGCTCCTCTCTCTCATGACGTACAACCTGGGCCTGGTTCCGTTGATCGCAGACGGCGGAACCGGCGACGTGCCGGACTTCGCGGCGCTTGCGGCCACGGCGGGCGGTCCGGAGATCATGTGCTTCCAGGAGGTGTGGGAACACGGCGATCGCAAGGACCTCGCGCTCATGAGCGATGCGCTCTGGAAGCTTCAGTTCCCCGGCGACGCCGACAGCGAGATCCAGGAGGCGGGCTCTCCCCAGGAGTGCGGCGGCCTCGAGGACCCGTTTTGCAACCCGGGCTGGAACCTGGTCCCCGGGCAACAGGCCACCGGCCTGGACATCCAGGACACCGGGCTGCTCGTGCTCTCGAAGCGGCCCATCTTCGCGTCCGAGGTTCGCGAGTACAGCACCGAGCAGTGCGAAGGGGCCGACTGCCTGGAGGACAAGGGCGCGATCTGGGCCCGCGTCGCCACCCAGAAGAGCAAGGTGGTGCTGACCAGCGAGGACCCGCCCGAGACCGAGACGATCTACGACGGTGACGAGTACGTGGACGTATTCTGCACGCACACCCAGGCCTCGTGCGACACGCTCACTGCGATGAAGCCGTACCTCCTGGCCATCCCGGCGGTGTTGCTGTCCCCGTTCATCATTCTCTTCGGCTACGACCTCGCTGACCTCCTGACTTGCGACGACGAGGACATCGTGGACATCCAGAAGCACCAGTTCTACGAACTGCGGAAGTTCATCACCGAGAAGGCCAAGCCGCCGGACCGCCCCGCCTTCGTGCTTGGAGATTTCAACGCCAACGCGCACCACGCGGAAGAGGGCGTCGCTCACCCCTACGGGCAGGCCCTCGACAACCTGGGGCTGCTCAATCTCACTGCGTTCGACGGGGCCACCACGATCTTCAGCAAGCGGTACGACATCGGCCTGGGCTGCAAGCAGTGGGGCCCGGGGTTCGTCCCGCCACTGGTGATCAACACACTGTGCGACCCAATCCTGACGACCGAGGTGTTCTCGTACGCCGCCTCCATGCCGACCACCAATCCGCCCGAACCGCTCTGGGCTCGACTCGGGATTGGTACGCACATTCCCGACAAGCAGTACTGCGATCAGTCCCTCTACAACACCTTGGGGGACCCAACCACCGGTCGGCTCGACCACATCATGGTGATCCCGCCCCAGCCGCCCCCCGGGGTGTTGCCCGCGTTCGCCATCCCGAATGACCCAGAGCCCTACGTGATCGTGGACGGGCACCCGGATCCGAGCCAGCAAGGTGTGGATGCGGAGTGCCTCTCGGACCACAAGGCGGTCATCGGAGTCGTGCCGATCGTGCGCATCGAAGAGAAGCTCTCGTTCAACCCGAAGATGAAGCACGACATGGCGCACGTGGTTCAGCGGGTCGAGAACCACACCGGGGATTCCGCCGGCGGCGCCGAGTTCTTCGCCGACCACTACGTCACGGACCCTGCCAACGTCGTCCACAAGAAGGCGCACGACGTCTACGAGGAAGACCAGGACGTCATCTTCCCGGGGTGGTCGGTCGCGTCCACCGCCGCGCTGACCGACATCTTGGGCTTCAGGCTCTTGTTGTGGGAGGACGACTCGGTCGGGAGCAACGACGAATACGACCCCACGCCCTGGGCGGGCACGGCCGCGCGGAGCAAGTTCTTCCACACCTGGTCCCTCTGGTCGCTTCTCGACAAGAACGACGTCGAGCAGAAGGTGTACTGCTTCGAGGACCTGTCCGCGGCGTGCTTCAACAAGAGCCTCCACGGAACGAACCTGGTCGTGAAGAGCACCGGCACCAGCTCCGCGACTGGCGAGTACGCCTCCATCGAGCTCGCGCTGCGAGCCACGGAGGCGCCATGAGGGGCTTCCCGGTGCGGCGAGTCGCTGCGCTTGCGCTCGCGCTCCCGCTGGCGTTCCTCGCGCTGTGGCGGGGACCTTCGCCCGCGCCGTCCCCGGCCCGAAGCGCGCCCGCCGCCCCCGTTGCGGCCCGGCCCCCGCAAGGCGCGCCGGCGGCCGCATCTTCGGGGGCAACCAAAGTTGACGTTGAGGCGCCGGTCGACCCTCGCGCGGCTGCCGTGTTGACTCGAGGGATCGCCGAAGCCGAGAAGCTCACCGCCGCGATGGCGGACAAGTGGGTCCCGGCGCCGAGCCCTGGTCGGCCCGCGCCCCGGCAGGCGCCACGGGCGCCGAGGCTCGGCAAGGTCGAGCTCGCAGCGGTCGAGCGCAAGTTCCGAGCAATGCCGTCCGACCCCGAGTGGATCCGCAGCGCGAGCCGCGCGGTGGGTGCGCAGCGCGGTCGCCTTGCCCGGGCGGGGATCGAGCTCGCGAGCGCCGAGTGCCGGCGCGAGGCGTGTCGCTTCGAGCTGGTGCTGTCGGGCGTACGTGCCGAAACCCGGCGGACGCGCCTGAGCGGCGAGTCGCGCACGCTCGGGAGCGGAGGCAGCGTGGTGCACACCTCGTTCGAGCCATCGGGCAGGGTGCGGAACGTGATCTATCTGACCCGGGATGGTCGCCCATTCCTTGGATGAAGGAGCCTGAGATGAAACCTCACTTTGCACTGTTGTTGTGCGGCGGGCTGCTGGCCGTCGCGTGCGGGGACGGCGATCGCCCTGGCCCGGCCACGGGCGGCGGCAGCGGCGGAACCGGGACAGGGGGCGCGGGTCTCGGCGGCGCGGGGGCTCAGGACTCGGGGCCGGGATGTCTCGACGACTGGACCCTCGCCGACGGAACGGCGTGCGCGATGCCGAAGTTCTGCATCGCCGGCTTCGGGTGCGGCATCCGGTGCCTGGACGATCACACCATGCAGCAAGTGGGGGCGACCTGGACCTGCGGCGGACACTGGTGCATCGTGGGAGAGGGCTGCCACGCCACATGCGAGTCCAACAAGGACTGCCGGCCCGGGTTCGTGTGCGAGACGTTCGGTGGTGGGACGCTCAAGCAGTGTGCTGGGACGAACACCTAGCGATGTCCTCTCTTGCTCGAACGCGCTTCGCCCTCATGGCTGTGGCCTCATGCGCCCTCGCGCTCGCCGGCTGCGGGGACGAGTGCGAAGCGAATCGCACCGAGTGCACGAGCCCGAGCCGCTTTCGAACCTGCGAGTACGTGATGAGCGGCGATCACGGCGGCTCGTACGAGTGGCACGGCGAGGTATGCCCGAGCGAGACGCCGGTCTGTCACGAGTACGATTACTACGCGCTGTGCCTTCCGGAAAATATTCGCATGTGCGCCTCCAAGCCGGTCTTGCCCAAGGAGGTCCCGCTCTGGGCGGCGTCCGTGGGCGACGTGAGCTCCGACTCGATCCCGGATGTCGCGCTGGTGCTGGAGTACGAGCCCGCGCCCTGGGTGGCGGTGGCGCTGGGGAACGCGCAAGGGACCTTCGACGCCCCGCTCTTGGTCGAGAAACTCGAGCTCCCGGCGGTCTCCCGCCCGCGCGCAGTTGTCGCGAGCGACCTCACCGGCGACGGCGTCTCCGATCTCGCGCTGGTGACCGTGCCGAGCTCCGGGCCATCCGTGGTGCGCTGGTGGGGTGGGCTCGGAGCCGGGAAGTTCGGGAGCGGGGGCCAGCTGGCCGACGAAGGGGACTCGGTCGCGTTGATTGCCGCCGATCTGGATCAAGACGGTCGCGCCGAGCTCGTGTCGTCCTCGGTCGACGACGGTGGGTTCGCTCATGCGTCGGTCTTCGGGGTCGCCGGCGGCAAGTTGGTGCCTCTGGCGAAGGTCGGCGGCGCGCGGGGCCCCCTGGCGCACTTGGCGGGCGGTCGCTTCGTCGTCGGCGGCAGCGTCTACGAAATGAAGTCGGGCGCGGTGGCCAAGGTCCAGAAGCTGGAAGACGACGAACGCGTGTCCGAAGCGCACGCGCGGGATATCGACCAAGACGGCAACGTCGACTTGGTGCTGGTCGACTCCGACTGGCTTCCGCCGCCGTTCGAGATCCCGATCAGGGTCTACCTGGCCGATGCCAAGGGCCAGCTCGCTCTGGAGAGCACCCTGCACGGCGGCCGCCACCTGGCCATCACGGACATCGACCGAAACGGGTTTCTGGACCTGGTTTCCTCGGCCGGCGACGGGCGCGTGGGTGCGCATCTCAACAGCGGCACGCTCGCGGCGGAGCTGAGCCAGGCGTTTCCGAACACGCCCACCGTCCACGGGTTCCTGATCGCGTCCGGACTGCCGAACGCGTTTCCGGGTGGCTCGGCCTCCGGGGAGCGCCTCCTGCTTTTCGCGGGCGTTCTGCATGCCACCCTGCGCGTGATGGCAGACGACTGCTTCCCGTGAGGGCGCTCGGCGGCCGCGCCTCACACTCCCAGCACTCTGACGCCCGACGCACCGCCCTCGAGCTCCGCGTCGATCTGCGCGGCGGACTCCGGGCGTCAGCGTTGCCGCTGCGGTCCGAACCGAGCAAGCGGGCGCTGGTTCGAAGGATCCGCGAGAGAACCGCCACCCGGTTTGCGCCGAGCCCGCAGTGCGACCACCATCCGGCCTGGCCCACTCACCGGGAGACCTTCCTTGACCCGTGCCACGCTGCGCTTCGCCCTCTCGTCCTCTCTGGTCGCGCTGGTTGCCCTGGCCGCGCAAGCAGGTACTCCGTGCCCGGAGGGTTACGCTCCGGATCCGCAGGGCAAGTGCACGCTGTGCGCCGACGGGTATCTGAAGAACCCGAAGACCGGCGCTTGCACCAAGCCTCCGACTTGCGCGGCTGGCCAGGTGCTGGTCGGTGACCGGTGCTTCCCCGCGTGCCCGCCGGGGCGCGCGCACGACAACACCGGCAAGTGCACACTGTGCGCCGACGGGTATCTGAAGAACCCGAAGACCGGCGCTTGCACCAAGCCTCCGACTTGCGCGGCTGGCCAGGTGCTGGTCGGTGACCGGTGCTTCCCCGCGTGCCCGCCGGGGCGAGCGCACGACAACACCGGGAAGTGCACGCTGTGCGCGGACGGATATCTGAAGAACGCGAAGACGGGAGCCTGCGAGAAGCCGCCGACGTGCGCTGCGGGCCAGGTGCTGGTCGGTGACCGGTGCTTCCCCGCGTGCCCGCCCGGGCGAGCGCACGACAGCAGCGGCAAGTGCTCGCTGTGCGCCCCGGGTTACGTGAAGCACCCCAAGACCGGGACCTGCCAGAAGACCGCGGGCTGAGCCGGCCCGCGCTATGCTCAGCGGCGTGCACGACGAACAGGCCCAGCCACGCGCCGGTGAGTGCCAGCAACGCCAGCGACGCCGCCCCCGCCGCGCTGGCAGCCGCCGCGCGCTCGGCGCTCGACCGGTCGGCCCCTCCCTGCATGGGATCAGGTCATAATGACGTCCGCCGCCCACGGCAACGTCAGCACGGCGGCGTGATGCAGCTCCAAGACCCGTTTTGGCAGGTGCAGGTGTTCTTGCACCAGCTGCCATAGGTACACACCTGGCCCGGCACGCCGCACGCACCCTGGGGCAACGTTGCCGGACAGGTCGAGGGCGGCGCTGAACACACGCTCGACGGAATGCAGTACCCCGTGGGGCTGCCCGCTGCGTATTCCGCGGAAGCGCCGGGCGGGCAGATCGGGATCGGCCCCGGCTCGCAGGCGGGCCCGCAGGTGCCGGCGCTCACCGAGTGGCACTCGGGAACGCAGGGTGCGTCTTCGGGGCACTCGAAGGGTTGCGCGGCAACACAGCCGGGCACCGCGTCGCACTGCGACGACGCGCACGACGCCGTGCCGCCCTTGCAGGCCCAACCCGGGGTCTGCCCGCAAGGCCCGGTCATCCCGGGCACGCAGCTCGACAGCTCGCGATCGATGCAGGCGAAGAACTTCCAGCTGGTGCAGTCGGCGCACGGGCCGGGCTTGCACGACGAGCAGCAGGTGTCGTCGTAGATCGGCGCGCAGCGCGGGAACGCCGTCAGGCACGAGGTCTCGCCCAGCGTGCTGCACGGCAGGCCCGTGTCGATGGGACCGCAGCCGGCCGTACCCGCCGCCCCGCCGAAGGGGCTGCCGGCAAAGCCGCCGTTGCCGCCGAAGGCGCCGCCGCTGCCGCCGAAGGCGCCGCCGCTGCCGCCGACCGCGCCGCCGCTGCCGCCGACCGCGCCGCCGCTACCGCCGTCCGCCGCGATCAGCCGTGAGCGGCTGCCGCAGCCGGCCGTGAGCCCGAGACCACCGATGACCACACAAAGCCCCACGAGCCGCATGCCCGGGAGCATGCCACGAATCGCTCACTCTTTCGCGCGGCCGAAGATCCGCGTGCCCGGCGGCACGCTGGTGGTGACCCACACGTTGCCGCCAATGGTCGAGCCTTTGCCGATCACGGTCTCGCCCCCCAAGATGGTGGCGCCCGAGTAGATGGTCACGTCGTCTTCCAGCGTGGGGTGACGCTTCTGCCCGGCCTTCTCGCGCTTGGTGCTGAGCGCGCCCAGGGTGACGCCCTGGTACAGCTTGACGTTGTGGCCGATCACGCTGGTCTCGCCCACCACCACGCCGGTGCCGTGGTCGATGAAGAAGCGCGCGCCGATCTGGGCGCCGGCATGGATGTCGATGCCGGTCTCGGAGTGCGCGTACTCGCTCAAGATGCGCGGGATCATCGGCACCTTGGCCTGATAGAGCACGTGCGCCACGCGGTGGGCCGTGATGGCCTGCACCGCCGGGTAGCTGAAGACCACCTCTTCGATGCTCTTCGCCGCCGGGTCCCCCTCGAACGCTGCCACCACGTCGCCGTTCAGCAGGCGCCGGAGCTCGGGCAGCTGCTGGAAGAGGCGCACCACCACGTCTTCGTTCCAGCCCTCGGGACGGTGCACGGGCGTCTTGCCGAACCGCTCTTCATACGTCACGGCCCGGGCGATCTGCTCGACCAAGAGCTCGTACGCCGGATAGAGGTGCTCGCTCACGCTGTAGCGCAGGTTGTCCCGCGACAGCGGCCGGGTGGCATAGAAGCCCATGAAGATCGCCGGGCGCAGGTGGCCGAAGGCGTCGATCACCGCCCGGCGGTTGGGCAGCGCGGCGCTCTCGAGGTTGTTGATCTCTTCCGGACCCTCGTAGCTCTTCACCACCCCTTCGATGGCGGCTTCCAGGTCGGGGACGCGGATCAGCGGGCGAGCCATGGGGTGGCTGGTGGGGTCAGAGGGGGAGGGCGCTCGAGCCAGGCGCTCGGGTCGAACGCGGTCGGTGTCGGCAAGTTCTAGCATCGTGGAGAGAATCCCGTCACGCAAACAGGCCGGTAGCATTGGGCCGCGCGCGCCAAGCGCCAGGGTCCGGTTGCGGAAACCCGGCCGCGCCGCCATAACCGGCAGCGTGCCGGCGGCCAAGAGCGAGCGTCGGGGGGAAGCCCTGCTCGTGCTGTCTGCGCTCGCGTTCAGCGTGATGAGCGTTCAGGTCAAGCTCGCCGGGCGCGAGCTGCCCGTGGCCATGCTGGTCTTGGCGCGCGGCGTGGTCACGCTGGTGATGAGCGTGACCTGGCTCTCGGTCCGGCGCATTCGCCCTTGGGGCACGGACAAGGCCGGTCTGGTGCAGCGTGCGCTGTTCGGTACCTGTGCGCTGGCTTGCTACTTCTACGCGGTCGACGCCCTGCCGCTGGCCGAGGCCACGGTGCTTCACTACCTGAACCCGGTGTTCGTGGCGGTCATCGCCGCGCTCTTCTTGCACGAGCCCATCGGCGCGCGGCTGGTGGCCGCCATTGCCATCGCGCTCGTGGGCACGGTGATCGTCGCACGGCCGGGCTTCTTGTTCGGCGGCGCATCGCCGCTGGGCGCGGTGGGCGTGCTGGTTGCGCTGGGCAGCGCGCTCTTCAGCGCCTGCGCCTATGCCACGGTGCGTCGACTGGCCCGCACCGAGCACTCGGACGTGATCGTTTTCTACTTCGCGATGTTCGCCGCGCCCATCGCGTTGCCCTTCGCACTGGCCCACTGGGTGTGGCCCAGCCCCACCGGTTGGCTCTTGATGCTGGGGCTCGGCGTCGCCACGCAGCTCGGTCAGACCTTCATGACCCGCGGCCTGGCGCTGGTCCCCGCGGCGCGGGGCACGACCATCGGCTACGTGCAGATCGTGTTCGCCGCCAGCTGGGGCGTGCTCTTGTTCCACGAGGCGCTGAGCGCCTGGACCCTGGTGGGGGCAGGGCTGGTGGTGCTGGCGGTGGTGCTGCTCTTGTCTGCTCGACAGAACGCGCAGCCGGCTCGCTAGTCTTGCGCCCGCCGGGGCGCGTGGCCATTCTACGCGCCATGTCGAGCGAGCCGCCCAAAGCCCCCGAGACCCCCGACGAAGAGCAGAAGGCGTCCGCGTCGAAGGACCTGACCGACGGCCTGCACCTGATGCTCAGCGCCGCCAAGAAGGCGCTGAAGAACGTCGATCCGAACCGGATCGAAGAGGTCGGTCGCCGCGCCATCAAGAACCTCGAGAACGTGGATCCGAAGAAGGTGGGGGACCTGGGGCGCAAGGCCGCCAAGAACCTGGACCCGCGCAAGATCGAAGAGGTGGCGGAAGAGGCCGGTCGCGAGCTGCTCAGCGTGATGGAGCGCGTGGCCGATCGGGTCGAGCGCATCGCCAGCGGCGCCATCGCCGGCGCGAAAGAGGGCGCGAAAGACGCGAGCAAGAGCGCGCCGCCGCCGCCCGTGACCACCGAAGAAGAAGCGAAGCCGGCCGACGCCGACGACAAGCCCCGGGTGCGCGTGGGGGACTGATCGCAGATCAGAACACTTGCCCGGCGTGAAGGCGGCGCAGGAACTCACGCACCGGCAGCACCTCGACGCCTTCCCGCACCAGAACCTCTGCGCCGCGGTACACGCCGAACATCCGCTTCATCCGCACGGCGCCGGAGCTCGCCAGCTCGCGCATCGGCTTCTCCCAGCGGTCGTCCCAGCGCGTGGCGTGCTTCACTTCGATGCAGACGATGCTCGGCCGCTCGGACCCAGTACCGGCGGCGGTCTGAACGACGAAGTCGATCTCTGCGCCCTGGCGCGTCCGATAGAACGCCATCTTGCGACGCTTGCCGCTCACGTGGTTGTGGACTCTGAGCTCGTGGAACACGAGCGTCTCGAGCGCGCGGCCTCTCCACGTGGCGTCGACGGCGTCGCCCAGAAGGCCGGCCGCGGCCCGAGCCACGCCGGGGTCGAACCAGTACAGCTTCGAATGCGCCTGCTCGCGCACCCGCGCCCGGGGTACGAACGCCGGAAGCCGATGGCAGAGCAACGTGTCTTCGAGGATCGAAAAATAGACATCGACGCTGCTCCGAGGCACGGCGGCATCGCGTGCCACGTTCGAGGCCACGACTTGCTCTCCGTTCAAGAGGCCCGCGATTTCGAGAAACCGGATGAAGGGCTCCACCCGGCGGATCAATCCCTCTTCACGAACCTCTTCCTTCAGATAGGTGTGAACGTAACTCTCGAGGACGTCCGCCCGCGCCCTGGAGTCCAGCGCGACCAAGGGCAGCTGCCCCCACTGGATCGCGGCATCGAGATCAAAGCGGTCGCCGAGCTCGGGCGAGACGAACGGCTCTAGCAGCCGAGTGATGGCGCGGCCGCCGAGAAGGTTCGTTCCACCGCGTCTGAGCTTGCGCGCCGACGAGCCACTCAGCGCAAAATGCCACCCGCGTGACTCGATCAAGCGATGAGCTTCGTTCAACAGCACTGGCACCCGCTGCACCTCGTCGATGCACACCCAGCTCCCTCGGCGAGCGTTCCCCACCATCGATTCGAGGCGGTCGGGGCGGCCGGTGAGCTCCAAGAACAGGCGCGAGTCGAGCAAGTCGAAACGCCTGGCGTGTGGCAACACCTGCGAGAGCCACGTGCTCTTGCCGACGCCGCGGGGCCCGAAGAGAAAGAACGATCGCGGGGGCTTCTTCAGCAGCCGAGGCTGGGTCGACCGGCGAGAGACCACGACGGACCATTGTAATAGTGGCCGCCAATTTTACAAGATGATGGCGCCTGGCCAGGACGCCTGCACCACGTCTCAGGCCCTCAGGATCGCCCCGTGGCAGCCTCGCGCCAGCGAGCGGAGTTTCCCGGTTGACTCCCGGGGCAGCAGGTCTTGACGGTGTACCTCGAGAGGCCGCCGGGCCCGGCGTGACCGCGCCTCGCGAACGGCCATCGCGCGGCGGCGCCCTGGCCGGGTCCCGCCCCCAACCTGTCGGGTCGTACCCTCCATCCCAGCGCGGAACCGCGCGAGAAGGCGCCTGGCACGCGGGCTGCACTTGCGGCAGAGCGCCGACTTGGCCCACCCGGGCTCGGTTGGTAGCGTACCTGGCGCACTTTATCTCGGAGGTCCATCGTGATTCGTTCGTCGATTGCTGCATTCTTGGTGTTCGGCCTGGCGAGCTGTGTCGTGCACACTGCGGGCGAAGGGCAGATGAAGGCCCAGGGTCAGGGCCAGGCGCAGGCCGGCGCGCAAGCTGGCCCGGGTCAGCCTGCGGCGCCCGCGCCCGCAGCCGAGCCCCAAGCCCCCGCCGCGGGCGGCGCCTCGGTGGCGGTCACGCTGGGCGACGGCTGCCCTGCCGGCAACTGCAAGCTGGCCTGCGGCGCCAATCAGACCTGCACCGCCAGCTGCGCGGGCGGCAACTGCAAGCTGGCCTGCGCGGCAGGCTCGACCTGCTCACTGGGCTGCACCGGCGGCAACTGCGAGGTGAGCTGCGCGGCGGGCGCCACCTGCAACAACGACTGCCCCGGCGGCAACTGCAAGAGCGTGTGCGAGGCCGGCGCCAAGTGCGCGGTGGCGTGCACCGGCGGCAACTGCAAGGCCAGCTGCGCGAACCCGGCGGACTGCAGCGTGAGCTGCCCCGGCGGCCACTGCAAGGTGAACTGAAGCGGCCAGCGCGCGGCGCGCTCAGCCCTTCTTCGCAGGCTTGGCGGCGGGCTTGTCGCCCGGCGCGGGCTGATCGCCGGTCGGCTTCGGCTCGGGCTTGGCCGCCGGCGTGAGGTTCGCCAGGCCCGCCTTCACGTCGGGGTGTGTCAGCGGATCTTTCGCCGCCTCGGCCACCACCTTCTTGCCGTCGTCGCCGCCGATGCGCAGCAGCGCCTGGGCCACCGAGAGCACGGCGTTCACCAGCTCTTTCTCGTCGGCGGTGGCGCGATAGAGCGTGAAGAAGGTCTTCAGCTCGCCCAGCTCGGCCGCGGTGGCCAGCTTCGAGAGGGCGCGGGCCGCGCGCTCGATGTCGCTGGGGGTGTTCGCCGCGTCGTTCAAGTGATGGGCCAGCGGACCTGCGGCCTTGGGCTCGTTCATCGCGGCCAGTGCGTCGGCGATGGGGCCCACCGGCGGCGAGCGCAGCACGTCGCTCAAGAAGTCGTAGTGCTTGCTCAGCGCCTCGAGCATGTACTCGGCGCCGTTGCGCCGCGCCGCCAGCAGCTGGCGAGCATCTTCCAAGAGCAGCGCCGGCGTGCGCGGGTTCGAGGCCAGATCGACCAGCGCCTTGGTGACCAGCGGCTCTTGGCGCGTCCCCAGCTCGCGCAAGAGGAAGCGCTGCGCCGTGGCCATCTCGGTCTCGCGGACCTCGATGGCCTTGGCCAGCTGCTCGGGCAGCGAGCCCGCGGGCTTGCCCGCCGGCAGCGCGAAGCCGCCAGCGTGGACCACGCACCCCACCAGCGACGCACCCAGATCGACCTGACCCGCGTCGCCGCCGCTGGAATCGACCAGCGACACCTTGCCGGCGGCGTCGCAGAACGCGAAGCCGTTGCTCGCCGCCGCGCCGCCGAGCACGTCTTGCCCGAAGGTGCGCACCCAGCGCAACGAGCCGTCGGCCGCGTCGAGCCCCATCACCACCCGGAAGTAGGTGGCGGCGTAGCGCCCGCCGGCGATGCCCAGCTTGCCGGCCTCGTCGGCCGGCCGCGCGAACAGCCGGATCTTCTCCCGCGCGGACGCGGCGGCCGGAGTCACCTGCGAGCCATTGGTGAACCACACCGGTTTTCCGGGCAGCTCGCGCTCGGGCAGCTTCACCGCGCTGGCGTTGCCGCTGGCCGAGCCGCCCACCTTGTCGTCGAACCGCACCAGGCCGCGCTCGCCGAAGTGCAGCTTGCCGCCCACGTTGATGGCGTGGCTGACCTGATCGCGGAGCAAGAGCCGCCCCAGCTCGTTCCCCGAGCCCAGGTCGATGGCCGACACGTACTGGCTGGACCACGGCACGAAGGCCACGTTGCCCTGCGCCGCGGGCACGCCCAGCTCGGCCGCTTCGGGCTCGATCTTGCGGGCCACGCTGCCGTCGCGCGTGACCGCGAGCAGCAGGCTGCCGCCCCCGCTGGGCGCGCCCAGCGAGAGCACGGTGGTGGCGCCGTCGTCGCCCGCGCCGCGCAGCACGCGACCCTCGACCGGGACGCGCCACAGCTCTTTGCCGCTCTTGGCGTCCAGGCCCACGGCGCTGCCGCCGGTGGTGGTCACCACCACGTCACCGGCGATGGCCGGCTGCGAGTCGGGGCGACCAGCGGCCTTCCACTTGCCCGACCCGTCGAGCCCAATGCCGACCAGCCCGTCACGCGTGATGCCCACGGCCACGGCTGCGCCTGGCGCCAGCGCTGCGCTCGACACCTTGGCATACACCGCCTGGATCGATTTGCCGCCGTCGTTCTGCCAGTTGGACGAGAACGCGGCGCCGGTGTTGGTGGTCGCCGGCGAACACGCGACCGCCGCGCACGAGAGCCCGAATAGCAAGCGCAGCGCGGTCATTCGTCACCCCCGCTGGCGCCGCCGCCCGTGGCCTTCACCGCCGCCTCGATCGCCTGCTTCACCCGCTTGCTCCAGCCCTCGGGCCAGCGCCCTTTCACGTCGGCCAGATACTTGCCGGCCTCTTTCGTGCCCAGCTCGCGGATGCGGCCGACCACCTTGATCTTCTGATCGTCGGGCATGTCTTTCTCGGCGCGGAACAGGATCTGATCGAACCCGCTCGACATGATGTCGAACTGGTGCTTGCCGGTGAGGTCAGCGAACTTGTCGCAGTCGCTGGGCTCGCACAGCTGCCCGATGGACGACGCCGCTTCGGGCACGCTGTGGGCCAGGGCCTTGAACAGATCGGGCAGCGCGTCTTTCGCGCCCAACGTGCCGAGCCCGGTGGCGGCCACCCCGCGCACCTGAGCGTCACCGCTGCGCAGCGCATGCCGCAGCGTGCTGACCGCAATGGCGCCCTTGGTCTTGACCAGCGCCTTGGCTGCGGCGCGGCGCACCGCGTCGGAACGGTGCTTCACATAGGGAGCGATGGCCGCGCTCGACGAGCTCTGCTCGAGCGCGCCCGCGGCCTCGAGCGCCTTGACCACCAGCTCGGCCGACAGCCCCTTGCCGAGCAGCGCCTCGACCGCCGGGGCCGCGCCCGCCGCCGCGTCGCCGGCCTTGATCAGCTCGCCCAGCGCCGCGCCGATGCGCGCCGAGTCGCCGCTGGCCAGCTCGGCCTCGAGCTTCTTGGTGTCGACCTTGGCCTTGCCCTTGTCGCCCTTCGCCTCGGGCTTTTCTTTGGGCTTGGCCGCCGGTTTGGCCGGCTTCGCCTCGACCTTGCCCTTGGGCGGGGCCGCGCTGGCAGCCGCCGGCAGCAGTGTGAGCGCGGCTGCCGAAAGCAACGCCGTGAACGTGAAAGGTTGCCTGAGCATTTGGGATCCCTCTCCCCCTTCTGCTCGGCCGATGTAACCTGCTGAGCCCTAGCCGGCAAGTGCCCGAATGACCGACTCCGACGCGCTGCCTGACATCCGGCTCGAGCTGGTAGAGGACCTCTCGCCCCCGGACGAAGGCGGGTTCCTGCGCCTGGTTCGCCGCCGCTTCCGCGCGCGCTACCCCGACGGCAGCGTGAGCGAGCCGTTCGTCTACGACGCGGTGGACCGGCGCGCCATCGACGCCGTGGTGATCGCCGCGCACTTCGTCAGCCGCAGCGAGGTCTGGGTCTATCTGCGCAGCGCGGTCCGGCCGCCGCTGCTCTTGCGGGACGCGGCCCGCTCGCCGGTGCCCGAGCGGGACCGCGGCACTGGGCTGTGGGAGCTGCCCGCGGGCCTGGTCGAGGTCGGCGAGCAGACCCCCGACGGGCTGCGCGCCTGCGCGTCGCGCGAGCTGGCGGAAGAGCTGGGCTTCGATCAACCGCCGGATCTGATGCGCGAGCTGGGGCCCAGCACGTATCCGGCGCCGGGCATCATCGGTGAGCGCCACTTCTACTTCGAGGTCGAGGTCGATCCGAAGTCGCGGGCCGAGCCGGGTCACGACGGCTCGCCGCTCGAGCACGGCGGTCTGGTGCGCAGCGTGCGCCTGGCCGACGCGCTGGCGCTCTGCGCCCAGGGGTCGATCGAAGACGCCAAGACCGAGCTGGCGCTGCGAAGGCTGGCGGATCGGTTTGCATGAACGGCAAGCGCGTGATCGTGGTGGTGAAGCGCTCGAGCTACTCGCGCTTCGTGGAAGACGAGGGCGACCCGCGCGCGAAGCTCCTGATCCGGAAGAAAGATCCGAGCGTGGCGCGCTGGCTCGAGTCGCATCGCGAGCACAACCGCACGGTAGATGCCGTGCTCGAGTCGCTCGAGCGTCACGGTGCCCGCTCGCTGGTGGTGCGCCGTGCCCACGCCGCCTTCGACGCCGCCGATGCCGCGCTGGTGGTGGCGGTCGGCGGCGACGGAACACTGCTCGCTGCCTCGCACAATGTAGGCAGCACTCCCATCCTGGGGGTGAACAGCGCACCCAAGTTCAGCGTTGGCTTCTTCTGCGGAGCTCAGCGCACCGACATCCACGCCAACCTGGGTGACGCCCTGGAAGGTCGCCTCGACACGCTCACGCTGACGCGCATGAGCGTGGCACTGAACGGACGCGAGCGATCGCGCCGCGTGCTCAACGAGGCGCTCTATTGCCACCAGTCGCCGGCGGCGACCTCGCGCTACTTGCTGAGTCACGGCACCCGCTCCGAACCCCAGAAATCCAGCGGGTTTTGGCTGGGTCCGGCGGCGGGCTCGACGGCGGCGCAGCACTCGGCCGGTGGCAAGGTGCTGCCGCTCGGGTCGAAGAAGCTGCAGGCGGTGGTGCGTGAGCCGTACGCCCCGGCCGGCACGCGCTATCGCCTGCTGCGCTTCATGATCGCGCCCGGAGAGCAGCTCGAGGCGAAGAGCATGATGCAGGACGCCTGTATGTTTCTGGATGGGCCGTACAGGCTGATCCGCGTCAGCCTGGGCGACGTCGCGACCTTCCGCGTGTCGCCCGAGCCGTTGCGCGTGCTCGGTCTCGGACGTCACATCGACGCGCGACGAAGACAGCTCGCGCGTTAGCGGGCCCGCGGGTAGAGTACGCCCATGCGACTGGGTCGGCTCGGACTTGCGGCGATCGCCACGGTGCTGATGGGCTGCGCGACAGCCGAACCGATCGAAGACGACGGCGCCGGTGGCACCCCCGCCGGTGGCAACAGCGGTACGGGCGGCAAGGCCGACAACCCGAACGGTGGCGGCAGCGGCGGCAGCAGCGCAGGCGGCGCTGCGGGGCAGGCCGGAAGCGGCGGCACGTCGAGCGGCGGCACGTCGAGCGGCGGCACGTCCAGCGGCGGCACGTCCAGCGGCGGCGCGTCCAGCGGCGGCACGTCCAGCGGTGGCACGTCCAGCGGTGGCGGTGGCGGCAGCTGCTCGACCGGACAGAAGAAGTGCGGCGGCGTGTGCATCGCGCCCAGCCCGGGCGTGGGCTGCGCGCTGCAAGACGATCAATGCACCACCTGCCCGAACCCGCCGGCGAATGGGACCAGCGAGTGCCAGGGCACGCTGTGCAGCTTCAAGTGCAACCCGGGCTACACCAAGTCGGGCACGAACAGCTGCGTGTCCACCGGTGGCGGCGGCGCGCCGGGCGGCGGCGGCGGTGGCGGCAGCGGCGGCTCCACGGGCTGCGCGGCGCCCTGCGACGCGAGCAAGATCCAAGATCAACTGATCTGCAACTTCTACTGCGCGCCGATCACCGGCAAGCTTGGCCTGTGCGCGCCCGTCTTGAACTGCTGCACCTGCCCGGCCTGACGCACCGCCTGCACGCCGCAGCCGGCCGCGCGCACTGCACCAACGTGCCGGGGCCACCGGTCGAGATCCACCTGGCCGGCAGCCCGCTGTCCGAGATGCTGGTCTGGGCGCCGGTGTCGGGGCACATCGGGCTGGGTGTCAGCCTGCTGTCGTACGCCGGGCAGGTGCGGCTGGGCATCGTGGCCGACGCGAAGCGCGTGGCCGACCCGCGCGCCATCGTCAGCGCCTACGAAGCCGAGCTCGCGGCGTTCACTTCGACTGCAAGCTGATCTTCGCGCCCCATTTCTGCTTGGCCAGATCACCCGTGAGCCAGGCGTCGTAGCCGCTCTGGCCGCGCAGGTGGCGCGCGAAGAAGGCCACGCCGTAGGCCCGGGCAATGTCCAGCGCGTCGGCGCTGGGCAGGGTCGCCTTCTGGCAGAAGGTGCAGGTGAAGCCGCAGCCAGCCACGTCGTCGATGAAGCTCATGTGGTTGGCGCCGTTCAGCGTCACCTCCACGCTGGGTGCGCCGGCCTTGGCGAAGAAGGTCTGATAGTTGTCGGCCGCGGGCGCGCACGCCTGGAAACTGCCCGTGGCGTCCAGCGTCTCGCCCAGAAAAGCCGTCGGGATCGGCAACGGCAAGCTGTCGGATGCGTCGGGGCACAGGGTCTTGTCGGTGCAGCCCGTGGCCGCGTCCACCGGATCGAGGCCAAGCACCGCCTTGAAGCGCACGTCGGCCTTCGCTGCCAGCACGCTGACCTTGCCGCCCAGCGAGTGCCCCATCACGCCGATCTGGTTGATGTCGACCTTGCCTTGCAGCGGGCTGCCGCTGGACGCGGATTGCACCAGCACCCAGTCGAGCGCGCCCGACATGTCCTTGGCGGCGCCGGCGTGATCGGGCGAGAACCCCGCGGGGAAGTCCACCGTGCAAGCGATGAAGCCGTGGCTGGCCAGCCGATCGGCGTAGCCGTAATACTGCTTTGCCGGCAGCTGGAAGCCGTGCCCGATCAAGATCACCGGGGCAGTGGCCGACGACGACCCCACGGGCAGCACGCAGTGCATCGGCACCTGATGCTTGGTTGCTGCCACGCTGGCAGTTCCGTCGAACGGTGCGCCGCCGTTCGTTCCGGGCTTCGACGGATCGGCGACCGGCCCGCCACCGCCCGCGCCCCCGCTCGACGCGCCGCCGCTCGGTGTGCCCGCAGCGCCGCCGGTGGGCGCTCCGGCTGCTCCCCCGGTTGCCGAGCCGCCGCTGCCCCCTCCGGCAGCGCCGGCGCTGCCGCCCGCTGCCGAGCCGCCGGCGCCGCCGGCGCCGCCGGTCCCGCCGGCATCCGTGTCCGTCGACCCGCCACAGCCGAGCACGATCCAACCGAGTGCGAAGGCGCGCGTGAAACGAAGCATCTGTCGACTCCCATCCCCGGCCCAAGTGGAGAGTTGAACTTCCCACTTTCATGGCGGGCTGTCAATTCCGCCGGGTGGTCGCTGCCGGGGTCGCGCGATATGGTTGACCCATATGAAGACAACCATCGATATTGCCGACCCGATCCTCGAGCGCGCCAAGCGGCTGGCCGCGCGGCGGGGCACCACGCTTCGGGTCGTGGTCGAAGAGGCGCTGCGCGCCAAGCTGGCGGCCGAGGCAGAGCCTGAAGGCAGCGCGGACGGCGTCGAGACGCACGCCGTGGGCGGCCGCGGGCTGCAGGCGGGGCTGTCGTGGGACGAAGTCCGCACCCTGCGCGATCTGGCCTACGAGGGTCGCGGAACGTGATCGCCATCGACACCAACATCTTGCTCTACGCTCACCGCGCGGACTCTCCCTGGCACACGGCGGCGCGTGCGCGCGTGCGCGAAGCCTCTCGCCGGCCGTGGGCGATCCCCTGGCCGTGCATCCACGAGTTCATCGCGATCGCGACCCACCCGCGCGTGTTCGACCCGCCCACGACCCTGGTCGACGCCCTCCGCACCGTGGAGGGCTGGCTTGCGTCGCCCAAGCTGGTGCTGCTTGGCGAGCCCTCGTCGTACTGGAAGACCCTGGCCGAGCTGCTGCGCGCAGGGGCGGTCATCGGCCCACGCGTGCACGACGCGCGGATCGCCGCGCTGTGCATCGAGCACGCAGTCAGTGAGCTGTGGACCGCGGACCGCGACTTCTCGCGCTTCGCGGCGCTTCGGACCCGGAACCCGCTGGTCGGCTGAGGCTCGGGATCAGCGTGCACGGGTGAACGGCGCGCGCCCGGCGTACACCTGGCCGTCGCCCAGCTCTTCGGCGATGCGGAGCAGCTGGTTGTACTTCGCGATGCGATCGCTGCGACTCAGGCTACCGGTCTTGATCTGACCGGCGTTGGTGGCTACGGCCAGATCCGCGATGAACGGATCTTCTGTCTCGCCCGAGCGGTGCGAGATCACCGAGGTGTACCCCGCGCTGGTGGCCAAACGGATGGTGTCCAGCGTCTCGGTGAGACTGCCGATCTGGTTCAGCTTGATCAAGATCGAGTTCCCGATCTTCTTCTGAATGCCGCGCGCCAACCGCTCTTTGTTGGTCACGAAGAGATCGTCGCCGACCAGCTGAATGCGACCACCCAGCTTGTCACTCAAGAGCTTCCAGCCGTCCCAGTCGTCTTCCGCCAGGCCGTCCTCGATGCTGACGATCGGGTACTTCTCGCAGAGCTTCTCGTAGACCGCGACCAGCTCGGCCGCGCTGTGGGGCTTCTTGTCCCAGGTGTACTTGCCGTCGGAGTAGAACTCGCTGGCGGCGGTGTCGAGCGCCAGGGCCACCTGCTCGCCGGGCTTGTAGCCGGCGGCCTCGATGGCGGCCACGATGCGCGCCAGGGCCGCCTCGTTGCTCTCCAGGCGCGGCGCGAATCCGCCCTCGTCACCCACGGCGATGGTCAGACCGTCCTTCTTCAGGTTGGCCTTGAGCGCGTGGAACACTTCGGCGCCGCAGCGCAGCGCCTCGGCGAAGCTGGGCAGGCCCAGCGGCACAATCATGAACTCTTGGGCCTCGAGGCCGTTGTCGGCGTGGGTGCCGCCGTTCAAGATGTTCATCAGCGGCGTGGGGAGCACGCGCGCCTGCACGCCGCCCAGGTAGCGCCAGAACGGCAGGCCGACCACGTCGGCGCCGGCGCGGGCCACGGCCATGCTGACCGCCAAGATGGCGTTGGCGCCCAGCTTGCCCTTGTTCGGGGTGGCGTCCAGGTCGAGCATGATCTGATCGATGCCCGGCTGATCGAAGGCCGACAGCCCCACCAGCGCTGGCCCGATCACGTCGTTGACGTTGTCGACCGCGGTGGTGACGCCCCGGCCCAGGTAGCGCTTCTTGTCGCCGTCGCGCAGCTCGAGGGCCTCGTGCTCGCCCGTGGACGCGCCGCTGGGCACCGCCCCGCGACCGAAGCCGCTGCTGGTGTGAACTTCCGCCTCGACCGTCGGGTTACCGCGCGAGTCGAGGATCTCGCGCGCGACAACACTGAGGATTTCCGGCATGACGCGAGCCGGATACCACGGTGCCCGAAGCCTGGCGAGGGGCGGCCGTCAGTTGATCGTGACGCCGAGCTTGTAGGCGAAAGTTGCGGGCGTTGCGCCGGTGGCGGCGCTCACCGCCAGGTAATAGGTGCCCGCCGCCAGGCCGGTCTTGCTGAGCGACGAGCACTTGCCGTCGCCGTCGTTGTCGTCGGCCGAGAGCACCGTGTCGCCGTCGGTGCCCCAGAGCTCGAGCCAGCTGTCGATCTGGTCCAGCTCGCAGGCGCCGTCCCCCAGGTCGCCCACCGATGCGCTCAGGGTGGAGCCAGCCTTGGTGATCGTGACCTTGACCACGTCCACGTCGCTGGCCGAGCCCAGTGTTGCGATCCACGGGGCGGCCCAGGTGTTGGCCTGCGCCGACGTGTTGTTGGGCTCGGTCTCTTTCGCCTCGACCGTGCAGCTGGCGCTGCACCCGTCGCCGCTCTTGGTGTTGCCGTCGTCGCAGGCCTCGGTGCCGTCGGTGTGCGCGTCCCCGCAGCTGATGGGGCGGCTCTGGGCCGAGAGCCCGAAGGGGCCGCCGGCGCTGGCGCTGTTCGCGTCGACCACCAGCCACAGCTTGGTGCCCTGGGTGACGGGCAGCTTGATGGACTTGCCCGCGGTGCACCCGAGCTCGGCGCCGTTGCAGGCCGACCGCACCGACAGCGAGAGGCTGGAGAAGCCGCCCAGCACGGCCTCGAACACGCCGCTGTGCTTGGCGGTGAACTCGTAGGCCACGTCGATGCCGCCGGCGGCGCTGCTGCACGAGTTCTTCACGCTGTCCGTGTGGCCGGCGGTCGAGCCCGACACCGCCGCCGGATCACCCAGCACGTCGGGCTTCGCGCAGGCCGAGGCGCACGACGCGGCGCACACCGAGTCGTCGCAGTCGGTCTTGCCGTTCTGGTCGTTGTCGAACCCGTCGTTGCACTGCTCGGGACCGATGGTTCCGCCGCCGGTGCCGCCGCCCCCGCCGGTGCCGCCGCCCCCGCCGGTGCCGCCGCCGCCCGAGCCGCCGCCGCTCACGCCGCCCGAGCCGCC
>JAKLKA010000091.1 GCA_023150915.1 Polyangiaceae bacterium
GGCGGACTGGCAGGCGCAGGCGGGACGAGCGGCGCTGCCGGCGCGTCGGGAGCAGGGAACGACGGCGGCGACCCGGACGGCGGAGGCCCCGCCGATGCGTCGCCCGACAGCGGCAGCCCGGATGCGAGCGCTGGCGACGCCGGCAACGCTCCGTGCTGCCTCACCAAGCCACCCGGGACGATCCCGACCAACGGAGGCTGGAACGACTGCCCGTACAGCGGCTCGGGCCGGCAGCACGCGGCCATCGATTACTCGAGCAAGAAGGGGACGCCCATCCCCGCGGGTATGGACGGCGTGGTCCAGTACGTCCGAAACCAGAACGACCCGAAGTGCTACGACGCGGCGACCGAGTCGTGCACGGCCACCTGCCTGGCGAGCGGCGACTTCATCATGATCAAATCCGCCTGCGGCGATCCGCTGAAGCCGGGCAACGACTTCTACGTGCGGTACCACCACATCGACGGGGTCAAGTCGGGGATCAAGGTGGGCAGCGTGGTGAAGAAGGGCGACATCATCGCGTACGTGGGCGACTCGGGCTGCGCCACGGGCCCGCATGTGCACCTGCAGACGGCCACCTTCGCCAAGGGCAAGTACAAGGTCGGCCAGCTGCCGGTGTTCTACGACTGCAAGTACCTGGTGAACCCGTCCACGCGGTACTGCAAGAACGTGCCGTGAGCGCTCAGAACTGAATCGTGCGCTCGGCCTGCCCGAGCTGCCGCAGCTCTTGGCGTGACTTGTAGAACTCTTTCCACAAGTAGATGTAACCCTCGTGGAGGCGCTCGGGGGTCATCTGCTTGGGGCGGAACACCACATTGGCGTCGTTGTAGCGCTCCCAGCGGCGGTGGAGGATTCGCCCCTCTTCCACCAGGCGGTGCCACACGCGCGTGCCCGGGTAGGGCGTCATCACCGCGAATTCGGCCTTGCGGATCTTCGCCTTGTTGGCGAACTCGAGCATGCGGTCCATCGTGCCTTCGTCGTCGTCGTCGTTGCCGACCAGGAAAGACGTGTACGGCTCGATGCCGTGGTCGAAGCACTTTTGTACGGCGTCGTGGGCCTTCTGCAGGGCGTCGTCGTCTTTGCCCGTGAAGGCCTTCATGGTGAACGGGTCGAAGCCGCCGACCAGGTAGAACATGTTGATTCCGGCCGCACGCATCCGCGTCAGGAATTCGCTGGCCGTGACGCGCACCATCGGCATGCTGGTGCCCAGATAGCTGAAGGGCGCCGGCCCGCCGCGCTCGGCGATGGCGTCGAGCAGGGCGCCGAAACGGCGTGAAGCGCCCGACCCGAAGAACAGGCTGGTGTCCTCGGTGAGTGAGGCCAGCTTGCCACGCTTGGCGAGCTGATCGATCTGTCCCATGGCGTGCTCGGTGCCGAAGTGGCGCATCTTGCGGCCCATGCTGGTGGGCAGCACGCACGCGAAGCAATTCAGGGGGCAGCCCCGAGCGATCTGCAGCGGGTAGTCGTCGGGCTTGTACTCGTCGTTCTCTTTGTCCAGGTAGAGATCGATGCGCGGCATGGGCAACGTCGCGGGGTCGACGCCGGGCAGGCCGTGATACCGCTTCTGCAGCTTGCCCGCTTTGGCGTCCGCCAGCACGGTGGGCCACACGCCCTCACCCTCGTGCATCACCACCGAGTCGACGTGCGGCTCGACCACCTCGGGCATCATCGTGGGGAAGATGCCCCCGGCGACCACCTTCTTGCCGCGCTTCCGAAACTCGTCGGCGAGCTCGAGGGCACGAGTGGCCGCAGGGGTGAAGAACGACAGCGCGACCAGGTCGACGTCGGCGCAGTCGTCGAGCCCCACGTCTTCCACACGCTCGTCGCGAAACTCGATCTGCCAATCCGGCGGAGTGACCGCCGCCAGGCAGGCGATGCCGAGGGACGGTGGCCCGAAGTACTCGTTGCACGGCACGTGCTGCCGCAGCTCGGGGTTGTGATCGGCGTGGCGAGCGAATTTGGAGTAGACGAAACGCAGCTTCATGTCGGGTCCTTGGCGTGTACCACGAGTCCCTCGAAGCCGGTGGGGGCCGTAGAGCTCGTCGCCTTCGTCTAAGACAGCCCAGGGATCGGTCAAGGCCCGGTGATCTTGGCGGCGCCGAGCGCCTCTTTCTTGCCGGTGACCTGGGTGCCCGAGAACGTGATCTGAGCGTTGCCCAGGGCCTTGGCGGCGGCGGTCTTGGCGGTGACGCTGCCGCCGGTGACCGTGACCTTCGCGTTCGAGAGCGCCTCGATCCCCACCGGGGCGGTGATGTTCACGTTGACCAACTCGAGCTTGCAGTTGCCGCTGGCGCTGATGGCTTCACCACTGGCGATGTTGGCCGTGACGCCCTGGAGCTTCACGTTGTCGTTGCCGCCACACGAGAACTTGCTCTTGCCGTCCCAGGCCGCTGCCTTGCCCGCACCGGTGGGGGCATTGCCGCCCGAGGCCTCGCGGAAGATGTACCAGGCGAGCCCCAACAGGCCCACGATCACCAGGCCCACGATCACGCAGCCGATGCCGTACCAGATGACCTCGGTCTTGACCTTGTCCTTGACCTGGTTCTTCAAGCCTTCGGTGTCGAGCCCGCCGTCGGTGCTGGCCTTGATCTTGAACCCGCCGACGTTGAGCTTGGCTTCATAGTCGTAGTTGCGTGGGTCCAGCCGGTCTTGTGCGGCCTGCGCAAAGGCGTTCTTGGTCGCCTGGATCGGATCGGGGGGCAGCGGCCCCCCGACGCCGGGCATTGCCGCGTAGGGGTTCTGGACGTCGACGGTCAGCTGCAACGCCGACAGCTGGATGTCGGGGACCTCGGCGGCGGCGGCGGCGACGATCTCGCCCGAGAAGTACGGCACACTGCCGGCGATTGTCGGAATGGCCACCTGGTTGGCAGCGAGCTTCTGCGCAATCACGTTGGTGATTGCGCGCAAGAGCGCCGCCTGAGCGCGCGGCGCCATCGCCGCCGGGTCACCCGCGCCAGCGAAGGTGAAGCTGCCGTTGACGCTGCCGTTGACCGACTGCCCCGAGTTGGGATCACGGAATGGACCAATGCTGCCGCCGAGCTGACCGGGATACACGTAGGTGCCCTCCAGAGCGGGCAGCCTACACGATTCGGTCGTCCCGTTCGCCCTGCTTTTCCGCTCGGCCAAGGAGCACGAAGCCCTCGAAGACCACCATCACGAGCAGCGTGAGGGGGGCCCACCAGAACAGCGTCTGCCAGCTGTCCGTTCGGGCGGCGGCTCGCGCCGTGGCGTGCCCGGCGACGCCGATCGAGAGCGCGATCTTCGCGGCCAAGATGGCCACCCCGGAGGCGAAGCGCCCGAGAGACGCCCACACCGCGAGCGGCGCAAACGTGGCGAACCCGGCGAACCCGGCCGCGAGATACCCGGCCAGAGGGTCGTTGTCCGAGACGGCGCTGAAGACCGAGCTCCCCCACAGCGCCAGCCCCACCACGACGATGACGCGACCGGCGCGGACAGCCTCGATCCGAGGAGGCGCGGTCGCCTTGCGGTAGGCCGAGAGCGCGGTCTCGGCGCGGGCGAGCTTCTGCTCGACGGTGGCGCGCTCCAGCCGCGCGGCATCCCGCTCGCCCTCGAGCACGTCGAGCTCGGCGCGCCGCGCGCCGTCGGCATCGCGATAGGTCACGCGACGATTGTAGACCAGATACCCTTCGGACAGTCACTTCACGAAGCCGACGTCGCAGCCATAGGTGACGGCGAGCGAAGCTTCCTCGTCGGCCTGGACTGCGTCGCAGGCGTCGGCACACAGCAAGACCGCCTCGCCCTCGACGTAGAAGGACGATGCCGTGCACTCTGCGGCAGATTTGACCTGCGTGAAGGTCTGCTTTTCGCCGCCGCCCTGGGTGTACTCGATCTGAATCGTGTCGGGGTCGAGGGTCTGTCCGCCGGCCGGCTTGGGGAACTCGAACTCGCACGACACGGCCACCTGGGTCACGACGTCTTTCGCTATGGTCTCGAACACCGCGTCGTAGCTCTGCGTGCTGCACAGCGGGTAACGCAGCCCGCCCGACAAGATGCTCAGATCTTGTAGCGGAAGCGCCTTCGGATAACCGCAGCCCGAACCCACCACGGGGTGGCTGGGCAGCCACGGCTGGGTTGGGTCAGGCGGCGGCGCCACCCCGGCGAACGTGTGAAAGACGTAAGAGCGGCTGTCGGCCGTCCCGAACTTCGCCGGCGAGAGCGCCAAGAGCTGCTCGTCGAACTGGGCGCCGGGGGTGGACGGTCCCGACTTGGCGTCGGTGAAAGCCAGGAAGACCTTCTTGGAATGGTCGCGCAAGAAGGCCGACCAGCCCTTCGGGGCGAAACCATGGGCGTCGGGTTTGGTGAAGGTCGAAAGAATGGTGCTGAAGAACGCGCTCGACCCCGTCGCCTGATCGTAGTGAAGGAACTTGGGCGAGAGCGCCGGCAGCTTCGGCACCGGGCTGCACTTTCCGCCTCCGAGGGGCGCCTGGACGCAGATCGCAGAACCCGAGCCATAGCCGGCGATCAGCACGACGCGGTAGTCGAGTTGCGCCTTCTCCAGAGTGTCGGTCAACTTGGTGTTGATGTTCAGCTCGATGGCGCTGGTCACCGCGCCCATGCTGCTCGACGTGTCGGCGACCACGATCACGTCGACCGGGAGCCGGGTCAGCTCGGCCTTCGCACTCTGGGAAATGCACTCGGCGCCGCCGCCCGAGCCTGGGCTACCGCCGATCGCAAGGCCCCCGCCGGCGCCCGACGCCGCACCCCCGCTGCCTCCGGCGGCGGTGAACGAAACCGAGTCGTCGCTCGAGCAGGCAGCGACGAGCAGCAGAAAGGGAACGGTGAGCCAAGCCGCGGGTTGCATCGGGAGGTCCCCCTCGCAAGGGGCGTACCAAGACCCCCGAGCCGGATTTGCGGGAGAAACCCGGGGCTGGCGCCGCAAGTCCGGATGGCCCTCAGCGCCTCGTCCGGACGCGCGACAGCCCCAGCGCGAGCGCCAGTGCGGCGAGCAGCCACGACGCCGCGCTCGAACGCCGCGGAGCGTGACAGCCGCAGCCGCCGTCGTCGTCCGAGTCGCCCGCCGAAGCGCCGGCGGCACCCCCGGTGGTGGGGGCGCCCGCGGCGCCAGCGCTTCCCCCTGCAGCACCGCCGGCACCGGCGGCGCCACCTGCACCGGCGCCACCGCTCGACGACCCACCGGTGGCGCCGCCACCGGTTCCCCCGCTTCCGCCGCCGCCTCCGCAGCTTGCCCCGGTGCAATGCTCGTAAGCACCCACGTCGTGCTTCGCGCCTTGCGGGCGTGCGGTGCCGTCGCGATCGAGGGCGACCTCGGCCAGGGTCTCGCCCTTGTCCACCGCCGGCGAGCCGGCGACCAGGTGATAGTCGTCCTTGTTCGCGTCGGCGAAAGCGCTGGCTGAAACCGCCAGGTTCGAGGCTGCGCCCGCCTGCGAGGGCAGGGTGGAGCCGAGCACGAGCAGGTTCTTCACATCGGGTTGGGTGGCCCCGCTGCTCGCCGCCTGGAACGCAGCGCCGACGTTGCGCCCGAAGGTGGCATTCCAGACGACGATCTTCTCGATGTCGTCTTCGTAGCGAATCGCCTTGTCCACGTCGTACACCACCGCGTTCTGCACACGCACCCAAGCGCCACCGTTGGCGCCTGGGCCGCGGGTCCGGAACGCAATCTCGGAGTCGTGAACCGTGACGCGATCGAACACGGCGTCGATGTTCTCTTTCAAGTTGAACGCCGCCATGTTGGTGATGAACCCCTTGCGAAATCCCCAGGCCGAGGTGTTCACCACCGTCAGCTTGGCGCGCGGCGCCTTCGCATGGGTCTTGGTGTCGATGGCGTTTTCACCAGGAACCGCCCCCACCGCAAAGCCATTTTCGGCGGCCGTCAGCGGGCCAGTCCAGAGCTTGCAGCCCTCGACTTTGATGTCGGTCCAGCCGGGAAGCGTTCGCCCCGGGTCGAACTGAATTGCGTCACCGCTGCAGGTGTGGATCTCGGTGTCGCGAATCGTCAGGTTCTTGACCGGCCCGCCGGTGACACCGTGAGCGTCGGTCTGCCCGCCGGCCGCGTTCAAGCAATGGTGGATCAGGCACTTGTCGATCAAAACGTTGGCGGGGCCCGCCATGTCGATGCAGTCTTTGGTGGCACGGCGGATCTCGGTGCTCCGCAGCACGAGACCGTTCGCGCCATCGCTCACATCGACCAGATCGGCGTTGGCGTAGTTGCCGTCGAGCACGAAGCCCTCCAGCACGAAGTACGCGTGGTCCACGCGCAGGGCCACACCCGCGATCGAGACGTCGACCTTTGCGCCCGTCGCCGCACGCACGGTGATCGCCTGGGTTGCACTGCCATCGCGCACGGTCTTCAACGACTCGGCATAGGTGCCGGCGGCGACCGTGACCACGTCGCCGGGCTGCGCCGCGTCGATGCCCTGCTGGATCTTGCCGAAGGGCGTCGCGGCGCCGCCGTTGCCGGTGCCCCCCGGAGCCACGAACCACTCCTTGGCCTGGACCGGCGGAGCCAGAGCAAGGACCAACGTGAATCCGACCCAGGTCGCGCGAGCAGCCATCCGACGAGGATACACCGGCGTTGCGCGGGCCGCAGATGCCGATTCCTCGGCACAAACGCCGAGTCATCCCAATCTGCTCGTACTTTGACCCCACACCCCCTAGGGTGTCGCGCGTGAAAAAGGAAAACGACCAGCCCGAGGCGGAAGAAACCGAAGACCGCGACAGCGGCGAAGCACCGCCTGCGGCCGGCGCGAAGTCCGAAAAGGACGACGACGACGACGACGACGACGACGACGACGACGCCCCGGCCGCCAAGAAGAGCGACGACGACGACGACGACGACGACGACGACGACGACGACGACGACGCCCCGGCCGCCAAGAAGGAGAGCGTCGGCGATCGCCCGACCAGCAAGGCGGCACCGGCCCGATCTCGGGGCAGCGACGCGAAGAAGCGCCCGGCAGCGCGCCCCGCGAAGGCAGCCGCCGCGCCCGAGTCGTCGATGTCACCCGCCACACGCGGCATCTTGCTCGCCATCCTGGGGCTGGCCGTCGGCGGCGGCGCGGGGTGGTTCCTGCGAGACGCGCGGGCCAAGGGGAAGGCTCCGTTCGCTCGTCCGGCGCCGACCGGCAGCGTCGTGAGCGGCGAGTGCAAGAGCTGGCAAGACAAGGTTTGTGCCGAGTCCGGCGAGACCTCGATGGGCTGCTCGCAAGCCAAGTCGGCTGCCGAGATCATGCCGCTGGCGGCGTGTGGCGCAGCGCTGGAAGATGTTCCGGCGACGCTGACGCGCATGAAACAAGCCCGCGAGGTCTGCGACGCCCTGGTCACCAAGCTGTGCGACGAGATCGGCAAAGAGACCGACACGTGTCAGCTGGTCAAGACCAAGACCGAGCAGATGACGCCGGCGAACTGCCGCACGATGAACGAGAACTACCCAGCCGTGGTGGCTCAGCTCAAGATGCTGCAGCAGCAGGGCGGCGCGATGGGCGGCGGGCGCCCCGGGGGCATGCGACCGATGCCACCTGGCCACGCCGCGCCTCCGGGTGGGCCGGGTGGGCCCGGCGGACCGGGCGGGCCCGGTGGACCGGGCCGGCCGGGGCAAGCGCCTCCGCCCGCGCCGGCCGAGCCGTGAGGCGGCCGCTGGATTCGCTCACTTCCCGCCGGGGAAGGCCGCCGCGCAGGCGGTGACCTTCGCTGGGTCGACGGCGGGTTCGGGGAACGATGGCGGCGTGGCATGCGGCGCCGCCTCGAAGTCGAACAGGTCCATCAGCGCGTCGGAGTTCGCGTCCCGGTTCGAGAACGCGCCGATGCCGTGGCGCGCCTGGATGAACCGCAAGATCGCGGTGTGATCGCGGACCTGATGCGAGACATAGCCCTTCTTCGCGAACGGTGAGACGACCATCAGCGGCACGCGGAAGCCGAAGCGATCGAAGGTCCCGTGCTTCGCCTCGTCGGGCTCGGCGTCGCCCGGGTGACAGGCCGGCGGGGGCGCGACGTGATCGGCGAACCCGCCGTGCTCGTCGTAGGTGATGAACAGCGCGCTGCGCTTCCAGACCGGGCTCTTCGTCAGGGCGTCGACCACCCGCCAGGTGAAACGCTGGCCATGGTGCGGGTTCCCCGGCGGGTGCTCGCTGGTCTCCAAGATACCCGTCGAGTACTCGGGGTCGACGAACACCACGGGCGGCAGATCGCCGCTCGCGAGGTCTGCTTCCAGGTCGTCGATGTTGGCAACCCGGCACGGGCCGTCCCCGGTGCCGCAACCCTGGATGCTCTCGAGCCAGGTCTCGACGAACATCGCCGCCGGGGGCAGGTTGCTCCGGTACACCTTCCACTCGATCTTCTTCTCATTGAGCGCAGCGAAGATGTTGGCCACCTTCAGCGTGGGCAAGGTGTTCTCTGTCAGCCCGTGGCTCGACGCGCTGTACAGGTACATGCGGTTCGGCCAGGTCGGGCCGAGCAGCGAGCAGAAGTAGCGATCGCCGATGGAAAACTCCTTGGCGAGCGCGTAGTAGAACGGCAAGTCGGAGGCGTCGAAGTAGCCCATGGCGCGCCGCCCATTGGGCTCGTTGTCGAGCACGAAACCGTCGTTCTTGCCCGTGTTCCACTGGCGGTGGCTGCCACCCCAACCATGGGAAGGGTCTTCCACGCAGTACTCGGTCTCGTGGAACCACTTCACGGGCTGGCCGGTGTCGTCCACGTTCGAGAAGCTGTCATCCGCCACCGTCACGTCGGTCACGCCGTATTCGGGAAGCTTGGAGAAGTAGTGGTCGAAGGACCGGTTTTCCATCATCAACACGAAGATGTGATCGACCGGGATGCGCTTCGCGATGGGGTCGGACTTGCCGAGCGTGTCTTGGGGCAGCGCCCCGGCCTTGAATTGACAGGCGTCGCGAGCGGCCAGGGCCACGGCGTCGTCGGGACGAGGCACCTCGGCCTCGCCGGGTTGGTCGTCGGACGAACAACCGATGACCGTGATCATGAGGACCGCTGATGCCAGGAGCTGCGACTTCACTCGGGCTGCCTCCGAGGCATAGGTTACACGCACCGCCGTGAAAAAGCTCGCCGTTCCTCTGCTCGCCGGCTCGCTCGCCGTTTGCGCCTGTCGCGATCGTAGCGAGCCCGGACCGGTCGTCACCGCTCCGTCCGCCACCGCGACAGCACCGGCGCAGAGCCGTCCCGAGCTCGTGAAGATCCAGCAGAGGGCCGAGCAAGACGGACAGGCAGTGGCCCGAGCCTTTGCGCGGCTCGAGCACGCGGG
Source organism: Polyangiaceae bacterium (assembly GCA_023150915.1). Taxonomy (GTDB): domain Bacteria; phylum Myxococcota_A; class Polyangia; order Polyangiales; family Polyangiaceae; genus JADJKB01. The sequence continues at coordinate 9,230 of JAKLKA010000091.1, forward strand.
GACGGCAAAAGATGCGCCGGCGGCGCGGGAGGCGTACCTGGGACTCAGGCGCGCGTGGCGCCGATTGCTCCCGCTCTCTTCGCTGCTCGAATACGCCGCCACCATCGAGCCCGACGGCGACGAGGCGGACGAAACGCCGGCGGATCTGGGCCTGAAACCCCTGGGCAAGGCAGTGACCGCCGAGCCGCCGAACTGGGACGCCCTGGGGAGCTCGCTGCGCAGAACCAGCCCCGCCGCACGCCTGGCGCCGAGCGAGCCTCGGGCGATCGCGCTCTCACTTCCGAAGCTGGCCGACGCCCTGTCGCGCGCGGTGTTTCGCTGGGGCGTGATGCTCGATGGCTCCGCGGCCGACACGCCCGACGAGCAGCGCATCGACGTGATCGACGGGGGCCGAGCGCTGCTGGTGTACGTCGGCGAGGTGAGCGCGCTCGCCGGTGGGCCCGAGCGCCTGTCGAAGGCCAGCGAGCGCTTCGACGCCTGGCTGGGCGCGAACGAGAAGTCCCCGCGCATCACGGGCAAGCTCGACGGGCTCCTTTCCAGCGCCGAGCTGGGCGCTGCGCTGCGCACGGCGCTGGCGGACAAGGGCGCAACGGTGCTGCCGCCGTTCGCGCCGCGCCGCCCGACCCAGGCCGACCTGTTCGCCGAGCCGGTCAGCGTCGCGACCTTCCCGCGGCTGCCGGGCGCTGCGCCCGACGGGCAGCTGGCGGCGGTCGGGAAGCGGCTCTTCGGCGACGTCCGCCTCAGCCGCGACCGCACGCTGAGCTGCGCCAGCTGTCATCGCGAAGGCGCCGCGCTGTCGGCGGGGCGCATGCGGCCCAAGCGCTTCGACCACAAGCCCGTGGCGCGCGACGTGCCAGGGCTCTTGAACGTGGCCTACGAGCCCATGCTGCTCTGGGACGGCCGAGCCAGCACCCTGGCGCGGCAGGCCGAGATCGCCGTCACGGAGGAGATGGGCGGCGATTTCCGGGCCATTGCTTCCGAGCTCTCGCGGGACGCCGAGCTGACGAAGGCGCTGCCGACGGGCGTCACCCAGGACACCATCACCAAAGCACTCGAGGCTCATCAGCGCACGCTGGTCAGCGACGACTCGCCGTTCGACCGATACGTTCGCGGCGATCGCAACGCTCTGAGCGCTGCGCAGCTGCGCGGGTTCGATCTGTACTATGGAGAGGCACGCTGCAGCCGTTGCCACCGACTGCCGCTCACCAGCGGCACGGAGGCGCCGCGCTTCACGCGGGCCGAGACGGCCGCGATCGGCGTGCCAAGGCGGCCCGGGGTACGCGAGATCGACCCAGATCCGGGTCGCGGCGCCATTGAACGGCGTGAGGCCGAGCGTCACCGGTTCAAGATCCCGAGCCTGCGCAACCTTCCCAAGACCGCTCCGTACTTCCACAACGGCAGCTTCCGCACACTGGACGAGGTGGTCGACTTCTACGTGGCTGGCGCCGGCGAAGGCCTCGGTATCGCCCCCGCCGCCTTCGATGAGGACGCCCGCGCCTTCACCGTGACCCCGGAAGATCGCCGCGCGCTGCTCGACTTCCTGACGCGAGGCTTGAGCGAACGATGATCGCGGCTCAGAAGAACTCGAGCCGGCGACCGGCGCGCAGCTCGGCGAGGGGGTAGAGCGTGCCGCGCCAGACCACGCCGCCGCGGGCGTGGACCAAGATCGCCGAGCGGATCGCGAACACCACCAGCGCCAGCACGCCGACCGCCGGGACCAGCGCGCTCGAGAGATCGCGCCGCCCGGTACGCGCCACCAGGACCTGGCAGAGCGCGAGCAGCCCGACCATGACCCCGCCCGCTACTCGCTGGAGCGGGCTTCCCGCTGCCAGTGCGATCAGCGGCACGAGCTCCAGACCGAGCATCACGGTCACCATGGCGGCCAGGCGCAGCGGGCGAAGGCCCCCGAAGACGGCATAGCCGTTCTTCTCGAGGCCGCGCATCATCTCGCCGAGCGAGCGGTAGAAGTGAAGCCGCACGCCGTCGCAGCCGTCCAGCACAGCCGAGCGCGCTCCGTGGCGCTTCATCATCTGGCCCAGCGCGACGTCGTCGGCGATCTCGAGCCGCAGCCACTCGAATCCGGGGGTGCGCTCGAACGCGCTGCGCTCGACCATTCCGAACACGCCGCCACCCACGGCGGCTCGGGACGTCGGCTCGCCCACCAGCCAGAGTCGGCCCCCGACCACCAGCAAACGCACGAACGTCGCCAGGACGACGTCGAGCGCGAACGACGAGGGAAGGATCTCGGGCAGGGCCGTGACGAACTCGAGCTTCCGGGCCGTCACCTCGACCATGCAGCGACGCAGGAAGTCGGCGTCGATGTGGACGTCGGCGTCGCAGAACAGGAAGTAGTCACCCGACGCCTGCTGGCAGCCGCAGCTGAGCGCGTGGACCTTGCCGAGCCAACCGCTGGGCAGCTCGGTCAGGTGAACCACGCGGACGCGCGAGTCGGTCGCGGCCAGCCGGTCCAAGATCTCGCCGGTGCCGTCGGTCGAGCGGTCGTCCACCAGCACGATCTCGAGCTCGGGGTAGTCGCTCTGCAGCTTGGCGCGCGTCGCGGCCTCGATGGTGTCCGCCTCGTTGCACGCCGGTACGATCAGGCTGACCTTCGGCCAGTGGTCGCGCGGTTCGACCTGGCGGGGCGGCCGGATCAGAGCGCCCAGGCCCCGCACCGTGGAATAGAGACTGAACACGACGTTGAGCGCGGCGATCGCCACGGCCCCCGTGAGCGCGTCCCCGGGCTTCACGGCTGCCAAAGGACCACCCGGGCGAGAAGCCGTCAAGGTGAAGAGCGGACGGGGTAGCCGCGCTCACGCCAGACCTGGATGCCTTCGTCGAGCACGGCGGTGTGGGTGAACCCTCGGGCCCGAAGCGCGTCCACCACCTTTCCAGAAGCGGCGTGCGGGCAGGCGCAGTACGCGACGATCCAGGTGCCGTCACGGGGCAGCGCCGCCGCGAGCTGGGCAAGATCGTCGTGAAATGGTGCGGGTGTGGCCCCGGGAATGTGCCCCGCGCGGAAGTCCGACAGCGGCCGCGCGTCGAGCAGCACCATCCGCGCTCGGGCCTTCAGCGCTTGCGCGACGTCCGCGGCGGCCACGTACCGACCGTCGCGTAAGGAGAACTTCGGACGCGGGCCCTGAGGATGGATGACGAGCGGGCCCTGGCTGGGGCGCGAGGCCGGCGCTGCCGTGACCGGTTCGACCGGCCGAGCCCAACGCCGGATCGCAGCCGTCAGGTCGTCGAGCTGCCGGGCCGTGAGGGACTGGCCGAAGGCAGGCATCGGCGTGCCGGGCCGCCCGTGTTCGATGGCGTAACGGATGAAACCGTCGCTGGCGGTGGCGAGGAACGTCGGGCTGACGAGACTGACCGCAGTCTTGCCTTGCCCCCGAGCACCATGACACCCCGCGCACCGCTCTCGAAACAGGGAAAGTCCGCGGTCAGCGTCGCCGTCGACCCGCGTCCAGTGAACGTCGATGGCAGCACCGTCGCCGAGCGAGCGCAGATAGGCGATGATCGCGTCCACCTCGGCGCCACTCAGCGGGCCACCGTTCACCGCGCCGAACGCCGACATCGGCGTCCCCGGACGCCCGCGCTCGATGGCCACGCGCAACAGCTCGTCAGTGGCCGTGGCGAGGAACGTTCGGTTCTTCAGCTGTGTCGCATGGTCTGCCGAGTACCCGATACCTCGGGCACCGTGGCAGAGCGCGCAGTACCGGTCGTAGAGCCCACGTCCGGTGTCGGCCGACGGCGATGCCGCGCCCGGCGGCCCTCCGCACGCGACTGCCGCCGCGACCCCCCAGAGCGCCCAGAGCCGGCGCATCACCCCAACCCTTCGAACAACCCACCCAAGAGCTCGAACACCGTCCCGGCGACATCGGCGGCGTCGGCCGCGTCGCCCAGCGCGCTTCCGACCTCGAGCGCCGCGCTGCCGCCCTCGACGGCGATCTCGGCGACGTCAGCGGCATCGACCCCCTGCCCCCGAGGCTGAGCCGCCATCAGCGCCGCGCCGCCGGCGGCCGCGCCCGCGACGACCGCACTGCCATAGGCGCGGGCCGCCGCATGCGCCTGGGCGACGCGTTCGAGCTCGTTGCGGTCGAACCAGGTGCCGTGCGCGGGGCAGACGTCGATCTCCACGCGGGCCTGGCCGGCCAAGCTGCGCTGGGCCGCGGCGCCGCAGGTGGGACACGCGATGGCGCCACGGGTGTCGACCGGGTGACGAGCGATCCGAGCCCCCGCCTCGGCGTGGGCCAACGTCTCGGAGCAGAGCACTCGGGTGATGTGCGAGGCCGCCGCCGTGTCGAGCCACACCCCACCGCACGTTCCGCAGGCGTGACCGGAGCCCTGCGGCAACTCGCGGGCCCAGAGCGCGCCGCCGCAGCGCGGACAGGCGCTCACGCCAGCACCTCGACCCGATCTCCGACGGCGAGCTCGCCTTCCGAGTCCGGGATCACGTTCATGCCGAACATCACCTTGCCGTCGATCTTGCGATAGGTGGCCAGGGTCGCCAGGGGCTCTTTGCCGGCCTCGCCCGTGTCTGGGTCGCGCGTGGGGATCACGCAGCGCGAGCACGGCTTGACCACCCGCAGCGTCAGTGCGCCCACGCGCACCCGCCGCCAGGCGTCTTCGGCGTAGGGCAGAGTGCCGGTGACCACCAGGTTGGGGCGGAAGCGACGCATTTCCAGCGGCGCTCCGACGCGAGCGGCCAGATCGTCGAGCGATGCCTGGGCGATCAAGAGCAGCGGGAACGCATCCGCGAAGCCGACGATGTCGCCTCCGGCCCCGTAGGTGGAATCGACCCTGCGGCGCACGTCGCTGGGCATGTAGACCAGCCGCAGGCTGCGCCCGACCAGCTGGGAGAACCAGGCCGCGGCTTCGGGGACCAGCAGGCCTTCGGTGCAGTCGCCCCAGATCTGAACCGGGATGCGCGCTCCGCCGGTGGGCACCTCGGGCACGACCAGCGGCTCTAAGCCGGGCGCCGCGATCGTCAAGCGGCCTTCGCGGTGCTCGACGCGAGTGCGAGCCAGCGCTGCTTCTTCACGCTGCGTGACGAATCGCCCCTGGTCGTCCACCAGCATGAAGCGCCGATCGCCGACCAGACCGCGGCTTTCGACCCGCGCCCGAGGCAGCTGGATGCCGCCGCAAGACTTGACCGGATGGACCGAGAGGGAGGATACACGCGCCGTCACGCTGCGCGCCGAGCATAACACGAGCGCACGGAAGCACTTCGAGTAGAGTACGCGGAAGTGAGTCCCCGCGGGCTGCTTTTCATCACGCTGTTCAACAGCATCCTGGGGCTCTCGGTGCTGTTTCCGATCCTGGCGCCCCTGGGCCGCTGGCTGGGTTTCACCGAGCTCCAAGTGGGGCTGCTCTCCACCAGCTACGCGCTGATGCAATTCGTGATGAGCCCCTATTGGGGCCGGCGCAGCGAACGGGCCGGCCGCAAGCCCGTGCTGCTCACGGGCATCTTGGGGTTTGCGCTGTCGTTCTTCGCGTTCGCCGCCATCGCGCACCTGGGCAAGCAAGGCGTGTTCGATCACTGGACCACGTTCTCGCTGTTGCTGGCCTCGCGAGTCGCCGGTGGCGCGTTCTCGTCCGCGACCCTGCCAACGGCCCAGGCCTACATCGCGGACACCACGGGCCGCGCGGACCGCACTGCCGGCATGGCACTGATCGGCGCAGCCTTCGGGCTGGGCGTGGTGATCGGGCCGGCGATCGGCGCCGCGCTTTCGACCGTGAGCTTGCTTGCACCGGTCTATTTCTCGGCGGGCTTTGCCCTGCTGAACGCGCTCTTCGTGTGGCTGAAACTGCCCGAGCCGGTCAAGCACGTCGCCGCCCCCGAGGACGAACACCCCACGTCGCTCTTGATCCGGATGTGGCCGGTGCTGGCCCTCGGTCTGGTGATCAGCCTGTCGAGCGTGGCCATGGAACAGACCGTTGCGTTCTACTTCCAGGATCGGCTCAGGCTGACCGAGCACCAGACCGCGCGCACCGTGGGGCTTTCGCTGGTGTTCTACGGCGTCGTCGCGGTCTTCGTTCAAGGGTTCCTGGTCCGCCGCTACAAGTGGCCGCCCCACGTCCTCTTGGCGGCCGGCGTTCCGATAGCGCTCTGTGGATTCGTGGGACTGATCTTCGCCCACACCTTCATCCCGCTGACCATCGCGCTGGCCGTCCAAGGGCTGGGCCAGGGGCTGGCGCTGCCCGGCGTGACCGCAGCGGCCTCGCTCACCGTGGGGGAGCACGAGCAGGGGGCGGCCGCCGGCCTGAGCCATTCGGCCCACGGCCTGGGCCGCGTGCTCGGCCCGGTGGTGGGCACCGGGCTGTATTCACTGCGGGGCGACCTGCCGTACTACGCCAGCGCCGGCCTGCTCTTGATCGCGCTCGGGGCGCTGTACGCAAGCCCGCGCGTCCGGCGAGCGGTGACCCACCACGCGGACGCGGAGCCGGTTCAGACCGACTCGAGCACCAACGCGATACCCTGACCGCCGCCGATACAGGCAGAGCCGACGCCCAGGCGTTTGCCCCGCTTCGCGAGCGTGTAGACCAGGTTCGCGGTGATGCGCGCACCCGAGGCGCCCAGCGGGTGGCCGAGGGCGATGGCGCCGCCGTTGACGTTGATCTTCTCGTCGGCGATCCCGAGCTCTTTCTGCACCGCCAAGAACTGCGGCGCGAACGCCTCGTTCACGTCGAACAGATCCACGTCGCCCAGGGCGAGCCCTGCGCGGTCGAGCGCGCTGCGAATGGCCGGCGCCGGCCCGATCCCCATCAGCGTCGGCTCGACACCAGCAACGCCCCACTGCACCAGCTTGGCCAGGGGTTTCAGCCCTTGCGCCTTGGCCCACTCTGCGTCGGCAACCACCAGCATGGCTGCGCCATCGCAGATCCCGCTGGCATTGCCGGCGGTGACGACGCCGTCCTTCTTGAAGACCGGGGGCAGCTTGGCCAGGGTTTCCAGCGTGGTCTGCGGACGGGGGTGTTCGTCGCGATCGACGGTCAGCGTCTTCTTGCCTTGCGCCACCTCCATTGCCGCGATCTCGTCGGCGAAGGCGCCCGACTCGTGGGCCGCCGCCCAGTTCTTCTGCGAGCGCAAGGCGCACTGGTCGGCCATCTCGCGAGTGATGCCGTAGATCGCCGCCAGGTTCTCGGCGGTGATGGCCATCGGCGCCTGGCAGTAGCTGTCGGTCAGCGCCTCCCACAGCGAATCGACCAGCTTGGGCGGCTTTCCGAACTTCGCACCGTCACGCAGCCCCCACATGATGTGGGGCGCCTGGCTCATGTTCTCGCTGCCGCCGGCGAGCACGCAGCGCGCGTCGCCGAGCAAGATCTGCTCTGCCGCGTTCACCACCGCCTGGAACCCGGAACCGCACAGCCGGTTCACGGTGAGCGCCGGCGTCTCGATGGGAAGGCCCGCCTTCAACCCCACGTGGCGCGCGCCGTAGATGGCGTCGGGGCTGGTCTGCTGCACGTTGCCCAAGATCACGTGGTCGAAGTCCTTGGGCTGAACGCCGCTCTGGGCGATGGCGGCCTTGCTGGCGTGGACCGCCAGGTCGATGGCGCTCACGTCCTTGAGCCCGCCCGAGAGTGCCCCGAAGGGCGTGCGTTTGGCGGCGACGATCCAGATTTCTTTGGCGAGCTTCTTCATGACGGTCCTCCGACAGGCGCGCGGAAGCTAGCGCGGATCCCCGGGCTCGTCTAACGCTTCAAGAGCTCTGCCACCAACTCGGGCCGATCGGTCTGAACGATGTCCACCCCGCTGTCGAACGCGCTGGCGTAGATGCTGGGATCTTCGTCGAGCTTGGCCGAGAGATCGAGGACGAACACGTCGGCGAGCACGCGGTGACCGGCCGCGTGCAGCCCCGGAGCAAGCTGCTTCGGATCGGCGCCGTCGTGCAGCTCGACGATCACCGGCGGGTGCTGGCTGAACAGGGCGAGCTCGGTGTCGATCTCGGCCTGGTCGGTGACCCGGATCATGGTGTGCAGCTTGGGCTCCAGAGTCAGCGCTTGCTGGATCTTCGCGGTGTCGTCGGTGTCGAAGATGGCGAAATCCAGGGTGTCGGTCTCGTGAACGGCCTGCACCAACAGATCCACGCGGTCGGTCTTGTTGGCGTCCAGCAAGACGTGGATGCGGCCTCGGGCCAGGGCCAGCACGTCGTGAAGGGTCGGCACGCGCTCGCACGAGAAATCGCCGGCAAAGGCCGATGCGTCGATGGCCAGCGCCTGGATCTGCGCCAGCGTGAGATCGGCCGCCTCGCCCTTGCCATCCGTGGTGCGGTCCACGTCGGTGTCGTGGAGGTTCACGAGTACGCCGTCCTTCGTGGCGCGCGGATCGGTCTCGATGAAGTCGGCGCCGGCGGCGATGGCCGCGCGGACCGCCGCCAGCGTGTTCTCGGGGGCCAGCACGCCGAGTTGACCGCCCGCGCTGCGGTGGCCAGAGATGAGCCGCTCGGTGCATCCGCGATCGGTCGCGCAACCCATGGGCACGGGCGTGCGACGCTCGGGAACGACCTGGGCGGTGCAATCGAAGCGAGACGGGGGCGGCGGTCCACCTTTTGGGTCCGAGTCGTCGTCGGGCGACGCGCCGCACCCGATCGCCAGGAACGTGACCAGCACGGCTGCGAACCGCATGGCGTTCAGCATGCCATACGTCCGAACCTGGCGGCTGAAAACGCGGGGCTACTGCGGGGCGAAGGACGCGGTGGGCACCTTGCCCTGCGCCTTGGGCGGCTCGCCCGGGCGTGCCGCGAAGTTCGCCACACTGGGCAGCGCGGGCGCTGGTTGGGACACGCGAGTGGCGGGATGCGCGGGCGCCGGTGCGACCGCCCGCGGGAGCGCCGCGACACGAGGCGCTTCGGTGACCGCCACGGCGCCACGCGAGGCCCTGGGCTGAGGCGCCTCGACCTTCGGGGCTGCAGGCGCAGGGGCCGCGGGCGGTTCGACGCGCTGCACGGGAGCGGGGCTGAAGGCGGCCGCCGGCGCCGCAGGCGCACTTGGCGTGACCCCCCCCGGCAAGCTCGCCGTCTGGCGCTCGGCGGCGGTGACGCGAACGGCGGCGAACGCGAGCAGGGCCGCCAAGCACCCGACCACGCTCGCGACCACGCGGATCCCGCGGGCACGGCGCGCGTCCATCTCAGGGGTGCGCACCACGATCTGGACCGAGGCAAGCTCGGGCTCGTCCGCCAGGTCCGGAGCGAGAACTGCGGGTCCCCCTTCGTATGTGCCCGCGTCCCCCTCGGAGAAGAACTCGTCCGCCACGCCGTCGAGCGAGAGGCGCTCGCGGAGTGCCGCCGGCGCGTCGGGCAGCGTGTGCCGACCTGTGCCAGAGCGTTGGGACGGCGGGACGAGCAGGCCAGGGTCGATGTCGAGCGACGGTCTCATGGGGCCACCTTCCGGGTCGATACGCGGGCAATTAGCAAGGCGCGTGCCGCGCTCGAACCGCGGTGAAATGTGAGCGAGCCGCCCTCGCGTGTTAGAGACCGCACGGTCATGCCGACTCCCCGGCTTCTGCGTGCCGCGGCACTGCTGCTGGTGCTCTGCGCCCCGCGCCTCACACGGGCGCAAGCCGCGGCGCCCCGCTTCGACGCCGAAGAGCCCGAGGTCGACGCCCTGATCGCGCCCGAAGAGGGCGTCACCGACGACGGCGGCGCCGATCAACCCTGGTGCGTTCAGAGCGAGGGTATCGAGGCACTGACCCCGACCGTTTGCCACTATTCGCCTGCACCCCCCGAGCGCGCACCGGACACGCTCGTGATCTTCTTGCATGGCCTGACGAAGCTCGGCACGACCTGGCAATGGAACGGGCAGCGCGGCCTGGCCCGCGCGGCCAAGGCCCACGGTTTCGAAGTGATCACGCCGCGGGGTCGCCTCGGAGCTGGCTCGAGCAAGTACGCCGACCACTGGAACTGGCCTTCGAGCGCCGAGGGGCAGAACACCCTCGAGACCGAGGTGCTCGCCGAGTGGAAGGCCGCCCAAGAGCTGCTCGAGAAGCGCAACGGACGTCCCTTCGCCCGAGTCTGGGTCTGGGGGTTCTCCGCCGGGGCGTATTACGCCACGTCGCTCGCGCTGCGCGGGCGCCTGCCCGTCGCCGGTTACGCCGTCTTCGCCGGAGGCGGAGCGCCGAAGGGCGTGGAGCGCTGGGCCAAGGGTACCCGGCCGAAGCCGCCCATCTACGTGGGCTACGGCCACAAGGACCGCGCCCGCAAGGATCCGGCGCGCCTCGGCCGCGCCCTCAAAGCCATGAGCTGGAAGAGCCTGGTCGTGGGCCGCACGGGGGTGGGTCACTCGATGACCGACGCGCAGGTCCGCGAGGCGGTGGCATTCCTGGCCGGCAAGGCGTCGCCGGCGCTGCGCCCGCCGAAGGCACCCGCACGGCGCGCGGGTGCCCCCAAGCTCAAGAAGAAGCGCGGCTGAGTCGCGCTACTTCACGCACTGCGTCTTGCAGCTCTTCTCTTGGCAGGTCTGGATCGGCGTCGCGAGCGACGCCCCGCCGATGAAGCTGCCGCACTGCTGGAGCGCACACGTCGTCAGGTTCGGCGCGCTCGCGCACTTCTGCTGCAGGCAAGTGACCAGCTGCGTGCACTTGGTGTCTGCCTGACAGGCGAGCATCTCTTTGCAGCAGGCGCCCTTCATGCACGTGTCGCAAACGGGGGTGAACCCGGTGGGGATCGAAGCGCAGGCGCCGGTGGCTCCGCCGCTGCCGGCGCCGCCGGTGCCCGCGCCGCCCGTCCCGGCTCCGCCGGTCCCCGAGCCGCCGGTGCCCGCGCCGCCCGTCCCGGCTCCGCCGGTCCCCGAGCCGCCGGCCCCAGACCCGCCCGTGCCGGCTCCGGCGCTTCCGCCCGTGGCCTGCCCGGCGGACCCGCCGCTGCTCGACCCGCCGCTGCTCGACCCGCCGCTGCTCGACCCGCCGCTGCTCGACCCGCCGGCGCCGGAACCCCCGGTACCTTCGAGCCCACCGCCGTCATCGGAGCCGCACCCCAAGGGGAGCCCCAGGAACAAACACACAGCCGCCCAACGAAGACTCATCGCTTGCACCTCACCCCAGAAGATACCGTTCATCGCCCCTCTTTGCACTGGCCGCGGTGTTTTCGTCGCGCTTCCGGTTTAGACTGCGGCCCCTTCCGAGGTCCCACGATGTCCGTCGCCCCGTCCGCTCTCCGCAAGATCCCGCTGCTTTCGAACATCACCGACGAGCACCTGGCCCAGCTGGTCGCGGCCTGCAAGGTCCGGAAGGCCCGCGATGGCGAGGTGCTGTTCGAGGCGGGCAAGGTCTCGGACCGGTTCCTGATCCTGACCCAAGGCCAGGTCTCGCTCCGCGAAGGCGCCGACGAGCGCTTCCGCTTGAAGCCCATCGCGCCCGTCGGCGAGCTCGGCGCCCTGGCTCGCCTCGACCGGCGCATCACCGCGGTCGCCAGCGGCGACGCCGAGCTGCTCGACATCGGGGTGGACGAGCTGATGCAGTTCTTCGAGGACCACGGCGACGTGGCGTTCCCCTTCCACTACAACCTGCTGCGGGTGGTGGCCGACAAGATCCGCCGCGATACGCGCCGGCTGGAAGAGATGCGGCGCAACCTGATGACCACCCAGAAGGCGATGAAGCGCATGCTCGACGCCGTGCTGGAGGGCGAAGACACCCCGCTGAACAAGCAGCTATACGACCAGCTTGCGAGCCTGATCGAGCAGAACAAGAAGGGTCACTACCTGGTCGAGCCCGCCGAGGCGCTGCCCACCGCGGTCCGCCTCGACGACGGAAGCATCGTCGCCGTGCGCGCGATCAGCAAAGACTCGCTGCACCTGCCCAAGAGCGAGAACGGCCCGGCACGCGGCGAGCACTGGAGCGGCGTCTTGCTCTTGCCCGAGCGCGAGATCGCCGTCAGTGGCACGGTCGACGGAAGCGACGGGACGGGCGTGGCGATTCGCCTCGATCTCTTGATCGACGACTACAACCGCGCCATCGAAGATCACCTGACGCGACTGCAGATGCTCGACTTCGTGTTGTGATTGCCGTCAGCTGCGGTCGGCAGAAAACAGCTCGTTCACGAACTCGGTGAGCAGCCGCTCGCGCATCTGTGGCGTGAGCGCCGAGAGGATGAGGTTGATGTCGGCGCTGCGCTTGGGCAGCCCAACGCCTCCGATGCCTGCCATGGCCAGCATCTGCGAGAACATTTCGGAGGTGAGCGTGCTGGGGTCGACGCCGGCGAACATGGCGCCGACGTTCTCGCCAAGGTCGCTCTTGGGCAGGGCCTTGACCTTGGCCACCGCTTCGCCGAGGTCGCGCAAGAACTCGGGGACGCGCGGCACGTTCGACAGCTGCAGCGAGAGGTGGAAGTTCGCCGGACCGCCCGCGTGGGGCAGCTGCGGCTGGATGTACCAGCCGCGGTCTTTCATCTCGTCGGCCAGGGCGAAGACGCACAACTGGTCCGAGGCACAGGCAATCAGCGTCATGGGCGGGTCGCCCAGCAGGCGCAGCTCGGGGATCTCGCGGATCCCCTCGACCAGCGCCCGCGCGCCGTCGCGCATCTGTCGGACCATCTCGAGGTAGCCCGAGTCACCGACATAGTTCAGCACCGCCCACGCGGCGGCCAGCGGGCCGCCGCTCTTCGTGCTCTGCACCGTGGTGTTGACCATGGTGTACCCAGTCCAGCTCGAGCACGCGAAGATCATGTGCCGCCGCAGCGAGCGGTCACGGAACATCACCACGCTGGCCCCTTTGGGGCAGAACGCGTACTTGTGCAGGTCCATCGAGATGCTGGTCACGCCGGGGACGGTGAAGTCGAACTCGGGAACGCTCTCGCCCAGGCGGCGAAGGTACCCGAGCACGAAGCCGCCGATGCACCCGTCGACGTGGAAGGGGACGCCCTTCTCCAGCGCCAGAGCGCCGAGCTCCCGGATGGGGTCGACGGTGCCATGGGCATAAGACGCCGCCGAGCCGACCAAGAGCGCGGTGTTCGGACCGATGGCAGCGCGGGCCGCGTCGACGTCGGCGCGGAAGGTGGTGGTGTCGACCGGGATGGTGACCGCTTTGACGCCCAGATAGTGGGCGGCCTTGTGGAAGGCCGCGTGGGCGGTGACCGGCAGCACCATCTCGGGCTGGCCGGCGCCGGGGTGCTGCTCGCGGAAGGCGTCGCGCGCCGCCTTGACGGCCAGGATGATGCTCTCGGTGCCGCCGCTGGTGAAGTTGCCGGCTGCGCCCTCGGGCGCCCGCACGTGCGCGAGCGCCATGCCCACCACCTCGTTCTCGAGCCGCAGCAGGCTGGGGAAGATGGTGGGGTCGAGGGCGTTCTCGGACAAGAACGCCATGTAGGCCTTCTTGGCCACGGCCTCGATCTCGCGGCCGGCGTCGAACACGTACCCCCAGGTGCGGCCGGCACGCCAGTCGTTGTCGTTGGCGCGATAGCGCTCCAGGGTCTCGAAAACCTCGGCCTCGTTCAGGTTCTTCTCGGGGATCTTCACGGCGCTCTCCTCACGGCATGGGCACGTCGGCCAGGGTGAATTCGATTCCGAAGCGGCGCGGGCGCCAGGCCCGGGTCATGCCCTTGTCGGCGGCCGCCCGCACGTATTCGTCGCCGCTCTTCGCGGCCCGGTAGTCGGCCAGCGCTTCTCCACGCCTGCCGCGCTGGTCGCGCGCGCGCGCGCGCCACAGGTGGAAGCTGGCGCGTCGCTCGCCCGAGACGTGCCCGAGCTCTATCGCGCGGTCGAATGCCCCCTCGGCCGCCACAGTGTCGCCTTCGGCGAGCGCGAGGAGCGCGCCCACGAAGTGGTACAAGGCCACTTCTGGTTTCTGCTCGATGGCGCGGCCGAGGTGCCGCCGGGCCTCACCGAGATCGCCGCGATCGAAGTAGGCGCTGTACGCTTCGCGATACGCGTCGAAGGCAGAGACCGCCGCGCGGTCGTCGAGCCGACCACCGATGAGCGCCGGAAGGTCGAGGCGGGGGCCTTCGCTCGCCAGATCGAACGCGACGTAGTCTCGATTCGAAACCGGTGCGCGCTCGGTGGCCACCCAGACCACGCCGTCTTCGGGCCGGAACACCACCGAGGCCACCGTCATCAGCATCGAGATCGCGCTCTCGAAGCGGCAGCCGTCGGCCCCCGGGTCCCCCAAGATGCCCGCGATCACGTCGGCGTCGATCTGCCCGCGCTTCGCCCCCAAGAGTGCGTCGGCGCGGGTCAGGCGGGCCAGGTTGTTGCGCCAATGCGAAGGGTAGAGGTGGCGCTCGGTCGAGCCGAGCTCGCGGTCGAGAAACACGTTGGCGTAGGCGAACGTTCCGGCGCTCTCGATGCGGTGTGCGCGGCCGCGCGGGGTGATCTCGTAGCAGAGCACGGCCTTCTCTTTGCCCGACGCGATCACGTAGGTCCAGCAGCCGTTGGGCACGTCGTCGTCGAGGATGCGGCGGGCGTCGTCGAGGTTCTTGGCGTGACGCATGATCTGGTCGCCGGTGACGCCGATGGGCGTGCCGCCGATCTCGAGCGCGTCGCTGGCCATGTGCTGGTGCACCACCAGCGAGAGGCCCGAGGCATTCATGGCGGTGATGCCGCCGAACAGCACGCCGGCCGCCGACACCGAGACGAACGGTTGACCACCCTTCGGCCGGTGGAAGACGACGGCCTGCTCCGTGTCCCACGCGCCGACGCCTTGATAGTCGAAGTTACGGCCGTGCAAGAGGCGCCCATCGCGCGTGGCGTCGCCCCAGGCCAGCGCGCTGGTGCAGCCGAGCAACGGCATGCCGGACCGCGGGGCGAGCCGGGGACGGCGGAACTGGAGCACGCGCCCCAGCACCCAGAGGTACGTCTCGGGCATGGTGACCGCGCCCAACAGTCGCCCCCGGTCGATGCCGCTCGCGTCGGCGAGGCCGTCGAGCGCGGCGCGCACGTGATCGGGGAAGCCGCGCGCGATCTTGCGGCCCACCGTGCGACGCAGACCTGCGGCGACGAGCTGGCCGGCGCGCGGGCCCAGCCCCGCCCCGAGCATGCTCTCGACGTAACGCTCGAAGTACGGGATCGGCCCACGCGCCACGGACTCGCGGAGCAGCCGCCCATGCTGATGGCCCATCTCGTAGTCGTCGCCAGAGACGCGAAGGACGTGCAGGCCCTTGTGGGTCTGGTAGGCGGGCCGGGCTTTCGGGGCCCGCAGGGGCTCGGTCAGGGATGAGGTGGTTTGCATGGCTCAGCTCGTGGTTCGGGGTCTCTCGCGATGGGCTCGGCGTTCGCTGCGAGCAGCGCCGAGAATGCGCTGGTTGGCCCAGCGGTGGAACTCTGCGACCAGCCGCCCGGCAAGGTCCACGTCGCGCGCGCGAATCGCGTCGAGCAGCAAGCGATGACCGTGGGCCTCGGCCACCGGCTCGCGCACTTTCGACAAGAGGGGCTCGAGATCGACGGCGATCTGCGCGTGCCAGTGGGCCAGCATCACGAAGATTCGGTTCTTGGTGGCGCGGGCCAGGGCTGTGCCCAGCTCGCTGCTCGCCGAGAACCTGGCCTCGGAGCCGGGTTCGCTCAGTTCGATGCGTTCGATGGCGCGTTCGATGGCGCCCAGATCTTCCCGGCTGCGGCGCTCTGCAGCCAGGCGGGTCATCTTCTCGTCCAGCTCGGCACGGATCTCGAGGAACTCGCCCAGCATGGCGCGGTCGACCTGGCCCTTGTCACCGAACAGCATGGCCCGGAGCACCGCGGGGGTCACCGAGCACAGCGGATCGAGCACCACGGTGCCGAGCCGCCGTGTCGGTCGAACCAGGCGGTGCACCTCGAGCAGCTTGTTGGCTTCGCGCACCACGCTGCGACCCACGCCGTAGCTCTCGGCCAGGTCCGACTCGCGCGGCAAGACCGAGCCCACGGCGATCTCGCCGGACACGATCCGCCGGAGCAGATCGTCCGCCACGTCGTCGGCTTTGCGCGAGCTGGGCTGAGTCACGGGCGCTCTCATAAGTCTGACTTATTGGCCCGTCAAGACTAAAGTCTGACTTATTCGAGCACCACCAGCTCGTCGAGGAAGGCCAGCGTGAGGCCCCAGAGCACGGCGCCTCCGACCGGGACCCCGCCCCGTGGTGAGAACCAACCCAGGGACCGCCCGAGCCGAGATCGGGGGCGGCGAGCGCGCGCGATCCCGGCCAGCCCGACCCAGTGCGCGCGGGTGAGCTCCACGCCGAGCGACAGGTGGGCCGGGCCGACGAGCGCGAACACCCGAGGCGCGACCACCAGCGGCGCCAGCGAACCGTGGCTGGCGGTGACGAGCTCGGAGAGGGCGCCAATGGGACGAGCCGCGACGGCCAAGTCGAGACCGGTCTCCTCGTGCGTCTCGCGCATCGCCGTGGCCAGGGCGTCGGCGTCACCCGGAGCGGCAAGCCCCCCGGGGAAGGCCACGTGGCCCGACCACCGATCCCCGGCAGCGACGGCGCGCTGAGCGAGCAGCACCTCGACGCCGTCCGGCCCGTCGCGCAAGACCACCGCCACCGCGGCGCGACGCAGCCACGATCGGTGCGTGAACGTCCGCGGTCGGTATCGCCCGAGGCGCGCAGCCCAGGTATATAGTGCTTCCCCCAGCTCTTCCCGACGGGCGACCGGCATGACGCCGGTCAATGCCCCCGGTAAACCGGGCGCGCAACCCTCTGGCCCATGGCACCTTCCGAGCTCCAGAAGCGACCGCCGACGTGGGCGGAGCGGGGGTTGCCCTCGCTGCGAGCACGGTTCTACGTCCTGCTGGCGGCGCTGGCAGCGCTGGCGCTCGCACCGTGGCTGGTGACGGAAGAGCTGCGGCGCGGCACCGATGGTTTCGCCATCGCCATCCAAGAGACGGGCTCGTTGCGCTTCCGGTTGCTCCAGATCCTGGTGCAGGTGCCGCAGGCCCGCTCCGACGGCCCGGCTCGCGAGCGCGTCGAGACCCTGATGCGCGAGCAGAGCGAGCTCCTGGACCACTCGGTGACCGGCAACCCGTCGACCGGGTTCGCGGCCTGTCCGGCGCCCGATGTCTGCGCCCGCTTCACCGCTCATCGGTCGCGCTGGACCGACGAGCTTCGGCCGCGACTGCAGACGGCGCTCGACGGGAGCGACACCGCCCTCGACGCGCTCACCACCGACGTGCTCTTGGAGGTGACCGAGCTGGATCTCACGGTGCGCGCCGCAGCGCGAGTCGTTCAAGACCGGATGGAGCGCAATGCCCGACTCGGCTCTTGGGCCAGTGTGGGCTCGGTGCTGCTGGTGGCGCTCGTGGCGCTCGGCGTCGGGCAGATCTTCACGCGCATCCGCCGACTGCGGGCGCTGGTCGACGTCAGCGACGACCGCGCGATCCGCGAGCAGGTCCGGGGAACGGACGAGCTGGACGCGCTCGCCCGCGCGCTCGGCAAGGGCATCGCGGCCGAGCGCGAACAGCGTGAGGCCGAGGCCCGGCGTGCGGAGGAATTGGCCGTCCAGCAGCTGGCGGTGGGCGGCGTCGCCGAATCGCTCAGCAAGTGGCTCGCCGGCAGCGGCTCGCTCGACCGATCATTGCGAGAGGTCGCCCTCGCTACGGGCCACGAGCGCGCCGAGCTCGCCGGAGACCCCGCCACGCTTCGCTTGCACGGCAAGGCGGCCGACCGTGATGGGGCCGACGACGTCCTGATCGATACGCTCTCGCAGATCTTCGCCATCGCCTGCCTGGCAGACCGCCTGCTGGCCGACAAGGCCGTTCAGGGCCGTCTGGCGGTGGCGCTCGGCGGGCTCTCCGGGCGCCCGGACGAGACGGAGATCGAAGAGAGCCTGAGCAAGCTCATCGCGCACGATGCGGCGGTGATCGAGCTGTACGACGCGAATCGGCGCGTCGACGACATGTGGGCCATGCAGGGCGGCCGGCTCGAGCGACTGCCCGCGCTGTGCGACGGCGGGGCCCCCGAGCAGGTGACGCTGGTGCCGCCCAATTCGAGCGCCGGGTGCGCGGTCTTGCGCCAGCGCTGCGGCGGGGCACAGCTCGTGATCCCCCTGCGCATGAACCAGGACCTGACCGGAGCGATCTATCTGGCCCGCGGCGTGGGTGAGTTCTCGGATCACGACCTTCGGAACGCCCAGGCCCTGGCGCCGGTTGCCGCGAGCGCCTTGGCACGCGTGCAGCTCGAGGCGCGTCTGCGCTTCGCCGAGCAGTGGAGCACGCTGGGGGCTTTCGGGCGCCTCTTGGCTCACGAGATCAAGAACCCGTTGAACAGCCTGGGCCTCGAGCTGAACCTGCTCGAGCGACGGGTGGCCAAGCTCGAGCTCCCCAGCGCAGATCGCGAGAAGCTCACGTCGTCGGTCGGGGTGGTCAAGAGCGAGCTCGCCCGGCTCACCAAGCTGACCAACGAATACCTGTCGATGAGCCCGAAATCTGGCGCACTCGAGGTCCAACCGGTCGACCTGAGCGAGATCGCCGCCAGCGTGGCCCGCACCCATGCGGCGACCATGGCCGACCGTGCAATTCGCCTGGAGGAACACCTGCCCGGGCCCGCGATGGTGCTCGGTCACCCCGACAAGCTGAAGCAGCTGGTGCACAACCTGCTCGGCAACGCCATCGAAGCGATGGTCGGCTCCAGCGTCCGCGTCGCGACGCTGGCCATCCGGCGGCACGGTGCGGAATACGAGCTCGCGATCCGCGACACCGGACCGGGCATCAGCGACCCGGTGGCGATCTTCACGCCGGGCTTCACCACCAAAGCCAGCGGCACCGGGATGGGGCTGGCGATCTCGCAACAGATCGCGCGCCAGCACGGCGGGCGCTTGGTCGCTCGCGCCATCGAGACCGGCGGCGCAGAGTTTACGCTCAGCATCGCGGCGCACGACTCCGGCGCGCCGAACTGATAGCCTGGCCACCATGCTGAGAAAGGCCGCAAAGTTCCACCGTGACGCCGTCCGCCCCGCCGCCAAGAAGGCCGCGCCCAAGAAGCCCAAGCTCGCCAGCGTCGACACGGCGTTGCCCGGCGTGAGCGCGACCACCAAGAAGAAGGGGCAAGGCCACACCGAGTCGCGCAACGCAGCGAAGCGTACCGACGCGAAGGCGGCGTTCAAGCTCGAGGATTCGGCAACCGGAAAGCCGTCGCGCAAGTCGACGCGCGGCAGCTCGAATCGTCAGAAGCCCGACTCGAACCTGAAGCGCCGGCAGACGCGAGCGACCACCTCGGCCAAAGCCCGCGCACGCCGCGGCAAGTGACGGCGGCAGACAACCTCTCGATCGCGAACGCGCTGGACGAGATCGCCGAGCTGCTGGAGGCCCAAGCGGCCGACGCGTTTCGTCTGCGCGCCTATCGCACCGCTGCCGAGAACGTGCGGAGGTCGGCGAGCGCACTCTCCGACCTGGAAGCGCAAGGCGGCACGGCTGCGCTGGAGAAACTTCCGGGGATCGGCCACAGCATTGCCGCGCTGATCGCCGAGCGGCTCCACACCGGTCGCATCGCGATGCTCGAGCGCCTGCGCGGGCAGGTCTCGCCGGAAGATCTGTTCACCAGCCTGCCGGGCATCGGCGACGAGCTCGCGGCGCGACTTCACCGCGAGCTCGGCCTGGAGACCCTCGAGGAGCTGGAGCTGGCGGCCCACGACGGCCGACTGCTCAGGGTGCGCGGGTTCGGGCGCCGGCGCGCGGCAGCCCTGCGCGACCTGCTCGCGGCGCGTCTGTCTCGCACGCCGCGC
>JAKLKA010000092.1:0-11895 GCA_023150915.1 Polyangiaceae bacterium
TTTGGGTCCTTCTCGTCCGTCAGGCGAACCACGTAACGGAGCGCACCGATGTCCTCTTTCGCCGGCAGATCGAAAACGTCTGTGATTGTCGGACTCATCGCTTGGCTTTCCTTGGAGCAGCCGGGCTCTTGCTCTTCGCCGCCGTGGCAGCAGGCGGCGGTTTGGGCGGGGGATGGCGCTCGGCCCAGGCGGCAAGCAGCGCATCTGTCACGCCATCGACGCCCACCACGTCACGCAAGATGGCGCGGAACTCGGCCGCAGCCCCTTCGTCATCCCAGGACACATAAGGCAACAGGAACTGCACACCCCAGAGGAGCGCGTATCGTTCCTCGAGCTTCGCACCCGTCGCTTCGGCTCGTTCGTCCAGCTCGAGCAATGCCTTCGCCCGCTGGGTCGCCGTCCACCCGGCCCAACCGTAGAGCGGCTGCTCTGCGCTCGGCACCTCGGTGAAGGCGATGAACCGCTCCTTGGGCACATCGAGCTTGCCGCGGTGCTTCCAGTACTCTGCGCGGAGGAAGTCACCCGAGCCGTACTTCGGCGCCGGAGCAGGCTGTGGCCGCGGCCCGGTCGGCGCTGCGTGGTGCTCCGGATCCGCCTTATGCCGCGCGTGCTGTGCCTCCCAGGCATCTTCTTCGTGCTGGAGCAGCCAGGTCTTCTCCCACGCTGCACGCACGGTGAGGCCTTTCGGCTTGTAGACGTGGTGCTTCACGTTCGGCACGGACTCGGACCAGAGCGTGCTCGCCACCATGCGCTCGAGATCGAAGCTGCCAGAGCCGCTGATCAGCTCGGCGACCGCTCCCACCGCCGCGTCGTCCTGCAGCGTTACGGTCAGCTCCCGGGCGGTGAAGGGGCGCGCGTACTTCTTGGCCGCGTCTTCGACGCGGTCGGCGAACCACTCGGCCAGCGCTTCTTGCTCCTCTTTTTGGTAATCCGGGCGGTACCAGCGCCGTTTGTAGGTCGCTTGCTCGACCAGACCGAGGTCCCGCGAGGCTTCGGTTCGCTCGAGGCGGGCGCGCGTGACGTCGCGCCACTCCTTGGGAATGCTGTTTGCGTCCGCGATGGGTTGCCAACCGTGTCGCTCGAACCATGCCGTCGGCTGTTCGTCGGGTTCTTCGCCGTTCGCGATGGCTTCGCGACGCGAAGCGTCCTCTTGTGCGAGCGTGATTTCGAAGGCGCGCTCCCCCGGCGTGAGCGGCGGCACTTGGTCCGGGGCGCGGAGCTCGCCTTCCGGTGCCGCTGGGTCGATGCCGTACAAGCGGTAGCAGCGCCAATCGAGCTCCTCTTGCAGACCGACCATCTGCCGAAGGTCCGCGAGGTCTTCCTCACGTCGGGAATCCAAGGCGGACCGGAGAATCGCGGCACCCGCCGCGGCTTTGCCATCAATGACCGTACGCGCAGACCGATCGACGCGCTGGCGAGCGAGCCCGTCCAGCCGAGCCGCAAACGATTCGAGAGTTGAATCGCGCGTAGCCGCGAGCGGGAACGACTCGAGCTTTGTGGCTCCGAACTGGTAGAATTGTTCCCAGTGCTCCGCTTTTAGGCCCTCGTTGATGCCCTGGCTGCCCTTGTTCTGACACACCTGCTTCAACCAGAAGCACGCCGTCGAGCTGTTCAGCTGGGCCAGAAGGCACAGGTGCTCGGCTTCGGTCGAGCCCGGAGGCAGCTTGATGACCGGCGCGGTTTGCTTGAAGACCTTGCCGCCACGGTCGAGGACGAAGTGGTTGTGGGTTGCGACTTCGCCGTAGGCGATGGTGAGGGGGGTGCGGAGTTTGTCGGCATACAGCTCCTGCCACTCGTACCATGTCAGGCCGCGCTCGAGCATGGGGGTACCGAAGCGCTTTCGCTGGGAGAGCACCGGACGAAATGGCTTCAAGTACCGCACAACGTCTGGGCAGTCCGCCTCAGCGGCAACGGCGAGCGACCCATCAAAAGGCCAAGCCGCGCACAGCGCGCCTTCGCAGCCCCAGTTGCGAAAGAACTCCCCAACGAGCAGCGAGACGGTGTGAACCACGCCTCGGCGTGACATGTCCCTTTGGGTCGGCGCCGCGTAGACCGCATCCTCGCCCGTCACGGCGGTAATCCCTACATGCTGCGCCTGTCCGCCGATTCGGCCCCGATCTTGCTCCAACGCCGTCGTCAGCTCTGCCGCGCCACCGCCCCCGATACTCCAAGGGTGCGCTGCCAGTACGCTGCGCTCAACCGCCGCAACGGAGATGAACTCGTTCTCAAACCCGGGATGCTCGTGCCCGGCAACGATGGAGCGCCACACGCTCCCTTCCGCCGCCACCAGGGGCTTGCCGGGCTCGCCGCGTTTGCCCATAACGACAGGCACCGGATCAGTACCGGGCGGCTGCCGTCGCGCGAAGAGGATTACCGTCGGCGTCCCGTGGGCCGGAATGTGAGCGCCCGCCGTGTCAACGACCTTAGTCATTCGATGACGCGGGAGCACATCCTGGATGAGCACTTTGCCGAACTCTCGCTTCATGAACGAGTTGGCGGTGATCTCGCCCATGAAACCGTTTTCGATGGTCAGATCGAGCATGCGCTCCGTGAAGGGAGCGGCAAGCGAGTACTTCTGGTAAGCCGATGCGTACCGCTGACGCTTCTTCTTGCCGTGACCGACCTTTTCTCGGTGATACGCCTTGCGCGAAGCGTCCTTCTCCGTGATGTACGGCGGGTTGGCTACAATCGCGTGGAACTTCTGCTCCAAGAGCGGTCGGAGCTTCGCCCGCACCTCGCTTTGCGTCAGCGACGCAAACGGCTTGCCGGCGGCAAACATCTGCCCTTGCGCGTCATCCAGCTCGATTTGCTCCAGCGCATCCGCCCAGAACACTTGCGGGTGCAGTTGACTTGCCACCGAAAAGTCTTTCTCGCCGAGCAGCTCCAGCGCCGTCATTACCAACCGAGCGCGCGCCAGAGCGCAGGCGTAGTCGTTGAGATCGATCCCCACGACTCGGGCCAAGCAATCACCCACGACTTCCGCAAGCAGACGCTCGGGATGCTTCGTCTGCATTCCAGCCACCAGCCGTTTGAAGGCGGCCAACAGGAAGTGCCCCGAGCCACACGCTGGATCGAGAACGCGAACGGTCTCGATTCCGAACTCTTCGATCGCCGGCGTGAGCGTCTGGTCGAGAATGAAGTCCAGGATGAAGTCCGGCGTCTGCCGCAGTGCGAAACGCGCTTTCACCACCGGGTCGAGGTCTTCGTAGAGGTCGCCCATCAAGCGCCCGTCGAAAAGCTCCTCGTCAAATCGGTAGTGAAGGTCGCCGGTGTCTGGGTCTCTCGCACGCCAAAACTCCAATAGCGCTCGCGAGAGCGCATCCGGAATCGCCGCGACTTCGGCGGCCTGCGGTGCGAACAGCTCCGGTAGGCCGCCCTCGTCCGCCGCCAAGTCGCGATACACCCAGCCGAGGTACGCCGTGTCGCCCAGGTTTGGAGCGAGCCGAGCGAAGAGCTCGGGCGAATCGGAGTCGACGATCCGCCGCGGTCGAAGCAGTCCGCGGTCTTCGAGCACTCTCACGTACACGCTCTTGAGGACCCAAAGCACAGCCGCGCGACGCGCCAGCAGATCCGTCCAAACCTCGAAGTCCTCGCCCACGTGTTCGTCCGCATGGAGCTTCAGAGCCCGCTCCCGCACGGAACCGCGCTCGACCATGCGTGGGCGGATGGCCGCGGCCATCTCGGCCACGAGGACAGCCAGACGTTGCGTCAACTCGGTGCGTTTCGCTGGTTCCATTCAGCCCTCACCCAGTCTCGGGAGTGGGCCCGATAGAGGCAGCGTCGCACCGGGAAGATGAAACACCGGTTCTTTCTCGTTCAGCAGCGGCTGCCGCTCTTGGATCACCCCAGGGATCACGACGGCCCAGAAACCACGCTGCCCACCCTGTGTTTCATCGTAGAGAGCGCGCACCAGGTGAGCCGCGTCGCAGATCTGGAGCAGCGCCGTGCCACCAAGAATGGTGCGGCACTCTGGTCTCCCCCTCTCGCGCAACAACTCCTCGAGCAACGCCTCCGCCTCTCGCGTCAGTTTCCGGCGGCGCGCCTTCATGCGAAGCGCGCTTTCGAAATCGGCAAAGGTCGGCTCGATCCGTTCGAGTAGTCGCTGTTCAAAGCTGACGTACTCAGCATTGGGAATGGCCGCGGCCACGCTGCGCCCGTAGTCCGCGTGATGCTCGGGCGGCGTGACCAGCAGGCGCCATTCCCGTCGCTCCGCCGCATCTCTCAGTCGGGCGACCAGGACTTGCTCGGGGGATCGATCGGGAGCGCGCAGGTCGTCCGGGACTGGATCGCGCGCGGCTTCCGGCGCCTCAATCGCATGCCCCGCCGCCGGCAGCAGCGTCTCTCCCTCGAGCCGGTAGTCGCCGAGTGCCGCGACGATCCTGGCCAGCTCTTCTGCAATCGGGAACACGACGTGCTCACCGAAGCTCTGGCGCACGTGCTCCTGCAGCTCCGTGACGCTCATCGGCAGGCGCCGCCGGGTCAGCACGTAAGCGATGGAATCGGAGGCGTCGACGGGAGTTTCGAAAAGCTCTCCTCCGTCCGTCAGCTCCACGTCGAGCAGCAAGCGCGCGACCAGCGCCACCACATCGTGCTCGTACTCCGGCAGGAGAGGGCGAAGTGATCGGCGCGCCGCGTCTGGCTGCGCCGGCGGCCACGCAGCAAGCTGCCGCGCTGTCTCCAGGAAGGCTTTGAGCACATCCCGATCGAACGCAGGCCGAACGACAAGCTCCAGACTTCCGTCATCGAGGTCGGCGATCCAGCGCATCCGGACCTGCTGCAAGCTGACGAGAAGTCGGGTCAAGCCGCGCGCCAGCGCCTCTTCTTCTGGGAGCGGCTCGATCATCTTCTCAGTCAAGGCGTGCGCGGCGTCGCGAAGGGTCAGCACCCCTCCGTCGGCGCTGAGGTGCCGCTCGATGTTGTCGAGCGCTTCCTCGAGCTCGCGCATCTCCAAGCGATCGAGCGCTCGATCTTTGTTGCGACTGACCTCGCTCTGCGGCACACCCAGGCTCTCCGCGAGCTCCGTCTGAACCAGGGGCGCGGAGTGGAACCCGAACAGCCCCTCGACCACTTCGCGCTCGCGTGGGGTGAGCGGCTGCGAAGCGCGTGCCCAGAGCTCCGTCAACGTCGCCGGAGGCGGTCCTCCTCCCGAGCCACCCTCGGAGAAGTCGTGCAAGGCTTGAACGACCTGGCTGATTCGGCCAGCGCTCACTCCGTCGATCGCAGAGAGCTCCTCCCGGGTGGCGTCCGCGAGCTGGCCGACCGTTCGATACCCGGCCTGCACCAAGGACTCCCTGAGCCCGCTGGGCAGCGGCAGTCGATGGATATCCGTGGAGTCCCCGTTCAACGTCGGCCACAACGCTCGGCGCTCGCCCACCACGGACAGCTCGGGTGGCACGCCCGCGTCCAAAAGCGATTGCCGGACGGCCAGCACCTCTCGCAGCTTCTTCTTCCCGAGCCCCCGCAACGACCTGACCTGGGACTCGCTGAGGGCGACCAACTCACCCTGCGTGCGCACGCCGGCTCTGCGGAGAATGGCAGAGCTCGTCGAGCTCAGTGCGGTGGTGGTCAAGGGGGCCGTCGCCGCCGCGGAACGAACCGGCTCGGCACCCGTTGGAGGCGTGGACGCTGGCTTTCCGAGAGCCTCCAGCAATGCCGCCCGCATCGCGATCGCTGAGGGGTGCCGGCGCTCGGGGATCGGGTCTAGCGCTTTGCGGAAGAAAGCCGAGAGTGCCGGAGCATCGAGCTCGTCGTCGGCAATGTCCGGTTGCTCGCCGGGCATCGGCGCGCGCCCGTTGAAGGGATGTCGGCCCGTGTAGATCTCGAACAGACAGAGCGCTGCGGCGTATCGGTCCGAGACATGGCTCCACCGCTCGAAGCTCGGATCCTTGTAGAGCGCGGTGCCGATGAAGGGCGCGTCGTTGGAGTGTCCAGCCAACGAAAAGTCGATGAGCGTCAGTCCCCGGTCGCCCACCATCAGATTGTCTGGCTTGATGTCCTTGTGGATGACGTCGCTCTTCTCGAGGAACGCCAGCGCGGACAACAGATCTTCGGCGTACTTCCGCAAGATCGAAGGCGCGGGCTCGCGATGATCAGCCAGCCAGCGGGAGAGCGGCATCCCCTCAATTCGCTCCATGACCAACGTGAGCCGCTCTGGCACCACGTATGAAAGGTCCACCGCGCGAACGACGTTCGGATGCTCACCCAAGTCGAGGAGGGCGCGGTGCTCGCCGCGAAGCGCATCCTCCGCGCCCTCCGCGGGGCGCGCCACTTTGAGCGCCCGCGCGGCGCCGCTCACCAGGTGCCTCGCCGAGTAGACGGTAGCCAGCCCGCCGGTGCCGAGCTTCTCTCTGACCTCGTAGTCGGGCCCGAGCCGCTGCCCCGGCTCGAGGTTTTCCGGGTCGAGGCGCAGCGCTGGCGCCGGGCTCGCGCGTTTTGACGTACCCAGCGCAGCTTCGACGGCGTCGATGGCTTCGACCAGGGTTGGAAAGCGGTCCGTCGGCCGCAAGGCGATCATGCGCTGGATCGCAGCGTCCAGCGCGCTCGGCACGGCAGCATTCAAGTCACGGGCCCGAGTCGCGACACCGTTTCTCCTGAGCAGCGCCGAGGTGCTCTCGAACAGCGGGCGACCATTCGTGACCATGTATCCCAGCACTGCCCCGAGGCCGAACTGGTCCGAATGAACATCCGCGTCCGAGAAGGAATGCACGACCTCGGGCGCTGCCCACCGAAGTCGTTCGTCGTCGAGCGGTGTGCTCAGGTGCAAGGACGTCCCCGCCCTGAGCTGTTTTGCAAAGTCGAATCCAGCGACCCGGAGATCCGGCTCAGCGGCGTCGGGTGTGACGAGCACGACGTCGGGGCGCAGCATCCGATGGACCACGCCCTGGGCGTGCGCATAGCTGATGGCGCCGGCGAGCTTCTGCCAAAGCCCGACCAGACGCCGCACGCCATCGCCTCCGCGGTTCGCGCGCTCGTTCTGAGGGATCCAAGACCTGAGAGAAATGCCCACGAAGTGCTCGAAGGGCACGCAGACTCGAACGCCCTCGTCGCCCTCGAAGAACAGGTCGGCCCCCAGGACGTTCGGGTGCGTGCCAACGCGCGCCAGCACCTGCGCCTCCCAGCGACGCCGCTGCAGGAAGCGCTCCCGTTGGGCCGGGTCGGCCAGCGGATCGAGGGTGTAGACGCGCAACGTGCGCGTCGTGTCGTGCAACGTGTTGCGGGCGGCGTACTCGGTGTAGTCGTCCGTGGTGTCGAGGACGTTCTCGAGCTCGTACTCGCGGATCCGTCGTGGCGGAGCGCGGGTCTTGTCCACGCCCGTGAGCAGCTCGTGCAGCGTGCGGGCGCAGTGGTCGTCGACCGGTGGTGACGCCGGACCCGAGCGCGCCCGCTGGTAGACCGAATGGGGATCGCTGATTGCGTCCAGAACGGAGCGCTTGGTGTGAACGTGCAACCGACTGAGTGGACCCTGGAGTTCGACGCCAGCGGCATGCGACAAGAACACGAGAAAGTCGACCCATGGTCGACCGGCATCGAAGCTTCGACGCCGCAGCTCGGACGCCAGCACCTGTGCCGTCTTTCGGTTCAGGCGGAGCGGGCTGCGGATGGGCTCTGGCACGTACCAGTCGTAATCCGTGCCTCTGATCGTTCCTCGGTAGGCCTTGATCTCCACCACGAAGAGCGCGTGGGGGGCGACGACAACGGCATCGAGCTCGTAGATGCCTCCGCTGCGCTCCACGATCCAAGGGTTGCCGTAGATCGTGCAGCGCTCGTCGAGCCCATCGACCAGGAACTTGATGGCTTGTCGCTCGGCGTCGTGGGCCGGCTCGCCAACCTTGATGAAGACCTTGGCGCGAGGGAAGAAGCGCTTCAGGTCCGCCTCGTCGTATGCGCCAGCTTTGTCTTGTGCGACGCCCAGAACGTAGTCGAACTGCTCGCCGTGCTCCCGCATCCGCGAAAGCGTCGGATCGATGACGATCGGAGGCAGCCCGGCCAAACCGAGCTCCACGGCAACCAAGTTCGCCAGGGTGAAGTCGCGCCAGTCTCGACAAGCGACCGTGAACACGTCCTGGAAGTAGATCCCTTCTTGCGTCGTCACCACGTGATGCGCGAGCTGCCCGCCTGTTCCGGGCAACTCCAGAGCCTTGTGGTGGGGCTTCATCTTGTGCAGGTCCGCCTTTGCCATGCGCGTGGGGAGGTCGAGACGCTTCGCCTGGCCCGTGAGGTAGTCGTCGCCGCTTTCGTCAGGGGAACGCGCAGAACTCTGCGCGAGCCAGCCCTCCAGTGCGCTGCCATCCAGTCGGGCGAATGGCGTCGGCTCGATCGCCGGCGGGGGCGTGAACGCGAGTGGTTGCGTGACTGCGGCGTCCTCGCGCAGTAGCTCCAGGAGCTCGTTCGCGCCCATGCGGCCGCGAAACTGCCGCCAGGTCGCGAGCCCGGACTCCCGCAGCCGCGGCGGCCGGTGACCCAGGCACTCCTCTCGAAGCAGCGCTTCGGCAATCACCGCTGCCCACACGGCGGTCGGTTCAGCTCCTGATGAAACGAGATTCGGCTCTCCCATGGGCGGCATCGCGGGCAGGATACTACTTTGATTTCCGGTGGATCGGCGGGAGTTTCCAGGCCGAAAGTCCGCGCAGAGCGCGCTCCAGCGACCGCGCCCGTCGCAGGAGCGCGGACCTGGGCCTCAACCTGCCCCCATGCGGGCGGAGCGCTGAATGCGAAATGGCCAAATCGCGAGGTGCCGCTCGACGTTCTCGATCGGCTCCGCGCGTTGTGGCCGCGCTAACGCTGCCGCCGGCGTCTGGCCTTGGTGCTCGCCGCCGTCTGTCTTCTGCGACTCGTCGGCCGCGCCGCCGACGGTTGCCCGATGGAGATCAGCTCGAAGCCTGGGGACGATGCGCTCGGCCGAATCTCGACGTGGCTTTGCCGACGACTCGGAGTGACCCCGCACAAGTTGATGCTCACGATCAGGTACCTGAAGACGACGGGCACTACCGGCGCCAATACGGGGCCGTCAGCGAAGTTGAACAGGACCAGGGCGCCCCTCACCGCACTGTGCTGCTGATCCATGTAGCTGCCGAGCTGGGTAAGCCAGTCACCAAGCCTTCCCTCCGTTGGAAGCTTCTGGAGCTTCTTCACCTCAACGACAAGCGGGCCAAGGTCGTCCTCCACCAGCAGGTCCACTTCGCTCGAGCCGAACTTCGTCCCGAACGCGGGGATGTCGCGTTCGACCAGAAAGCGGCAGAGGTCCCGCTGGAGCGCCAGCTCCCCCTTGCTGAGCATGTCTGCCCGAACGCTGTCGCCGACGACTTCCAGTCCGAGCTTGTACGCGCGAAGGGTCCGCTCAACCGCGCCTTCCGGTCGGCCGCGTCGCTGCGCCGCAATCTGCAAAAGTTTTGCCATTTCCTCCAACGCCCGCGCTGACGGCGCGGTCTCCCGCGATGAACCGAGGGACCGTCGGCTCTCGCGATCGGCGCGCCCGCCGAAGAAGTATCCCGCCGACCGCAACCCCAACGCCCGGGCGAGCTCTTCGCTTTCTGGATCGGCCCAGCACGCAGCCAAACGGCCAACGCTCCGGGTGATGACCCGGTCGGTGGCGGACCATGTCCGCGTCGATGGGGTCGAGGTCCAGCACAGAATCGTTGCGGGCCCCGCTGTCCCGGTCGGAAGCGAAGCTGTGCCGTCGCGCTCGAGCGCGCGGCGAGCAAGAAGCGGACGAACGCGTGATACGTATTCCGCGATCCGTTTTCGCGCGGCCTTCGGCTTGGGAAAGTCGAAGAAGCTCGACTTCACGACCGCGGAGTCGAGCTCGAGGTGCACTTCTGTAGATGGATCGATCTCTCGCCGCAGCTTCGCCCAGAATTCCTCGACCTGCTGGTCGGTCAACAGCTCGAGCTTCTTCTGCAAGTGGCTCGCCACTTCCTTTCGGATCTCCGAGTCTGGCGCCAGCGCCATGAGAAGACCCTCGAGCGCCAGATCGCCGACGAAGCTAACGCGCAGCGCGACCTCGAGCTCTTCGAGCTGCTCTGCCTTTGCAAGCCCCGTGACGAGCGTCTTCAAGCGCTTCAGGCGGACCCGCCAGTCAAACTCCTGCCCGTCGGCAAAGCGCATGGCAAAAGGGGGCGACGGCACCTTCGCTGCGGCTTGGAGCACGGTCAGAACCTGCGCCAGAGCGCCAGTGTCAGGCCGAGCGCCCGCTATCAACTCCCGCTCCATTCGTGGCAGGTCGAGCGCGTCGCGCACATACTCGGCGGCCTCGAGCACCACGTCCTCCACGTCCTCGTCGTCCCAGAGCCTCGTGACATCCGTGCGGGCGGAGCGAATGCGGTCGATGCGCTCCAACAAGTAGTCCGCGTGCGAACCGGCCATACCGACACTGGTTAGTTCGCTCGCGCGCGGCGCACAAGTTGCCCAGCGGGCCACCGCGCGCGCTACGCGCGCGGCTTGTGCCGGAGAGGTTCGCTAGCAGCCGGCACTCGGCGCGGCGCCTTGGCACGCGCGCGCCACCTGGCTGCCCCGATCGCTCCACGCCCCCAGAGCCCGCCCGCAGTGGCGATGTCGATGTTGGCCAGCTCGGCGATGCTCATGCGCATCACGCACTTGAGCAAGTACCGCCGCGCAGCTGCTGTGTCGCCCAGGTTGACTTCGGGATCCCCGGGCTCGCGGCTCGCCTCGGCGATCTGCATCGCGATGGCTTGGACCCGTGGATCGCCGATCAGGTTCTCGTAGACGCTCATGCGCCACTCTCGGTCTTCGCTGTTGGTCTTGTTGGCCATCTCGGCAGCATGAACATGGACGAGGCGAAGGGGCAGACGCGCAGGCGTCGCGCAAGGTCACAGCGGTCGGGAAATTGAAGTAGTAATTAGGAGAAGACGAGCGCTCGCCGAGCATGAATTGTGTTGGTCGCGCTGGGCGCGGTCGGCTCTTCCGCGGTTGGTTCGCGTGCAGCCGTCGCGGCCGTGCGCACCCGTCGCCAATCGCTGGCCGCACCGTTGGCAACGAGGCACTTTGGACGCAGCCTCGTTTTGAAGGAGGTGCGGTATGCCGACCTTGAGAAGCATGATGAAACAGAATCAGGGGATTGTCGGACATCTGTCTGTCGCAGAGGCTCTGGAGCTCGAGCCCGAAGACGTCGCGGACTGGGCCGATGAAGCCGGGTTGCCCCAGGTAGACGGGGTGCGTGTCTTTCGAACGGACGATCTGGAGGCCCTGGAGCAGGGCCTCGAAAACAGCGATGACGACGACGATGACGAGCCAGCGGACGAGGCCGACCAGCGGCTCGACGGCACGGATGACGACGACGACGATAGCGATGACCCGGAAGACGACGACAGCGACGACGAAGACTGAGCCGGACGGGAGGTGCGGCTCGCGGTACGATCCGGCCATGCCGGGCCGAAAACCGCGTTCCGCACTGCCCCTCCTTCGCAGCCGCGATGCGCTATTCCGCCACCTGTGCGCGGAGCTACCCGGCTGGGACGCTTGGCTCTGGAACACCGGGGAGCAGGTCCGGCAACAGCACTACGAAGTTGCCGGACTGCGCTCTGCCGAGCAGGTCTGGAAGGACCTCGAGCCGTTCATGACCGAGTTCATCGACGCGGTCGGGGCGATGCACGCGGAGCAGGCATTCCGTCCGTTCGCTTTGGAGACGCCGCCCGCAGAGCTGCGAGAGGAACATCCGGGCGCAGAGCCCTACACCCCCGTTCGCATCGGGGTAATTCCGGGCCACGACGAGTGGTTCAAGTTCCTGAAAGACAAGGGAGCGTTGCCGTCCCGGATGCTGATTGGACTGCTCGGCGCTGCGGCTTGGCTCCGACACCCCTCGCGACCGGCCGGGCGCCCCGCCGTGCCGCGGCGCGAGCACGCGATTCCGTGGGTAGAAGCCGCGCTCGTGCCCTACGT
>JAKLKA010000092.1:11923-64057 GCA_023150915.1 Polyangiaceae bacterium
CCCCACCACGAGATGGATGGCTGGCGGGGCGCGTACCGCACGGAGCCGCTGAACTTCTCGCTGCTCGCCCAGGTGGTGCTCTGGCTGTCCGCCCCGGCGCCCTATGACAAGGAGTACGACCCGGAACCGGGCGGACCGCCGCCGGCGGCCGACGTGCTGGAGGTGGCGAAATCCGCGATCGATACGATCGCGGCCGAGCTCCGTGATCGCGCCCTGACACGATAAAGCGCCCCGGACTTTATCGTGAGTGCGCTCAACCTAGCGCGGCGCAGTCTTTCGGGGCGATGCCCCGCGACGCTGAAATCCGCCAGAAGCTGGTCGATGCCGCCCACCTCGTAGCCGACGCGATCGCCTTGGCCCTGGCCGTGCCGATGACGGGCACGCCGGCCCAATCTGCTCGCCGGCGCCGCAGTGGGCCCCGATTGGCTCGACCGGAGGCCCCCGTGTCGGACATCGCGAGGGCAACGGCCAAAGCTGCCTTGAACCGCTGCGGCTGGACGCCCCCGGACCGCTAACACAACCTGGAGATCCCAATGACTCAACAACGAAAAATCGCCAGAAGCGCCGCGCGCCGCCACGCCGGCGCCGGCTCAATCGAGCAGCTGCCCTCGGGAAAGCATCGTGCACGTCTCCCACGTGGAATCGGCAACGGACGTACGCTCGGCGTGTACGGAACCGAAGAAGCAGCGCGGGAAGCGCTCGACGCCGCGCTCGAGACCATGGCCGAGGTCATGCGGGAGGCCAACACCGGGATCAAGCTTCGCGACTTCGCAGGCAAGGTGCTCGACCGACGCGAGCTCGACGGGGTGCGCGACGTTCAAAACGAACGCTACCGGGTGAAAGAGCACATTCTGAGCCATCGGATCGCGGGTTTGCCGGTCACGGACTCGTCACTCACCCGCTCGGTGATCAAGACCTGGAGCCGCGATGTGCAACAAAAGCGCGGGAAGGTCTCGTGGCGTGGCGCCGTCGAGAACGGCACGGTACGCAACACGGGCAAGCGCCTTTCTGCGGAGACCGTCAAGAAGATCCAGCTCGTGCTCAAGCTCATCCTGGACGAAGCCGTCGAGGATGGCCTGCTGACCTCGAACCCTTGCGATGTGCTCAAGTCGCCTCGCACCGAGCGCACCCACGAGCCGTGGACCTACCTGACGGTCACGGAGCAGCAGGCCATCATCACGTGCCCGAAGATGGCGGAGCCGGATCTGCTCCGCATGCTGTTCGCGATTGGCACCGGCCTGCGGCAGGGTGAGCAGTGGCACCTCGAGCTCGCGGACGTTCACGTGGACGGCGACAGGCCGCATGTGGTTGTCCGCTATTCGACGGGAAAGCGCGCCACCAAGAGCGGCAGGATCCGCAAGGTCCCGCTGTTCGGCATGGGTCTGGATGCGGCTCGGCGCTGGCTCGAGCTGCTCCCGGGGTATGCCGCTAAGAATCCGCTGGGCTTGATGTGGCCGACGCCGTCCGGCGCGCGCCGACAACGCTCCGAAACCTATGGCTTCCCCGAGCACCTGGTGCTCGCGGGGATCAGGCGAGACGTTCGATGGCACGACCTACGCCACACGTTCGGCACCTCGTTGGTGAACGGATTCTGGGGCCCCAAGTGGTCCCTGCAAGAGGTCGCCAAGGTGATGTCGACGACGCGGTGCTTAACGAGCTCGCCTCCAAGACCACCAGCGTCGCGACCGCGGAGAGCACCACCCCCACCGCAGAGCCGTCTTCAACGCCGTCCCACGTCCGTCCCACGGCGGGCCGCTTCGGGGGGCGTCGCGGCACCGGACAAAAAAGAAAAGAGCCTGCGGTTACAGGCTCTTCGCTTTCCAGCGGGGCGGACGGGACTCGAACCCGCGGCCTCCGGCGTGACAGGCCGGCGTTATAACCAACTTAACTACCGCCCCGAAGCGGTAAGCCCGCGGTGTTTACCACAGGGGCCCCCGCGATCAACTAGAAAAATCCGCGAAAAGACAGGCTGAAAGCCCAGGCTATACTGCCCGGCGTGCGCGTCCTGGTCTTGACCTTGCTGGCGTTGCTCTGGCCCGGCCTGGCCCGTGCGACCAGCTGCGCTGCGCCCGAGCTCGGACCGTCGACGGAACGGGCCGATGTGGTGTTCGTCGCGAAGGTGACCGCCCACCGCGACCACACCCTCTTCAGCCTGAGCACCGAGCGAGTCTTCAAGGGCGACGTCCCGAAGAGCGTGCAAGCGCGCGGCGGAGGGATGAAGGGGGCAAGCTTCGAGGTCGGGAAGCGGTTCCTGGTGTTCGGCAAGTTGACGCCGGACGACGCCGAGGCGCCGCTCTTCGCTCACCTGTGCGGCGGCACGCAGCTCGCCGATCAGGTCAAGGAGTGGATCGCCAAGCTTGGCCCGGGCTCCGCACCGGGGAAGGCGCTCGCCCGCGGCGTCAGCCCGTCGGCTCCGCCCGACGCGGCTCCGCCCCCTTCAGCGGATCAAGGCCCCAACCCCGCGCTGACCGTCGCCGCCGAGCCCTCGGTCGCCGCACCGACCGCCCCTGCTCCGACACCGGTGGCCCCGGATCCGCCCGCGGCGCCGGCGGGGCGCACCGGGTGCGCAGCATGTGCACTGGGCACTCCGTCGTCGCCGGCGAGCGGCGCGCGGCCCGCGCTGATGCTGCTGGCGCTCGCTGCGATGGCAATGGCGGCGCGCCGGGGTATGATTCGGCCATGAAGCTCGCCTCCCTCTGGGTGCTCGCGCTCGCGGTGGCGTGCGGGGGCCAGTCCGAGACCAGTGGCACCGGCGGCTCGGGCGGCGGCACTACCGGCGGGTCGGGCGGCACCGGCGGCTCGGGCGGCACCACCGGCGGCTCGGGCGGCTCGGGCGGCTCCGGCGGGATGCCCGCGGGCTGCGCCGAGCTCGAGACCAAGTACTCCGCGTACCTGGCCCAGGCCAAGGGCTGCAACGCCGCCATCAATGCGCTGCAGTGCACGCTGCTGATCGACACCGAGCTGTCGTGCCCTTGCTCGACCTATGTGAACCCCGCCGCCACTGCCGCTCTCGACGATCTGAAAGCGCTGAAGGCCGAGTGGGTCGCGAAGAAGTGCGGGGCGGGCATCGCCTGCCCCGAGATGGCCTGCGCACAACCGCAGGGCGCGGGGTGTCAGGTCAACGGCGCCGGCGGCGATGGCGACGGCTGCGTGGACTACGGACCGGACTGATGAAGCATCTCGCTGTTTCACTCTTGGGCATCACCCTGCTCGCTGCCGCCTGTGGGCACGACGAGCTCTGGCTCGGCAGCGATGCCGGCGCGACCGGTGGGGTCCACGCCGGCGGCATGGCCAGCAAGCCCGGCAAGCCCGACGCTGCGGCGGGAACGAGCGGCGGCGGCAGCGCGGGGGGCGGGGGCGCGCCCAGCGACGGGGCGAGCGACGTCGTGGCCGAGGCAGACGCCGCCGGCGACTCGGACGCCAGCGGCGACGACGGCGGTGACGGCGCCGTGGCCGTGGTGCCCGACTTCTCCCTGGTGGACGAGAACCCGGCGTCGAGCCTGTACCAGAAGAAGGTCTCGCCGCGGGACTACCTGGGGCAGATATCCGCCTGGTACTTCGGGCACGCCACGTGAGGCTATTGCGGTGGCCAGTTCGGCCACCTCGACACGATGCAGAAAGAGCTCGCAGGCGTCACGACCAAGAAGAAGATCCAGATCCTGGGCGTGAACGGCATCGCGCTCGAGTCGGGCAACGCGATCATCACGGCGGGTCGGACCCTGCCCTGGCTGCAAGACACCCTGGCGGAAGACGTCTGGAACGACTGGGCCGTGACCTACCGCGACGTGGTGGTGCTGGACGCAGAAAACAAGCCCATCGCCGTGTACAACCTGACCACCAACGACCTGGGCCAGCCGGCGAACTTTGCGACGCTGAAGTCCATACTGGTCGGCGCAGCCAACGCCGACTAGCGTACCCAGCATGGAGATCGAGTTCGTCGGTGCGGCCAAGACAGTCACCGGCTCGAAGCACCTGATCCGGACCAAACACGCGACCATTCTGCTCGATTGCGGCTTGTGGCAAGGGCAGCGCCGCCAGACCATCGAGAGGAACCGCGAGCTCGGGCTCGACGCGACCAAGATCGACGCGGTGGTCCTGAGCCACGCCCACATCGATCACTCGGGCGCGCTGCCGGCCTTGGTCAAGCAGGGCTTCGACGGCGCCATCTATTGCACCAACGCCACCCGCGACCTGTGCGCGGCAATGCTGGTGGACGCGGCGATGATCCAGCAGAGCGACGCCAAGTTCATCAACAAGCTGATCGACAAGGGCGAGAGCGACATGGAGCGGGTCGAGCCGCTCTACGACGAACGCGACGTGCTCGAGGTGCTCTCGCGCATGGTCACCATGCCGTACCACCGCAAGCTGCACGTCGCCGACGGCGTGACGCTCAGCTTCTACGATGCGGGGCACGTGCTGGGCAGCGCCATCACCGTGCTCGACGTGGAAGAGGGTGGAAAGACCAAGCGGCTGGTGTTCACCGGCGACCTGGGCCGACGCCGCATGCCCATCTTGCGCGACCCCGAGATCCCCGAGCACGCCCACGTTCTGATCACCGAGAGCACCTACGGCGACCGCCTGCACAAGCCCATCGAGCAGATGGACGACGAGCTGGCCGGGATCGTGAAGAAGGTCTACGACCGCGGCGGCAAGGTCGTCATCCCCAGCTTCGCCCTGGAGCGCGCCCAAGAGATCGTCTACGCCCTGAAAGGCCTGCGCGAAGCCGGGCGGCTGCCGCCCATTCCGGTGTACGTCGACTCGCCCCTGGCGGTGAAGATCACCGACGTGTTCAAGCTGCACCCCGAGTGCCTGGACGAAGAGGCCCTCGAGATGATCGAGGGCAACAAGTCACCCTTCGATTTCGACGATCTGCACTACGTCACGGACAAGGAAGACAGCAAGGCGCTCAGCGCCTCGGACCGTCCGTCGATCGTGATCAGCGCCAGCGGCATGTGCGAGGCCGGCCGCGTGTTGCACCACCTGAAGGCCGGCGTCAGCGACTCGAAGAACGCCGTGCTGATCGTGGGCTATCAAGCGCCGCACACCCTGGGGCGTCGGTTGGTCGAGCGCCGTTCCGAGGTGAAGATCTTCGGCACGGTTCAGCCCGTGCACGCCGAGGTCCACGTGCTGAACGGGTTCTCGGCCCACGCCGACCAGCGCGACCTGGTCGACTACGCCGTCGAGGCGCGCAAGCGCGGCGAGCTCGAGCACATGGTGCTGGTCCACGGCGACCCGGTGCCGATGCGCGTGCTGTCGGATCTGCTGGGCGAAAAGGGCTTCGCCAGCGTGGCCAGCCCCGACCCCGGCAACGTGATCACGGTCTGACCTGTCCGCCCCACGGACACCGGGCGCGGAACACAGGCCGTGTCCCGCGCTTTCTGTCCGCCACGCGGACTCCAGCTGAGGAACACGCCCGTGTTCCACGCTTTCTGTCCGCCCCACGGACACCGGGCGCGGAACACAGGGGCCGCTCAGAACACCGTGTGCTCGAGCCCGAAGGTCTCGGCCACGGCCCGGTTGGTGACCTTGCCGCCGTGCACGTTCACCGCGGTGTTGATCCGCGGGTCGCGCCGGCAGGCTTCGAGCAGGCCATCTTTGGCGATCTTCAGCGCGTAGGGCAAGGTCACGTTGCACAGCGCATACGTGCTGGTGCGGCCCACGGCGCCGGGCATGTTCGCCACGCAATAGTGGATCACGCCGTCGACGATGTACGTCGGCTGGCCGTGGGTGGTGGGTCGCGTGGTCTCGACACAGCCCCCCTGATCGACGGCCACGTCGACGATCACCGCGCCGTTCTTCATGCTGCGAAGGTCGTCCTTCTCGATCAGGCGCGGGGCGCGCGCGCCCTCGATCAGCACCGCCCCGACGACCAGATCGGCTCGCTGGATCTGCGCACGGATGGTGTGTCGATCCGAGAACAGCGTGATCACGTTCTTGGGCATGATGTCGTCCAGGTACCGCAGGCGATCGACGTTCACGTCCAAGATGGCCACGCTGGCGCCGAAGCCGGCCGCCACCTTGGCCGCGCTGGTGCCCACGATGCCCCCGCCCAGCACCACGACGTGCGCCGGCTCGACCCCGGGCACGCCACCCAGCAAGATGCCGCGCCCCTCTTGGGGGCGCTCCAGGTACTTCGCACCCTCCTGGATGCTCATTCGCCCCGCGACCTCGCTCATCGGCGTGAGCAGCGGCAGTCGCCCCATCTCGTCGCGCAACGTCTCGTAGGCCACGCACGAAGCGCCCGAGTCCACGCAGCCGCGGGTCAGGGCCTCGTCGGCCGCGAAATGGAAGTAGGTGAACACCACCTGCCCCGGCCGCATCAGCGGGATCTCGTCGGGCTGCGGCTCCTTGACCTTCACGATCAGGTCCGCGCTGCGCCAGATGTCCTCGCGCCGATCGACCAGCGTGGCGCCGTTCTCTTCGTAGGCACCGTCCGAGATGCCGCTGCCGAGCCCCGCGCCGCGCTCGATCATCACGCTGTGGCCTGCGCGCCGGAGCTCTTCGACCCCGACGGGCAGCATGGCGATGCGGTATTCGTGCGCTTTGACCTCTTTGGGAACGCCGACGATCATGGCCCGCCGTCTATCACGACGCCGGGGCGGGCCCAACGGAGCTCCGCGCCAGGAGCAGCGGCCCAAGCCACAGTGGCCACGAGACGCCCAGGGCCCAGCCGGCGATCACGTCGCTGGGATAGTGCACCCCCAGGTAGACGCGCGAGGCGCCGATGGCGAAGACCAACAGCCCCGAAGCGCCGACCACCCACCAGCGCTGCCGGGGGAAGCGCCGCACCGCCACCAGCGCCAGCGCGCCATAGATGGCGGCCCCCGCCATGGCGTGCCCGCTCGGGAACGAGTAGCCCCCGGCGTGCGCCAGCTGCGCCATCAGCAGGGGGCGTGGGCGCGAGAATGCGAGCTTGAGCAGCGCGTTTAGCCCGCCCGCCCCGGCGCCCACGACCGCGACGAACAGCGCCGGAACGCGCTGACCGAGAGCGACCAGCCCCAGCGCGGAGAGCGCCGCCACCCCGGTGAGCGTCAGGCCGTTGCCCAGCCAGGTGAACGCGCTCATCACCCGCGTGAGCCCGCTCTCGCGCCCGCGCTCGGCCAGGCGGATCACCGGCAGATCGAGCCACGCGGTCGAGTCGGCCACCACCGCGCCGGCGAGTGCGGCGAACACCACCGCGGCACAGACCAGCGTGAGCCAGCGCAGGAAGATGAGCCACGAGACGCGCCCGACCGTGACCCACGGGCGGGACGGCCGGACCGACGGGCTCAGGGGACGACCGCCTTGCCGCTGCCTTCCACGATACGGAAGCGACCGTCGGCGCTGGCGCCGGTGATGGTCTCTTCGCTGCCGTTCGGCCAACGCACCACGATCTTGTCGACGGCGGTGCTCGAGCCCAGCCCGACGTGCACCCAGCGCGAGCCGGGGTGGCGCGACTGCGACTGCACCTCGCGGGTGCGCGTCACCGCGCCCGAGGTCACGCTGATCCGCGCGCCGATGGCCGAGCGATTCGAGCTGGTGCCGCGCAGATCCAGCTCGATGAAGTGGTTGCCCGCCGTACCCTTGTTGCGGAGCAGCAGCATGCGCGGCCCCGGCCCGGGCGAGAGCAAGAGCAGATCGAGATCGCCGTCCTCGTCCACGTCGGACCAGAGCCCGGTCTGCGCCTGGTGCAACTGCGCGTGGGCCTCGTAGGTCACGTCGGTGAAGCCCTTGGGCAGGTCGTTGCGATACAGGCGCGGATAGTGGCTGGGGTAGGTCGAGATCACGAGCAGATCGAGATCGCCGTCGTTGTCGTAGTCGGCGAACGAGCTCTCCACGTCCCCTTCGTCGTAGCTAAGCCCATATTCTCGGCGTTTGTTGGCGAACTCGAAGCCCGGCGCCCCGCCGTTCACCAAGAGCATGCTGGGATCGCTGCCGGGCTGCACGCGCGGGTGCGAGATGTTCGGGACGTAGATATCCATGTCGCCGTCGTTGTCGATGTCGCCGACGTCGCTGCCGAAGCTGTGCCCGCCGGTGTAGCCCATCATGTCTTCGTCGTCGGCGTCGGCCCCGACGCTGGCGGCGACCTCCTGGAACTTCCCGCCGCCCAGGTTCTTCCAGAGCAGGTTGGCCGACAGCTGGTAGTTCGAGACATACACGTCGAGCAGCTTGTCGTTGTTCCAGTCGGTCCAGAGCACGCCGTACACCGGCCGCCACGGCACCTGCACGATGCCGGCCTTGGCCGCGGCGTCGATCATCTTCGCGCCGGCCTGGCCCTCGTAGTAGCGGCTCGGCACGGTGGGTGCGCTGGGGTAGTGCACGAGCCAGTACCCGGAATACAGGTCGAGCAGGCCGTCGCCGTTTCCGTCCCCCAGGGCGGCAGCGCTCGAGGGGCCAATCGCCTCCACGTCGGGGCTGGGGCTCCAGCTCAGCTTGCCCGTGCCGTCGTTGACCAAGAGCTTCGGGAAGAAGTCCTCGTCGGTCTTGCCGTCGCAGTCGTTGTCGCGGGCATCGAGCACCTCGGCCGCGCCCGGTTTGGTCTCGATCTTGGTGTCGTCGCAGTCGCCGGCAGCCATGCTCACGCCATCGCCGTCGCCGTCGGCGACGCTCGTGCCGTCGTCGGCCTTGCCGTCGCAGTCGTCGTCGTAGCCGTTGGTCGCCTCGGTGGCGCCGGGCTTCACCTTGGCATCGCCGTCGTTGCAGTCCTTGTCGACCCCCACCCCGTCCCCGTCGGCGTCGGTCTGCACGTATTGCGACGCGAACGCATCCAGGTCGCCGTCGTTGTCGAGATCGCCGAACACGAAGAAATTCGCCTTGGGCGCGTCGGGGGCCAGCAAGCCGGCGATCGCCGCGAAGCTGCCCTTGCCGTCGCCCTTGAAGGCCACCGGCCCCTTGTCGGTGGTGAAGACGGCGTCGTCGTGCCCGTCACCGTCCAGGTCGGCCCAGGCTGCCCAACCGCCAATCGTGTCACCAAACGCCTGATCGTCACGAGCAAACCAGCGATCGGCGTCCGTCCACTGGCAGAAGTGATCGCCGTCGAGCCGCAAGCGATAGTTTCCGTCGAAGCCGGTGGGCGGCGCGCTGGGCGTGCTGGGGTCGAACACCAGCGAGCGCCCCATGTCGCCGGTGGCGACCTTCTCCACCGCCAGGCGCGGCTCGACCCCGATGTGCTCGTAGACCAGCATGTAGTGCTCGGTCGGAAGCAGCAAGGTCTCGGGGATGGGCACGTCTTGCCACGAGTCCTTGCTGGCCGCGGTCACGTCGATCTCGACGGGCGGCACCAGATCGATCGGCTCCGAATAGTCCGGCCAGCTCTGATCGGCGAACGACGCGGGATAGCTACGCCCGAAGGTGCGCATCAGCCGCAGGCGCGCCTTGCCGGTGCCCTTGCCGAAACCCACCTTGATGCTCTTCGCCGCGAACGGGTGCTGCGTGACGATCTTGGTGGCCTCTTGGGTGCCGGCGGCAAAGTCGGTGTTGAGCACGCCCAGGTATTCGCCGCTCGAGGCGCCAATCGTCGCGGGCGCAAAGGTCTCGCGCCACGCCTTGCCAGTGCAGTACCGCGCGAAACCGTCGGGCGCGGTGGGCCCCGCGTCTGCCGCGTCGGCGCCGTCGGCGTCGTCCGAGGCGTCCCCGGCGTCCGTGCCTGCGTCCGTCTTCTTCCCGCCGCCGCCGTCGTCGTCCGAGCCGCAGCGGGTCAGCACCAAGAGCAAGGGAACGGCGGCCAGGGCAGAGAGAGCGCGCATGGGGCAGCATTTTACACTGCCTTGCCCGGCAGGCATTTAACCGCTACGTACCAGCCTGCCCTCGGGCGGGTAGCTCAGCGGTAGAGCGCTGGCCTTACAAGCCGGATGTCGCAGGTTCAAGCCCTGTCCCGCCCACTGGCTCAGCGCCTGCGCTCCCTGCTCGACGTGCCCGCGCTCCGCGCGGCCGGGCGCGCCGGAGCGTGAGCTCGCGGCGCCTGGCCCGCCGAGCGACTGCGAGCCGCGGGCTCGGACGAGCGGGCGTCGTCCTCCGCCGCTCCCTGCAGCTCGTGCTCGATGGCGACGTCGATCGCCGCCTCGGCCACTGCCCCGACGGCGTCGTCGACCTCCATGCTGTTCTCGACCGTGACGCAGTAGGTCCCGAGCGCCTCGCGGCCCGGGCGGCAGCGCTCGCCCGAGGTCGCCTCGAACCCGGGGCATCGCGACAGGCACTGGTGAAGGTCCTCCTTCATGTTGCCCCTCTCCTCGCAGCGGGCCGCACAGGCGCGATGCTCCGCGACCTCTGCTTCCGTGGTGTAATGCGCGCGATACGCCGTGGGGCGAAGGGCGCAGGCCGGTGCCATCAGCAGGACCACGAGCGAACCCCAGATTTTCATGTCCCAGCCATGAGCAACCCGCGTGCCGCCCGAAAGGCCGGTGTTCTGCCGGGGCGCGCGGGCGCGGGCGTCGCCGCCCTGCGCCGACTGTGGCAGGGCCGGCACGCCTGGCGGTTCACGCCTGGGTGCTGGAAGTGCAGCGCTTTGGGCGGTAGAACGCCCGGCGAGCGCCCCTCATGACCTCCCCCGACGTCGAGCTGTCCGTCATTGCCCCCTGCCTCAACGAAGAGCTGAACGTCCCCGAGCTCACCCGCCGCACCCTGGCGGTCTTCGAGAAGGGCGGGTTTGCCGGCGAGCTGATCCTGATCGACGACGGCTCGACCGACGGCACCGCGCAGGTGATCCGCTCGATGGTGGCGGCACACCCGGAGCAGGTGCAGGCGGTGTTCCACCCGCAGAACCGCGGCATGGCGGCAGCGTGGAAGAGCGGCGCGGGCGTGGCCCGGGGCCGGCTGGTCGCGACCATCGACTCCGATCTGCAGTACCAGCCCGAAGATCTCTTGCGCCTGCGCCGCGCGCTCTACGAGCACTCGGTGGACGTGGTGCAGGGCTGGCGCAGCTGGGTCGGCCGGGTGAAGGACGAGCGCTATCACATCAGTCGCGCCTTCAACTTCATGCTGAACGGCGCCTTCGGCATGCACCTTGCGGACAACAAGAGCGGCTTCGTGATGTGCGCGCGCGAGGTCTTCCAGGACCTTCTGACCTACGAAGGCCGCTACTTCTACTGGCAGTCGTTCATCATGGTGGCGGCCCACGCCAAGGGCTACGACTACAAGGAGATCGAGACCCTCTTCGAGCAGCGCAAGGCCGGCGAGAGCTTCCTGGCCAAGAAGGCGGCGCAAGCCAGCATCAAGAGCGTGTTCGATCTGGGCAAGGCGCTCTGGGAGTACCAGGTCACCCGCCCGCCGGACGTCGCGCTCCAGTTCTTGCGCCGCCATCCCGTGGTCGACCGCTCACCCGAGAAGAGCCCCACGCGCGCGCTGCGCTGGCGCACGTACATGGCGGCCTTCAACCAGACCCACTGGATGATCACCCGCGACGTGGAGCACTACTACGAGACCCTGCAGAAGACGCAGTGGCTCTCGCCCAGCGCCACCCGCGAGCTGCAAGACGAGAAGCTGCGGCGGCTGATCCGCCACGCCTACCGCAACGTGCCCTATTACCGCGCGAAGATGCAGGAAGCCGGCCTGCGGCCCGAGGACATCCGGACCCAGGCGGACCTCGGCAAGCTGCCGATGCTGAGCAAGGCGGACATCAAGCAGCACCTGTTCTTCGACATCATGAGCGAGAACCACGACAAGAGTCAGGTCCTTCGGATCTCGACCAGTGGTTCCACCGGCGAACCGTTCGTCTGTTACGCCGACCGCTCCCAGCTCGAGTTCCGCTGGGCGGCCACGCTGCGCGCCCAAGAGTGGACCGGGTACCAGTTCGGCGACCCCACCGTGCGGCTCTGGCACCAGACCATTGGCATGAGCGCCGCGCAGGCCGCCAAAGAGCGGGCCGACGCCGTGCTCTCGAACCGCACCTTCGTGCCGGTGTTCGAGATGAACGACGAGAACCTGCAGAAGACCATGCAGCTGATCGCCTCCATCGGCCCCACCCTGCTCGACGGCTATGCCGAGGCCCTGGACTTCATCGCGCACTTCGTCAAGACCTCGGGCAACCCGGGGGTGCGCCCCCTGGCCATCATGTCCAGCGCGCAGACCCTGCCCGAGCCCAGCCGCCGCCTGATCGAAGAGGCCTTCGGCTGCCGGGTGTTCGACAAGTATGGCAGCCGAGAGTTCTCCGGCATCGCCTACGAGTGCGACGCCCACGCGGGCCACCACGTGGTGGCCGAAGGCTACATCGTGGAGATCTTGCGGGACGGCGCCCCGGTGAAACCGGGAGAGGTCGGCGAGGTGGTGATCACCGACTTGAACAACTACTGCATGCCGTTCATCCGCTATCGCATCGGCGATCTGGCCGAGGCCATGGCGGACCAGGCCTGCGCCTGCGGGCGCGGCGCGCCGCGGGTCGGCGCCATCCAGGGGCGCGTGCAGTCCATCATCCAGGGCAGCGACGGGCAATACGTCCCCGGCACCTTCTTCGCGCACTATCTGAAGGAGCTCGACTTCGCCATCAAGCGCTTCCAGGTGGTGCAAGAGCGCGCCGGCCACCTCACCTTCCGCGTGGTCAAGGGTGGGCGCTATTCGGACGACGTGCTGCAAGAGGTGCTGGCCGAGTTCCGCAAATACCTGGGAGCGCGCATGCAGATCGACGTCGAATTCGTCGACGACATCGCGCTGGTGCGCACCGGCAAGCACGTGGCCGCCCTGTCGCGCATCCCCATCGATTTCCAGCGCTCGGGGGGCGTGGTGGTCCGACCCGGGCAGAACGGCAGCTGATGCGGGCCCGAATCGCGCTCGCCCTGGCTCTCTCGTGCCTGGCCCTGGGCTGTGGCGAAGACCCGGAGGCCAGCGAACCCCTCCCGCCCAAGCCCTTGAGCGTGATGACGTTCAACGTGCTCTGCTCGGTGTGCAACCCCAGCGAGTACGACCCCTGGGACGAGCGGCTCGACTACTTCGCCGACATCTTCGCCCGCCACGATCCCGATCTGATCGGCCTGCAAGAGATCACCCCCCTGGCCGGCGAGGTCGAGTCGCTGCTCGCCACGCTGCCCGGGCGCAAGGCGCTGTTCTTCGAGCAAGCGGACTGGCCGCCCTATCCCGACGCAGCGATCTTCTATCGCACCTCGCGCTTTCGCGTGCTCGAGCGGGGCGAATACTGGCTGAGCCCCACGCCGGACGAGCCGCGCTCCACCGGCTTCGCCAAGCCGCAGCTGCCGCGGCTGGTGGTCTGGGCGCGCCTGCTGGACAAGGCGGGGGATCGCGAGATGTTCTTCGCCAGCACCCACTTCGACAACAACTCGCCCAGCCAAGAGCTGAGCGCGCCGCTGGTGCTCGAGCGCACCGCGCCCTTCGCGGCCGAGCTGCCGGTGGTGTTCGTGGGGGACTTCAACTCGCAGCCCAGCGATCCGGCCTACAAGACCCTGACCGCGGACGCCTCCCACGGGCTGTCCTTCCAGAACGCCTACGATCTGGCGCAAAAGCCCGGCAT
Organism: Polyangiaceae bacterium; assembly: GCA_023150915.1. Lineage (GTDB taxonomy): Bacteria > Myxococcota_A > Polyangia > Polyangiales > Polyangiaceae > JADJKB01. The sequence continues at coordinate 25,359 of JAKLKA010000092.1, forward strand.
CGTCGAAAACCAGGACCCGGATCCGAGCTACGACCCGGCCGATCGCATCGACCACGTCTTCGTGGCTGGCGCCGGCGTGCCCTGGACCGCGTCGAGCTGGGCCGCCGATCTCTTCGTCTACGGGGCCAAGAAGCGCTACCCGTCGGACCACCGCGCCATGGTGACCACCCTGGATCGTTGAGGTGGCGTGCTCGCGCCGAGCCCCCCCAGCCCGGTGATCAGCTCTCCGGGCACGCGCAGTACGTCACGTGCGAGATCCCCTGGTCCACCGGGGTGGACAGCACATCCCCCGCGCTGACGTTCACGTAGATCCGGTAGGCCGATTGCCCTGGCTCGCAGCCGTGGGTGCCGCTCTTGACGATGGCGAGGTAGGCGTCCTGTGTGGCAACGAACGTGAGCCCACTCAGGTTGTCGTCTTTGCCCTGGGGGACGAGGCCGAATGCGGCGCACTCCGCGCCCGGGTTGGTGAGCGGAGAATCGGTGCAGAAGACGTCCGCGGGCTGCACCTGCACCGGGCACTCCTCGACGTCGGGCCCGCATTGGTAGTTGCCTGCGTACTCGCCGGGGTTGTGCAGGGTCACCACCTGGCCGCTCGCGGTGGTCGCGCTGGCGCTGTAGATGTCGATCTCTCCCGACGGCAAGATGACGTTGTAGTGCCAGACGTTGCCGCTGCTCTTCGAAGCCTCCACCGGACCGAAGCTGCCGCCGGAGTACGTCCCGGTGAGCGGCCCGGGCTTGGCGGGGCCGGCGAACAGCAGCACGAAGTGCGCGAGGACCTGACCGTCGTCGGTGCACTCGATGTGCGACAGGTTGAGCATGGGGGCCTGCGCGGCCCTGGCCTCCGACGAGGTCTGATCGGTCGTGTCGTCCGTGGCCAGACCACAGCCGGCCAAGGCTGAGGCGATCACTGCGGCGCTGATGACAAAAGTGAGCTTTTTCATTGGTTTCTGCCTCCGTGTCACTGTCCCCCCCGGGGTTCCCTGCGTCCGCTGAGCACCTGTAAGCTGCTGTGGCACGGTGCAGGCCAGAGTGGTTGATTGTCGTCGAATATCCGACATCGGAGCCGACGTCAATCGGAATCTGTCTCGCAACGAGACGGCTGGCACGATCGAGGCGCCTGGGGCGAAAGCGCCAAGCCTTGAGAACCGATGCCCGTCCCCTCATGATCTGCCGATGCGAGGGCGACACTCGTGGGTCTGGTCGTGCAGCGTGCTCGTCCTAGTCGCTGCACCCGTTGCCCACGCCCTGCAGCAACCCAACGCGGTCACCATTCCCGTGCTCGACGGCAGCGTCACCACCTGCAGCGACAAGAACGTGCAGGTGTGCCTGAACGCCGAAGAGGGCGGCGCGACCATCAACGCGCTCACCGCCGCCGCCGTCACGCCCGAGACGTATACGCCGATCTGCAGCCTCACCTTCAAGGTGATCGCCCGCGGCGCGGGGTACCTGAACACGTTTGGCTGGTACAACGTGGTCGCGGGTCAGAAACCGCCCGCGTCGGATCTGCACTCGTTTCTCGAGTGCGGCGACGGCCCCGGCACGGTGAAGGTGCTGAACATCAAGAGCAGCCCGTACTACAAGGGCGGTGAGGTCGGCTTCTTCATGGCCTCGCCCGAGGGCGCCAGCGGCAACTGCCCCAAGTTCGCGGCGGCGGGCGGCCCCATCGCCGGCACGGTCGGGTACATCTACTACTCCGAGCGCAAGTACAACCCGGACAACACCGGTGCAAACAGCTGGGTCCACCTGATCACGTACAACAGCGTGGCCCACAAGAATGCGTTCTACTTCGGGTGGGAAGATTTGCTGTCGGGCGGCGACAACGACTTCGACGACCTGCTCACGCGCGTGGACGGCATCCAGTGCACCGGCGGCGGCGACCCCTGCACGGTGGCGGGAAAGCAGGGCAAATGCGCGAATGGCATCATGCAGTGCCAGAACGGGCAGCTGACCTGCGTGCCGACCTGGCAGCCCACCGCCGAGAGCTGCAACGCCCTGGACGACGACTGCAACGGCACGACCGACGACGGCGATCTGTGCCCGCCGAGCCAGATCTGCCACAAGGGCAAGTGCGTGCCCAAGTGCGGCACCACCGAGTTCCAGTGCCTGGGCGGGCTGAAATGCAAAGACGGCCTGTGCATCGACCCGGCGTGCGAGACCGTGGACTGCAAGGCCGGCGAGGTGTGCGTCGGGGGCAAGTGCCAGGGCGCGTGTGACGGCGTCACCTGCCCGTTCGGCCAGAAGTGCGTCGAGGGCGTGTGCAGCGACCCCTGCGCCAGCGTGAAGTGCGACTCGGACTTCGTGTGCGTCGGCGGCGTGTGCCAGGTCAAGTGCAACTGCGAACCCTGCCCATCGGGCAAAGAGTGCGTGGCGGCGACGGGCAAGTGCGAAGACACCGGCTGCGGCAGCCAGAGCTGCGCGGCCGGAACCCACTGCGTGGCGGGCGCGTGCGTGGACGACTGCCAGGGCGCCGTGTGCCCCAAGGGGCAGCTGTGCACCGCCGGTCAGTGCGCCATCGACACCGACGCCGGCACCAACACCGGCGGCTCGAGCGGCGACGGCGGGATCGTGATCGGCGGCTCGGGCGGCGGCAGCGCCGCGAGCGGCGGAGGCGGCAGCGGTGGCAAAGACGGCGGGGCGCAGGCCGGCACGGGCGCGCTGCCCGGGACCACGCCCGCCGAGGACGAGGGCTGCGGGTGCCGCACGGCCGGCGGTCCAGCGAGCGCGGGCCTCTCGGCGCTCGTGCTCTTGGGCCTCTTCGCCAGCCGGCGGCGGCAAAGGCGTTAGCCGCAGCTGGCCGTGAGCGCGTCCTGGATGTTCGGTGAGTTGCAGGTCATCGGCAGCTTGAACAGCTTGCCCGCCTCGGGCCCCGAGTTGCACACGCACTGCACCCCGCCACCCCCGGGCAGCGGCTTGCACGTGGCATCGAACTCGTTGCACTGGACCCCGCAGCTGCCGTCGCTGCCGCCCCAGCTCGAGCAGCTCGACGAGCCGCTGACGCACTCTTCGAACAAGTAGGTGGCCTTGTCGCACTGCGGGGCCAGATCGGGATCGCCCCCCTTGCAGGTCATCGGGTAAGCCAGCGCGCAGTCGAGGATCTTCTCGAGCTCGGGAACGCAGCCCTCGTCTTGGGCCATCATCACCGACTGGCCCAGCTCTTTCTTGCAGCCGGGCATCGCACACGGCAGCGTGCTGATCACCTTGCAGACCTGATCGACCTTCTGCCAGATCGAGGTCGAGCCGCCGCCACCGGCGACCCCGCCCATGGCACCGCTGCCGGCCATGCCGCCGAACGCGCCGCTGCCCGCCATGCCGCCGAACGCGCCGCTGCCGGCCATGCCGCCAAACGCGCCGCTGCCCGCCGCGCCGCCCGAGATGCCGGCCGTTCCACCCCCACCGCTGGTGCCGCCGCTGCCACCCCCACCCGAGCCCGCCGAGCCGCCGGTACCGTCGATCTGGGTCTTTCCGCCGCACGCGACCAGCGCCAACGAACCTGCCGCACACCAAGCCAAGAACTGGATCGCCTTCATCGGGACCTCCTGCCCCTGGTCCTAGCTCTGGGCGAGCGAGCAGGCAAATCCCAGCCCTCGACTCTGGCAGCGCTCCGTCGCATCGTCGCGACCATGTCGCCACGACTTGCCCTGCCTGCCCTGCTGATGGCGCTCGGCGCCTGTGGAGCACCGCCCGCCGTCGACAGCCCGCCGAGCGGCGCACCGCCGGCCGCTTCGGTAGAGGCCGCAGCGCCGCCCGCCGCAGTCGCCGCGCCCAAGCTGATCCCCCGCGACGTGTTCTTCGGCAACCCCGAGCGCACCAATCCCAAGCTGAGCCCGGACGGCAACCAGCTGGCGTTCCTGGCGCCGGTGGACGGCGTGCTGAACGTCTGGGTCGGACCGGTCAGCGATCTCTCGAAGGCCAAACCGGTCACCAGCGACAAGAAGCGGGGCATTCGCATCCACACCTGGGCCTATACCAGCGGGCACGTGCTCTACGCCCAGGACGAAGGCGGCGACGAGAACTGGCACGTGTACGTCGTGGATCTGGCGACGAGCAAGGCCCTCGATCTGACGCCGATGAAGGGCGTGCAGGCGCGCATCGTGGGCGCGAGCCCGAAGAAGCCGAAAGAGCTGCTCCTGGGCATCAACGATCGCGACAAGAAGTGGCACGACGTGCACCGCGTGGATCTGACCACCGGCAAGCTGACGCTGGTCGAGAAGAACGAGGGGAAGGCCAGCTACCTCGCGGATGCCGAGCTCGCACTGCGCTTCGCGCTCGAGAGCACGAAGGGCGGCGGCTATTCGGTCCTCCAGCGACAAGGCACCCGCTGGGTGGCCTTCTCCAGCATCCCCTTCGAGGACACCCGCAACACCCAGCTCGTCACCCTCGACAGCTCGGGCAAGGAGCTCTACTGGACCAGCAGCCTGGGCCGCGACAAGAGCGTGCTCGAGCGCGTGGCGCTGCCCAAGAAGGACGCCAAGGTACTGGCAGAGAGCTCCAAGGCCGACGTCAGCGGGGTGTTCACCCATCCGGTCACGTGGAAGCCCCGGGCCGCTCTGAGCGAGCACCTGCGCCAGGAGTGGATCGTGCTCGACCCGGAGATTGCCGGCGATTTCGCCGCGCTGAAAGAGGTCTCGGCCGGCGACTTCCAGGTGGTGAGTCAGTCGCTCGACGACCAGCGCTGGGTCGTCGCCTACTCGCTCGACACCTCTGCCACGCGTTTCTATCTGTGGGACCGGAAGGCGAAGCGCGCGAAGCTCTTGATGAGCGAGCGGCCCGAGCTCGACAAGCACTCGCTGCTCGGGATGCACGCGGTGTCGATCGCGGCGCGCGACGGCCTGGCCCTGCCCAGCTACCTCACGCTGCCGCGGGGCAGGAACCTGGGCGGCGGCGAGCGCGCGGACACGCCCAGCCCCATGGTGCTGTTCGTGCACGGCGGCCCCTGGGCGCGCGACCGCTGGGGCTATCACCCCTATCACCAGTGGCTCGCCGATCGCGGCTACGCCGTGCTGAGCGTCAACTACCGCGGCTCGACGGGTTTCGGCAAAGCCTTCGTCAATGCCTCGAACCACGAGTGGGCGGGCAAGATGCACGACGACCTGCTCGACGCGGTCCGGTGGGCCGTCGATCACGGGGTCACCACCCAGGATCAGGTCGCCATCATGGGCGGCAGCTATGGCGGGTACGCCACGCTGGTCGGGCTCACGTTCACGCCCAAGACCTTCGCCTGCGGCGTCGACATCGTGGGGCCCTCGAACCTGAACACGCTGTTCGAGTCGATCCCGCCCTACTGGGAGTCGTTCAAAGAAGAGTTCCTCACCCGGGTCGGCGACGTGCGCAGCGAGGCGGGCAAGAAGCTGCTCGCCGCGCGCTCACCCCTCACCCACGTCGGCAAGATCGAGCGCCCGCTCTTGATCGGCCAGGGCGCCAACGACCCGCGGGTGAAGCAGGCCGAGTCGGACCAGATCGTGTCGGCGATGAAGGAAAAGAAGATCCCTGTCAGCTACGTGCTCTACCCCGACGAGGGCCACGGCTTCGCGAGGCCCGAGAACCGCACCAGCTTCAACGCCGTGGCCGAGGTGTTCCTGGCGGGCTGTCTGAAGGGGCACGCCGAGCCGCTGGGCTCGGCCTTCAAGGGTTCGAGCATCCAGGTGCCGCACGGCGCGGAGCACGTGAAAGGCCTCCGCGAGGCTCTTCCCCGCTGACGCTCGCGCCACGCGGGCTCAGCCGCTGAGAACGATCACGTCCCCTCAGCTCATTCCGGGCTGCTCGCCGGGAACGTCGCCGCTGGTCACGGGCGGCGGCACCGGTGAGCTCGCGTCACCGCCCACCAGCTCGCCGTTGCGATACTCCATGAACAGCCGCCGCGCGCCGAACATCTTGTCCGGATCGGTCAGGGCCAGCGCCTCACGCAAGACGTCGTCCATGTGGTCCACCAGCACGATGCGGATCGCCTTGAGCACGCGCCGCGGGATCTCGCGCAGGTCTTTGCGGTTGTCCTTGGGGATCAGCACCGTCTTGATGCCGTTGCGGTGAGCGGCCAGAAGCTTCTCTTTCAGGCCGCCGATCGGCATCACGCGGCCGCGCAGCGTGATCTCGCCAGTCATCGCCACGTCGCTCTTCACCGGGTGCCGGGTGAGCGCGCTGGCAATGCTGGTGGCCATGGTCACGCCGGCAGAGGGGCCGTCTTTGCGCACGAAGTCGGGGAAGTGAACGTGCACGTCGATCTTTTGATAGAACTCGGGCTCGAGCGAGAGGGCGCCGCCGCGGCTGCGGATGTAGCTCATGGCCGCCTGCGCGCTCTCTTCCATGCCTTTCTCGAGCAGGCCGGTGATCACCAGCTTGCCCTTGCCCGGCACCACGCTGACCTCGCAGTCGAGGATGTCCCCGCCGTATTCGCTGACCGAGAGGCCATGGGTCAGGCCAATGGCGTCAGCCTCTTCCTTCTTGCCGAGCCGATACTTGGGCACGCCCAGGTACTTGGGCACGTCGCTGCCCTTGATCTCGACGGCCAGCTCTTTGCCCTCTTTGACCACGCGCAGCGCGGCCTTGCGGCAGATGCTGGCGATCTCGCGCTCCAGGCTGCGGACGCCCGCTTCCTTCGTGTAGTGGTGGATGACCGTGCGCACGCCGTTCTCGCTGAACGCGAAGTCGACCTCGTCCAGGCCGCACTCGTGCTTCTGGCGGGGCACCAGGTATTTCTGCGCGATGTTCAGCTTCTCGAACTCGGTGTAGCTCGAGAGCTGGATGATCTCCATGCGGTCCTGCAGCGGCAGCGGGATGCCGCCCAGGGTGTTGGCAGTGGTCAGGAACATGATCTGCGACAGGTCGTAGTCCAGATCGAGGTAGTGATCGTTGAAGTTGTGGTTCTGCTCGGGGTCGAGCACCTCGAGCAGCGCCGCCGCCGGGTCGCCGCGGAAGTCGGTGCTCATCTTGTCGATCTCGTCGAGCAAGAACACCGGGTTGGCGGTGCCGACCTTCTTCAGGTTCTGGATGATCTTGCCGGGCAACGCCCCGATGTACGTCCGGCGGTGACCGCGGATCTCGGCCTCGTCGCGCACGCCGCCCAGTGACAGGCGCACGAACTTGCGGCCCGTGGCTCGGGCAATGCTCTTGGCAATGCTGGTCTTGCCCACGCCCGGCGGGCCCACGAAGCACAAGATCGGGCCCTTCAGCTGCTTGGTCAGGGCCTGCACCGCCAGGTACTCGATGATGCGCTCTTTGCACTTCTTCAGGCCGTAGTGATCCTCGTCCAGGATCTTCTCGGCCTCGAGAATGTCGAAGCGCTCTTCGGTCTTGTCGTACCAGGGCAGACTCAAGATCCAGTCGATGTAGTTGCGCACCACGGTCGCTTCCGCGCTCGTGGGGTGCATCATCTTCAGCTTCTTGAGCTCTTTCTTGACCTTCTGATGAGCCTCTTCGCTCATCTTCTTGGTCTTGAGCTTCTCCTCGATTTCTTGGATCTCGCTCTTGAACTCGTCGCGCTCGCCACCACCCAGCTCCTTCTGGATGGCCTGCATCTGCTCGTTGAGGTAGTACTCCTTCTGCGTCTTTTCCATCTGCTTCTTGACGCGGGAGCGGATCTTCTTCTCAACCTGCAGGATCTCGATCTCGGCCTGCATCAGCTCGTACAGACGTTCCAGGCGCTTCTTGGCCTCGAGCGTCTCGAGCAGGCCCTGACGATCGGCCAGCTTGATGGTGGGCAGGTTGGCGGCGATGGTGTCGCTGAGCTTCGCGGGGTCGTCGATGCTCTGCACCTGCATGAGCACCTCGGGCTGAACCTTCTTGTTCAGCTTCACGTAGACCTCGAAGGTGCTCTGCACGCTGCGGATCAGCGCCTCGACCTCGACGCCGGTGGCGACCTCTTCCGCCAGCTCTTCCACCTCGACCAAGAAATGGCTCTGCCCGTCGACGAAGCGCGCAATCTTCGCCCGCTGGCGCCCCTCGACCAGCACCTTCACCGTGCCGTCGGCCAGGCGGAGCAGCTGCACGATGGTGCCGATGGTGCCCACCTGGAAGACGTCTTCCGGCGTGGGGTCGTTGGTCTTCGCGCTCTTCTGCGCGGCCAGGAAGATCTCCTTGTCCCGCGCCATCGCGTCGTCGAGCGCGGCGATGCTCTTCTCGCGCCCCACGAACAGCTGGCTCACCATGTGCGGGAACACGATGATGTCGCGCAGCGGCAGCGCCGGCAGCGGCCGCCGAGCAGAAGCGTTCTTGTCGCTATCTTTCTTGAAGAACATCGGTTTCGGCTCGGGACGGGTCCCGCTCCCTCTGACCCCGTAGGGCGGAGCGCCGGCTCAGCCGACGCCCGCCTCGCGCTGGTCCTTCTCGTACACGATGAGCGGAGTTTCGCCCTTCGCGATGACCTCTTCCGACAGCACGACCTCCTTGATGCCGGTCTTGGTCGGCACGTCGTACATGATGTCGAGCATGGCCTCTTCGAGGATGGCGCGCAGACCGCGCGCGCCGCTCTCGCGCTCGAGCGCCTTCTTGGCCACCGCCCCGAGCGAGCCCTTGCTGAACTTCAGCTTCACGCCGTCCATCTCGAACAGCTTCTGGAACTGCTTCACCAAGCTGTTCTTCGGCTTGGTCAAGATGTCGATCAGCGCCTCTTCGTTCAGCTCGTGCAGGGTGGCGATGACCGGCAGGCGGCCGATGAACTCGGGGATCAGGCCGAACTTGAGCAGGTCTTCCGGCTGAACCTGGTTGAGCAGCTCGCCCAGCTTGAAGTCGTTCTTGCCCTTCACGTCGGCGCCGAAGCCCAGGCGGCTCTGGCCCAGGCGGCGCTGCACGATCTGGTCGAGCCCCACGAACGCCCCGCCGCAAATGAACAGGATGTTGGTGGTGTCGACCTGCAAGAAGTCTTGCTGCGGGTGCTTGCGACCGCCCTTGGGCGGCACGTTGGCGATCGTCCCCTCGATGATCTTCAAGAGGGCCTGCTGCACGCCCTCGCCCGACACGTCGCGGGTGATGCTGGGGTTGTCGCTCTTGCGGCTGATCTTGTCGATTTCGTCGATGTAGACGATGCCGCGCTGCGCCCGCTCGACGTCGTGGTCGGCGTTCTGCAAGAGCTGTACGATGATGTTCTCGACGTCCTCACCCACGTACCCGGCCTCGGTCAGCGTGGTGGCGTCGGCGATGGCGAACGGCACCTTGAGGATCTTGGCCAGCGTCTGGGCGAGCAGCGTCTTGCCGCTACCGGTGGGGCCCAAGAGCAAGATGTTGCTCTTGCTGAGCTCGACGTCCTCGGTGGCGACCTTGGTGTCGATGCGCTTGTAGTGGTTGTAGACCGCGACCGAGAGGATCTTCTTCGCGCGCTCTTGCCCCACCACGTAGTCGTCGAGGATCGTCTTGATCTCCGACGGCTTCGGCATCGGGTCCGAGCCGCCCGCGGGCTCGTCCTTCTCGACCTCTTCCGCGATGATGTCGTTGCAGAGGGCGATGCACTCGTCGCAGATGTAGACCGTAGGGCCAGCGATGAGCTTCTTCACCTCCTTCTGGGATTTCCCGCAGAAGGAGCAGCACAGGTTACCGTTGGAGTCGTCTCGTCGCCGTTCCACTTTTTACCCTACGGAACAATTGCGAAATTCGCCGGGAATTGTAGGCCGCAGCCGACGACCCCGCAAGTGAACGGCGAGCCTACTCGCCCTTCTTCTTGGGCTCGAAGATTTCGTCGATCAGCCCGTATTCCTTGGCTTGTGCCGGGCCCATGTAGAAATCGCGCTCGATGTCCTTGGCGATCTCTTCGCGGCTACGTCCGCAAGATCGCACCAAGATATCGGTGATCACGTCCTTGGCATGACGGATCTCACGCGCCTGGATCTCGATGTCGGTGGCCTGGCCCCGGGCGCCGCCCAGCGGCTGGTGAATCATGATCCGGGAGTGCGGCAGCGCGAAACGACGCCCCTTTTGGCCGGCGCCGAGGAGCAGGGCGCCCATGCTGGCAGCCTGGCCGATGCAGATGGTGCTCACCGGGCAGCGCACGTACTGCATGGTGTCGTAAATGGCCAAGCCGGCGGTGACCACGCCGCCCGGCGAGTTCACGTAGAGCTGGATGTCCTTGTCCGGATCTTCGCTCTCTAGAAAGGTCGTCGACCTGGCTGCCCAGAAAGACGATTCGGTCCTTGAGCAGGCGGCTGAAGATGTCCCAGGTCCGCTCGCCACGGTGGGTGGTCTCGACCACGTGGGGGTAGATGATGCTGGCCGTGGCGGCGCTCTCGAGCACTGCCATGGCCTGACGGCGGGTTTCCGGCCTTTGGGTCATGTGCCTTCCTCTCAGCTCTCGGACTCGATCTTGGCCTTGGCCTCGATGATGTCGAGGACCTTGTTCTCCAAAATCATCCCAATCAGCATCTCGCGCTTCTTTTGGTCCCGGTACTCGGCGCGGACCTTGGCCACGTTCTTTCCGCTCTGCTCGGCCAGCTCGGTCAGCCCCTCTTCGATCTCGGCGTCGCCAATCTTGATGTTCTCTTTCTTGGCGATCTCGGCCATCAGCAGGCCGGCGCAGACCTTGACCTCGCTGTCGGCCTGGATCTTCTGACGCAGCTCGTCACCCAGCCCCGACGGGTTCTGCCCCTGGCGCCGCGCCTGCGAGAAGATCTCTTGCTGGGTGAGCTGCATCTGGCGCTCGACCAGCGAGGGCGGCAGCGGAATGGGGTTCGCCTTCACCAGCTCGACCACCAGCTGCTCGGCGACGGCGTTGTCCGAGCTCTCCTTCAGCTGCTTCTCGAGCCGGCCCTCGATGTCCTTCTTCAGGTCCGTCAGCGTGGCGAACTCGCCCAGGTCCTTCGCGAACTCGTCGTCCAGCTCGGGCAGCACGCGCTCTTTCAGGTCCTTCAGGGTGAGCTTGAAGGCGCAGGTCTTGCCCTTCAGCTTGGGGTGCGGGTGCGCCGCCGGCATGTCGACGCTGGCGTCGGCGGTGTCACCCACCTTCTTGCCAGTCAGCGCCTCGTCGATCGGGCCGAGCAGCACACCGGCGCCCAGCTCGGCCGGGAAGTCGGTGGCGCCCGCGTCGTCGATCAGCTTGCCGTCCACCGAGATGGTGAAGTCGATGGTGACCACGTCGCCCTTGGCCGCGGCGCGCTCCGCCTTGGGCGGCTCGAGCGTCGAGTGCTCACGGCGCAGGCGCTCGAGCTGCTCGTCGATCTGCTCGGGCTTGACCTCGACTTTCGGCCGCTTGGCGCCGAGGCCGTCGTACTTCACGCTCTCGATCGCGGGCACGATCTCGAAGCGGGCCTTGTACGAGAAGGGCTTGTTCTCTTCCACCGCCTGGGGCTCGATGGCCGGCGAGCTCACCGGCTGAACGTTCTGAGCCGACACGGCCTGGGGGAACGTCTCGTCCACCAGCCGCTGGGCCACGTCGGCGGCGATGCGCGAGCCGAACATGCTCTTCAGCACACCCCGCGGCGCCTTGCCGGGCCGGAAGCCGCGGATGCGTGCGTTCTTGGCGACGGCCGCGAAGGCCTTCTCCATCTCGCTGCTCACGCGGTCGGCGGCGACCTGAACATCGAACTCGATCAAAACGGGGCTGAGCTTGTTGACCTGAACCTGCATGGGAGGGGCCTCAATTCCACGCGGAGGGCCGCAGGTCAACCCAAAGCGGGGGGATGGAACAAAGAACGAGGAACGAGCCAGCGACGACCGCGAACTGCCGCGGCGGGGATCCCGTCGAGGGCCGAGCCCGAGACAAAAAATTCGAGCCCCCGCGGGAGGCAGGTCCGCGAGGGCTCTAGGGCTCCGGGAGGGGAACCCGGATCGGCAGGGGGCGACGCTCGGGTCGACCCCAGCCAATCCGAAGACAAGCCAGGCTCAGTCGTCCTCGTCTTCCTCTTCCTCGGCCTTGTCGAGCATGGCCTCGAAGGGGTCGGCGTCGAAGTCGAGCTCGGCGCCGAGGGCGGGCTCCTCGAGCTCGTCGAGGGTCCAGCCAGCACGCATGCCGGGGCGGATCTCCTCGCGTTGGAAGTCGGCGAAGCTACGGTAAGCGCGGGGGCTGGACATCGATTCGGTCTCCTCGGTCGGGGTGGCTGGGGCTCAGGGACGAACGCGAGAGGTGGAAAGCGGGACCACCCGGGACGGCCCGGGCTGGACGCTCGTGAAGAACTGCGTGGCCAGCAGGCGCTGCCGCGCTGCCTCGCCCCGCTCGGGCTCGCTCAGTGCCGCCCGAAGGCGACGACGGAGGGAATCGGGAGCGCTGCGTGAGGCGTTCATACTTACGTCAACCCACTTACACCTACATCTGCGCACACAGTACGACACGCCCTGCGGACCGCCAAAAAACTGAGGGGGTTCCGTGTGAGTTCGATAAGGCGCGGGGCCGCGGCGGGCGGCGGCACCGGGGTCGCCCGTTTTGATTCCACCGGCGCTGCGGCTTTCGCTGTAAAGCAGCGAGCGCGAGCAACATGGCCCGTCCGAATGTGATCGCGATCGCCAATCAGAAGGGCGGCGTCGGCAAGACGACCACGGCGGTGAACCTCGCCGCGAGTCTGGCGGCGGCCGAGCGCCCCACCTTGCTGGTCGACCTCGACCCCCAGGCGAACGCCTCGAGCGGCGTCGGGTTCGGCTCTGGAACGGTCGAGCGCACCATCTACGACGCGCTGGTCGGCAGCTGCTCGCTGGGCGAGATCATCCAGCACACCAAGATCGCCACCCTCGACGTCGCGCCGAGCACGCAAGACCTCACCGCCGTCGAGTACGAGCTGTTCGACGACGCGCGCGGCACTCACCTGCGCCGGCTGCTCTCGGAGTCGGTCGTCGAGCGCTATCAATACGTGGTCATCGACTCGCCGCCGTCGCTCGGCGTGCTGACGCTCAACGTGCTGGTGGCCGCCGACCGCGTGATCGTGCCGCTACAACCCGAGTACTATGCGCTCGAGGGCATCACCTATTTGATGGCCACCATCGACCGCGTCAAATCGAGCCTGAATCCCGGGCTGACGGTCGAGGGCATCGTGCTGACGATGTGGGACCCGCGTAACCGCCTGGCGCACCAGGTGGCCGACGAGGTGCGCCGCCACTTCCGGGTGTTCGACGCAGTGATCCCGCGCAACGTGCGGCTGAGCGAGGCCCCCAGCCACGGCCTGCCCGCGCTGCTCTACGACGTGTCGAGCAAGGGCGCGCAGGGCTACTTGAGCCTGGCGCGCGAGCTGATCGAGGCGCGCCCGTGACCACCGGCGGAGTGAAGCCCCCGCGCGGCCTGGGGCGCGGGCTGGACGCGCTGTTCCCGGCCAAACCCGCCCCTGCCCCGACGCCGGCCCACGTGGCCGGCAGTTACGGCGAGGGCAACGTGTTCACCTGCGCGGTCGAGAAGATCAAGCCGCAACGCGGGCAGCCTCGCAGCCACATCGACGATCAGGCGCTGGAAGAGCTGGCGCAGAGCATCCGCGAGCACGGCATCATCGAGCCGCTGGTGGTGCGCCGGCGCGGCCAAGACGAGTTCGAGATCATCGCCGGCGAGCGCCGCTGGCGCGCCGCGCAGAAGGCAGGGCTGCGCGAGGTCTTGGTGGTGGTGCGCGACGTGTCCGACAAAGACGCGTTCGAGCTGGCGCTGATCGAGAACATCCAGCGCGCCGATCTGAACCCGATCGAGCTCAGCGAAGCCTTCGACCGCCTGATGCGCGATCTGGGCTACACCCAAGAGAGCCTGGCGGCGCGCATCGGCAAAGACCGCTCGACCATCGCCAACGCGCTGCGCCTGCTCAAGCTGCCCGAGCGCGTGCGCAAGCTGGTGATTGCCGGCGACCTCTCCGAGGGGCACGCCCGGGCGCTGCTCGGCGCGCCCGACGAGCTCACGCTGGCCACGCTGGCCGACAAGGTCATCGCAGGCCGGCTCAGCGTGAGGCAGACCGAGGCGCTGGTCCGAAGCGCCAAGGCCAGCGCCGGCAAGAGCGCCAAGGGCGGTCGCAAGAGCAGCAAGAGCGCCGCGGTGCGCGACCTCGAGCTTCGCCTCGAGCGCAAGCTGGGCACCCGATGCGAGGTCAAAGACCGGGACGGCAAGGGCGAGATCAGCGTGAAGTACTCGTCGCTGGACGAGCTGGATCGACTGCTCGACCTGATCTTGTGAGGCCTGTCAGCCGAAGGTGACCGACGTCTCGCCCCGCGCCTGGAAGAGCTCCCAGAACCGCTGCGCGATGCCGGACGCCTCGATGGTGGCATTCCCCGAGTCGAAGGCCGTTCCCTTGACCGCGCCCATCACCACCACCTCGCCGACGTACACGCCGTCTTTCGAGAGCTTCTGGCTGAGCAGACCCACGGCCTTGTGCTGCGCGGCCTTGCCCACCGCCAGGCCCATGACACCCCAGCTCGTGGCCATGGCATCGACGGCCGAGTCGTAGAACGCCAGCCCGCCGCCGGTGACCAGGACCGCGCCCTGCTCGCTCTTCAGATCCGGAAGCGCCGCGCGCACCGCCGCGAGCAGCCCGTGCACCGAGATGTCGAGCACGGCCCGGAGCTCGGCGGTGGGCGCCACCGTCAGGTCCCCGGCCCCGCCGCCGTATGCGTTCCAGTGCAGCACGCCGATGGGGCCGAAAGCCTGGCGCACGCTGCCCACCAGCTTTGCGACGGCCTCGGGGTCGGCCAGGTCGCAGGGGAAGGCCTGTGCCTTCACGCCCGACGCCGCCAGCGCCTTCGCCGCGCCCGCCAACCGCTCGGCGTTGCGTGCCACCAGCGCCACGCTGAACCCTTCACGCCCAAACCGCTGGGCCACGGCATCCGAGATGCCGGGGCCGTGCCCGCACACGATGATCGTTCGACTCATGCGCTCGTGGCTAACACGAGCCCGGGTTGCAGCGCGTCCGGGATTTCACGCCGCGGGTGCAGCGCTCACTTCAGCTCGCTCAGCTCTTTCTTGGCCGCCTCGCCCACACCCTTGCCGCCCGACAGCTCCACCGCCTTCTCCAGGGCGGCCTTGGCCTCTTTGACTTTGCCCGCGGTCTTGTAGTGCATGCCCAGGTAGAAGTGCGCGGGTGCGTACTTGGCGTCCAGCGCCAGCGCTGCGTCGTAGTCCTTCTTCGCGCCCGGCTCGTCTTTGAGCTCGTGCCGGCACACGCCGCGTCGGGTGTGCAGGTCGGCTTGGGGGCTCTTGGCGATGACCTTGTCGAGGGCGCCCACGCAGTCGGCGAAGGCACCGAGCTTGCCGAACAGGGTGGCGACCGCGGCAATCAGCTTGGCGTCGCCGCCGGCTCCGACCTTGCGCAGCTCGGCCAAGGCTTCGTCCTTCTTGCCGGCGCCGGTGAGCAGCTCGGCGTGGGCGTAGCGCAGCTCCAGGTTGTCGGGCTGGGCCTTCACGGCCTTGCCATAAGCGCCCAGCGCACCTGCGGTGTCGCCCGTGGCCTCGAGGGCGAGCGCGTGGTTCATCAGCAGCATCGGATGGGTCGGCGCGTGCTTGAGCGCGGCCTGCACCACGCCCAGGGCGGCCTTGGCGTCGTTCGCGTCGAGCAAGAGCGCCGACAGGTTCACCGCGGCCTCGGTCAGCTTGCCGTCCAGGGACAGCGCCTTCTCGTACTTGGCGCGCGCCCCCTGGGCGTCGCCGCCGTTCTCGAGCGCCACGCCCAGATAGAACGACGCCTGCGGGTCGTTCGGGGCCTCGGTCACGGCCGCGGTCAGGATCTCTTTCGCCTTGGCGAAGTCACCGGCCTGGATGGCGTCCATCCCCGCCTTGACCTTGGCGCTGGAAGCGGGCGCGCTGGGCGGCGCCTCGCCCTTCGGGTCGTCGAAGGGGGGCGGGTCGCCCTCCGGGTTCTTCGCCGGCGTGCCGCCGGTGCAGGCGGAAATGAGCAGGGCGAGTGTGAGCGACGTGAGCTTGGTCATCGAGCCTCCAGGTCTTCGAGCTGCGCGACGGTCGAGAGAATACGGCGCTTGAGCTCTTCGATGCGAGCGGGGTCCGCCAGCTTGGCTCCCGAGGCGTCGGCCACGTAGAAAACGTCGGCCACCCGGTTCCCCTCGGTGTTGATCTTGGCCAAAGAAATCGCGAGCCCGGCCTCTTGCACCGTGTTGGCCAGCCAGAACAGCAGGGCCGGGCGGTCCCGGGTGGTCACCTCGATCACGGTGTGGGCCGTGGCGCGGTGGTCCACGCTGACCTCGGTCGCCACGTGCGGCGTGTGGCCCACCTGGTAGCGCGGGGCGGCCCGACCCCCCGAGACCAGCGCCGCCGGCGTGGTCTGACCGGCGAGCAACTGCGCCAGATCACGCTCGATGCGCGCCAGCATGCCGCGCGTCTCGAGGGCGTCCCGCCCGCTCTTGACCCAGAACAGGTCCAGCGCGCGCACCCGCCCCGCCTCGTCGGTCCAGGAATAGATCTGCGCGCCGACCACCGGCAGGCGGGCCGCCGCCAGGGTCGCGGTGAAGATCGCCAAGAGGCCAGGGCGGTCGTCGGACACGAACCCCAGCTGGTGGTGGGCCTCGTCGCTGGCCAAGAGGTCCACGGTGTGCGGCCGATCGGCCGCCGAGAGAGCGAAGCGCGCGTGGGCTCGGATGTCGTCCGCCGAGTTCGCGTGCAAGTAGCGCTCGGGCATCGCCTTGAGGAAGTGGGACAAGAACGGCAGCGTCGCGCGGTCGTCCCAGCCCGCCACGATGCTGGCCACACACTCTTCACGGGCACGCTCGGGCTCGAGCCCCTCCCCCAACCGGCGCAGCGCGCTGACGTAGAGCTCGTCGAGCATTCGCGCCTTCCAGCTGGTCATCGCGGTGGGGCTGGTGGTCGACACGTCGGACACGGTCAAGAGGTAGAGCTCGCGCAGCCCCTCGCTGCCGTGAACGTCGCGGCAGAAGTCGTCGAGCGTGGCGGGGTCGTCGATGTCGCGACGCGTGGCGACGTGGTACATCCGCAGGTGCTGGGCAACCAGGTGGCGGATCTCGCTGATTTCTCCGGGTGAAAAGCCCAGCCGCTCGAGAATGCCCTGGGCCATCTGTGCCCCGCGCTCCGAGTGGTTCTTGCCGCCGATGTCCTTGCCCACGTCGTGCAGCAGCGTGGCGAAGAACAGCACGCGGGGGCGTGCGATCTCGGCCGCCAGCCGCGACGCCAGCGGATAGTCGCCGGCGAGGTCGCCTCGCCCCAGCGAGCGCAGCCGGTCGACCGCCGCCACCGAGTGCGCGTCGACGGTGTACACGTGGTACACGTCGTGGTGCACGCGGCCGACCACCGGCGAAAACTCGGGGATCATGGCGACCAAGAGGCCCACGTCGTGCAGCTCGACCAGCACCGACTCGTGCTTGAGACGCGAGCTCTGCACCGTCATGACCAGCCGCACGAACAGGCGGGCGGCCTCGTCGCTGGCGCGCAGGCGCTCGGCGAAGGCCGGCGAGCTGGCAGCCCGCGCCACCAGGTCGCGAGCGAACTCGTAGACCGGCACGTCGCGCCGCAACGCCTCGTCGAACAGGCGAAACGCCAGCGCCGGTTCGGTCTCGAGGGCGCCGGGGTGCGCGATGCTCACCTCGCCGTTCACCAGCGTGAGCCCCCGCCCGATGCCGACGGTGTGGGGCTTCTTGGTCGGCGGTGGCAGCGCGCGCGACAAGATCATGTCCCGGGCGTGCTCGATGGCGCGAGCGTGCCGGTAGTAGTCGCTCATGAAGCGCTCGACGGACGGCCCGCTGCTGCCGTACCCCAGATCTTCGGCGATCTGCTCCTGGCGGTCGAAGCTGAGGCGGTCGGTGCGCCGCCCGCCGTGGGCGTGCAGCAGGTTGCGCACCCGCCAGTGGAACTCGAGCGCCTGGTCGATGTGCTGCCACTCGCGCGGGACCAGCACCCCCAGGCGCACCAGATCGGACAGCTCCGTGATGCGCCAGCGCGCGCGCGCCGCCCAGTGCGCCACGTCCAGATCGCGGATCCCACCCGGGCCGTTCTTCACGTCGGGCTCGAGCAGATAGACCGAGCCGCCGAAGCGATCGCGACGGTCGTCGGCCCGGGCGCCCAGCCGCTCGATGAACTCGCGGATCTCGCCGATGCCGAACAGCCCCTCGAACACCCGCTCGAGCAGGCGGGCGCTGGCGTCCCGCGCGCCCGCCACGTGGCGCCAGTCGAGCAGCGAGGTGGCGGTGGGCAGGTCGGTGCGGCCGAGCTCGATGACCTCGTCGGGCGAAATCACCTGGTGACCGACCGAGAGCCCGGCGTCCCAGAGCGGATAGAGCAACGCCTCGGCGATGGGCTGCGCGGCTTCGAGCACTCCACCCGCGGGCAAGAGGCGCACGTCCAGATCGCTGGCAAAGGCCACGGCGCCTCGCCCGTAGCTGCCCACCGCCGCCAGCGCGACGGGCTGCCATTCGCCGGACTTCCGCATGGTCGCCTCGACGGCGCCGAACAGCGCACCGAGCAGGCCGTCGAAGACCTTGGCGTAGCGGCGCGCGGCGGGCAGACCGGCCTCGCGCCCGCCGGTGCGAATCATCGCTTCGACCTCTGCCCGGTGGCGCACCACATAGCGCCCCAGCTCGGGTCCGAGCTCGGGAGACACGCGGGTGAGCAGCGGGCCCGGAGAGGGCGTGAGGGGAGAGGTCGTCATCGAGCCCGGCGAGGGCGTCTCTTATAGCGCAGTCGAGCGAATTGGGGGTGCCGTGCTAGGCTCGCGCGACATGCTGGGACGCAGGCGGTTTCTCGGGCTGGTGGGGTCGGCAGCAGCGGCAGTCACACTCCCGGGGCGACCCGCGCTGGCAGGCATCGCCCGTGCCGTGACGCTCCCCGAGCTGGTGCGTGCCAGCGCGCGCGCAGTGGTGGCCACCACGCTCTCGGCCGAGGGTCGCTTCGAGCAGGTGGGCGGTCGCCGCCGCATCGTCACCTACAGCCGGCTGCGCATCGACGAGGTGGTGGGCGGGCCCGCCGACGGCAGCGAGCTCTGGGTGCGCACGCTGGGCGGGCGCGTGGGCGACCTCGGGCAGGTGGTCCACGGCGAGGCGGTGTTGCTGGTGAACGAGCCGTGCCTGCTCTTCTTGGCCGCCGGGGCCGAGGGCGCGCTCACCGTCACCGCCCTGGGCCAGGGGCACTACCCGATCCGCCCCGATGCCCGCGGGGAGCGCCGCACCGCCCCAAGCCCGCGGCTGGCCGAGCTGATCGGCCAGGGCGCGGTGCAGGCGCTGTCCGGGCGCCCGGTGGCCGAGGCGACGGGCGTGGTGCGAAAGGCGTGGCATGCGCGCTGATCGCATCCTGGCAGCGCTCGCCGCGCTCGGTCTTTCTCTGACCGCCGCCCGCGCCGAGGCCTTCTGCCGCACCACCACCTGCAGCCCCAACGAGTGTCAACCCACGGCGGGTTGCTCGTACTGCCTGGATGGCGGGCTGCCGCTGTACTGGCCCGGCGGGTGCGCGTCGTTCTCGGCGCAAGTGACCGGCTCACCGCTGCGCGGCATCTCGGGTGCGCTCACCGGCGACGTGGTCAAGACGGCGCTCGCCAAATGGATCGGCGTCGATTGCGGCGGCGCGCCGCCGTCGCTGGCGCTGTTCCAGACCCAAGACGTGGTGTGCGACAAGCAAGAGTACAACCAGGACTCCCCCAACGCGAACGTCTGGATGTACCGCGACGACGCTTGGCCCTATGGCAGCAGCAGCACGCTGGCGCTCACCACCGTGACGTTCAACGTGAAGACGGGCGAGATCTACGACGCCGACGTCGAGGTCAACTCGCTGCAGGTGCCACTGACCGTGGGCGACACGGCGGTGCAGGCCGATCTCGACTCGATCGTCACCCACGAGGCCGGTCACTTCTTGGGGCTGTCGCACTCGTGCGACAAGCAGGCCACGATGTACGCGAGCTACCAGTTCGGCGAGACCGGGCTGCGCAGCCTGGAGGCCGACGATGCCCAGGGGATCTGCGCGATCTATCCCCCCGGCAAAGACGTGAGCCAGTGCAGCCCGATCCCGCGCCACGGCTTCTCCATCGATTGTGGCGTCGAACCCGAAGAAAAGGGCTGCTGCAGCACCGCCCCGGGCGGCCCGGCGGGCGCCGGCAGGTGGGCGCTGGGGCTCGGGCTCGGCGCGCTCGCCCTCGGCAGCTTCCGCCGCCTTCGGGGCGGCCGGGCGGCGGCGCGCCGCTGAAAATCGCGGCGCGTGCCGAACCGCGGGGCATCTGTTAGAACGTCCTTCACTCAGGGCGGCACGGGTGCGTCGCTCCTCAGAACGCGGAGGCATCAGCGTGGTTCGTGCGGCGAAGGTGGTCGGTGTGGTCCTGGCAGGCGCATTGTCGCTGGCCGCGTACGCTTGCGGCGGTGACGAAGACGGCGGAGGCGGTGGCAGCACCGGCGGCGCCGGCGGTACCGGCGGGAAGGAAGGCGGCACGTGTGGCCCGACCCCGCTCGGCTTCCCGGGCACGTGCAAGAGCGGCGCCCCCGAAGAGTGCTGCGGGACCACGCTGCCGGTGATGCAGAAGCGCGACAAGAACGACAAGCTGATCGCACCCGACTGGTCGTGCATCACCGGCACCGGCGGCGGCGGCGGCACCGGTGGCTCGGGGATGGGCGGCTCGGGCGGTAGCGGCGGCGCCGACGCGGGGGACCCGGACAGCGGCACCACCGACGGCGGCACCACCGACGGCGGCACCACCGACGGCGGCCCCCCCAGCGACAAGAACAAGTTCGCGGTGCTCGACTTCTCGAGCGACAAGGGCGTCGCCGACATCGAGGTGGACCTGTTCGAGGGCGAGAGCATCTTCGGCAAGAAGGCGTTCCACAACGACTTCACCAAGGGCGTCGAGCATCACGCGAGCGAGCCGGGGCTCAACATCGGCGAGTTCTATTTCCCCCACCCGGCCGAGAAGTACATTTCTTACCGCGTGAAAGAGAAGCCCGGCGTCGCCAAGGAGTTCGTCGGCTTCGGCTACGACGTGCCGGCCGTTCCGGGCAAGGTCGAGGGCGCCACGCTGACGCCCGACATGTACGACCAGCTCTCGACCGCAGTGGTGACGCTGGCCGGCTGGAGCGCGCCCGAAGATCTGGCGATCATCACCGGGCCGATCCGCGACTGCGTCGGCGACGACGTGGGCGGTGCGCGGATCAAGTTCATCGACGAGACCGCGAACGGCGAGATCGAGCCGGGCACCTGCGAGCGCGACGTGCGCTACGTCTACTTCGACGGCTCGCTGCCCAACGTGAAGTGCTCGTACACCGACTATCGCCAGTCGCTGTTCGTGATCGCCAACGCGCCGTCGAACGCACCGACCCAGCCCAAGGCCGGGAACAAGTACCGCATCGAATACTGGGGGCGGCTCAGCGAGAGCGACGCCGAACCGGTCAAGTTCGCCCAGAAGAGCGTGGAGATCTTCGCCAACACGGTGAACGTCCACCAGATCCGACCGAACGTGCCGAAGAAGTGAGCCGCCCACGCGGAAGCGGCACGTGACTCTGCTGGTCTCGGCGGGCGAAGGCTCCGGCGACGCCCTGGCGGCGCCGGTGGTGCGCGAGCTGGGCGCACCGGCCTTCGGCCTGGGGGGACGCGCGCTCGGGGCCGCCGGCGCCGACGTGGTGGTCGACCTCGCGTCGCTCACCGGCATGGGCATCGGCGCGGTGGTGGCCCGGGCCCCGGCCATCGCCCGCGCCGCGCGCACGCTCTTGTCGCAGGCGTCCGCCCGCGGCGCGCAGGCAGCGCTGCTGGTCGGGTATTCCGAGTTCAACGCCTGGCTCGCTCCGCGCCTGCGTGCGCGCGGCCTGAAGGTGCTCTGGTATGCGCCGCCGCAGATCTGGGCCTGGCGCGAGGGCCGCGCTCCGCGCCTGAGCCGCGCCGTGGACCGCATGGCCCTGCTGTTCCCGTTCGAAGAAGCGCTCTGGCAGCGCCACGGGGTCGACGCGCGCTGCGTGGGGCACCCGGCTCTGGAAAAGACCCCGCCCCCGCGCGACGCGGTTCGCCAGCGGCTGGGCCTGGCGCCCTGGGCCGAATACGTCGCCCTCTTGCCCGGCAGCCGGCCCGAAGAGATCAAGCACCACCTGGGCCCCATGCTGGCCGCGCTGGGGATCTTGCGGGCCGAGCGGGGCGCGCTCGACGCTCGAGTGATCGTCGCGCCGTCCCTCGATCGCGCGCTCTCCGACCGCATCGGGCGCGAGGCCACCGCCGCCGGCGTGGCCGTGATCGAGTCGAGCGCGCCCAGCGTGCTCTCGGCCTTCGACGTGGCGCTGGCTGCCAGCGGCACGGTGACGCTCGAGTGCGTGGCCGCCGAGGTGCCGCCGGTGATCGGCTATCGCGTGGGGCCGCTGACCGAGCTGGTGGCCAAGCGCTTGATGCAAGTGAGCCTGATCGGGCTGCCCAACCTGATCCTGGGCGAGCGCGTGTTCCCCGAGCTGCTTCAGTCCCGGTTCACGGCCGAGGCACTGGCGGAAGAAGCCGGCCGCTTGCTCGACGAACGCCCCGCGTTCGTGCGCGCGTGCCGTGACGTCAAGGCGGCTTCGCACAAAGAGCCGCTCGACAGCTCGAAGCACGTCGCCCGCTTGATCGCGCCGTGGCTGTCATGAAGCTGGGTGACCGCGGGCTGGCCTTTGCAGCGCTGCTTTCGAGCGCGGCGCTCTTCGGGCTGCGGATGCACGTCGCCACCGGCACGGGCTTCGGCGACTCGGAAGCGCTGTACGCTTGCTACGCGCTCCACCCGCAGCCCGCCTACCTCGATCACCCCGGGCTGATCGGCTCGCTTGCGCGGCTGATCGGGCGCGGCAGCGCGCCGGCCCCGTTCGTCACCCACCTGATCACCGCTGCCCTGGCGGCGTGGGTGCCGTGGGTCGGCGCCTTCGCCAGCTGGGCCGCGGGCGCCCCGACCCGCGGCGCGCTGACCACGGCGCTGGCGCTGATCTGGGTGCCCG
The DNA here is from genome assembly GCA_023150915.1 of Polyangiaceae bacterium. Lineage (GTDB taxonomy): Bacteria > Myxococcota_A > Polyangia > Polyangiales > Polyangiaceae > JADJKB01. The sequence continues at coordinate 48,105 of JAKLKA010000092.1, forward strand.
AGCTCGCCATCGGCTTGTTCGGCCTCACGCCGGACCTTCCGCTCGCCCTGTTCTGGCTCGGGGCGCTGGGCCTGGCCGGGCTGGCGGCCCGGGCCCCGGCCGCCAGCCTCCGCGCGCTGGTCTGCACCCTGGGTGTGGGCGCGCTGGTGGGGCTGGCGACGCTGTCGAAGCTCAGCGGCGCGCTGCTGGGGCTGTCGCTGGTGATCGCGTCGCTGCATCGCGATCTGCGGGGCCGCTACCGCACGCTGGCGCCCTGGGGCGCGCTGGGCGTGTGCGCCATCTTGGTCGCACCGCTGGTGCACTGGGAGATCGGCCAGGGCTTTCCCATGGCGCGCCACCGCCTGGTGGCGACCCAGGCCGCGGCGGGGCTGTCGCTGCGGAACCTGGGCGCGTTCCTGGGCGGACAGCTGGCGTACGTCACGCCACCGTTCTTGCTGGCGGTGGCGCTGCTCGCCCGCGATCTGTTCCGACGCCGCGCCGAGAGCGCGGTCAGCGCGGTGCTCTTCGCCAGCGTCGCCGTCCCTGCCCTGCCCCTGGCGCTGCTCTGTCTGTGGTCGCGAGTGGCCGAGCCGCACTGGTTCGCGCCGGCCTATCTCGGCCTTGCGCTGCAGCTGGGGCGAGCGCCGATCGTGGGGCCGCGGCTGGCGCGCGCGTGCTGGCTGACTGGCCTCGGGGTGGTGGCGTTCGCCTGGGTCTGGATCCGCACGCCGCTGGCCCCGCGCTGGCTGGGCAAGGCCTATCGACCGCGCTACGACATCGCCAACGATCTCTACGCCTGGCACGACGGCGCACGCCTCCTGGCGCGCGGCCTGGACTCGCTGCCCCCCGGTGAGGGCTACGCCGTGGTTGGCCCCCACTGGACGATCTGCGCGCAGGCGCACGCGGCCCTGGGCCGGCGCGTGCCGGTCGGCTGCAACGGCCCGCGCCGCGACGACTTCGACGACTGGCTGCCCCGCGAGCGCTGGGCCGAAGCGCGTCACGTGCTGTACGTGCACGACAGCCGCTTCGCCGTCGATCCGGAGCACGATCTGCCCGGACGCGCCGTGCGCGGGGTGTTCACGGCCCAGGTGCTGCGCGGCGATCGCGTGGTGCGCACCCTCTGGGTCACGCACCTGGAGAGGGCCGGCGCCGACGCGCGCGCTCAGGCCGGCGCCGCCGACAGCCCCGCGGAACGCATCAACTCGGCGTCGGCGTCGGGCCCGGGGTTGGGCGTGGTGAGCAACGTCTCACCGTAGAAGATGCTGTTTGCCCCGGCATACATGCACAAGAGCTGAGCCTCGCGCCCGAGCTCGGTGCGACCGGCGCTGAGCCGAACGCGCGCGCGCGGCATCATCACCCGCGCGGTGGCGACCATGCGCACCAGATCCAGCGGGTCGACCGGTGGCATCTTCTCGAGCGGGGTGCCCGGCACCCGCACCAGCGCGTTGATCGGCACGCTCTCGGGGTGGGGATCCAGCTTCGCCAGCTCGACCAGCATGGCGCAGCGATCTTCGACCCCCTCACCCATGCCGATGATGCCGCCGGTGCACACCGTGATGCCCGCCGCACGGACGTTCTTCAGCGTCTCGAGCCGCTGCTCGAAGGTGCGGGTGGTGATGATCGAGCGATAGAACTCGGGCGAGCTGTCCAGGTTGTGGTTGTAGGCGTCCAGGCCGGCCGCGCGCAGCCGCTGGGCCTGCTGGGCCGTCAGCATGCCGAGGGTGACGCAGGTCTCGAGCCCCTGGGCCTTCACCTGGGCCACCATCTCCAAGATCTGCTCGAACGCCGGGCCGTCTTTGACCTCGCGCCAGGCCGCCCCCATGCAGAGCCGGGTGGCGCCCACTTCGCGGGCGCGCCGGGCCGCGGCGAGCACCTCGTCCACGCCCAGCAGCTGCTCGCGATCGACCGGGGTCTTGTAGTGGGCAGACTGCGGGCAATAAGCGCAGTCTTCCGGGCAGCCGCCGGTCTTCACGCTGAGCAGCGTGCACAGCTGCAGCTCGCTCTTGGGATGATGCTCGAGGTGGACCGCGCGGGCCCGGTCGATCAGCTCGAACAACGGCAGGTCGTGGATCGCGCGGACCTCGGCGCGAGTGTAGTCGTGGCGGAGACCGTCGGACATCGGTCGAGGCCATAGACCAGGACCGCCAGTGGGTCCAGCAGGGCCCGGGATTTCAGGCGGCGACGCCTTGCACCGAAGCCACGCCGACCGCGCGCGCGGGCGCCGCGGGCTTGGCACCGAACAGCGGGCCCGGCACGGGAAACACGGCTCGACCCACGGTCGGGTTCACCAGCATGGCCAGCGCGATGTAGAGCGCGATGACGCCGAGCGCCAGGGTGGCCAGCGCGATCGGCAGCTCGAGCCCCGTCACGTGGCCGTACCCGCGCAGCAGCTTGAAGACGTACAACAGGTCGATGTCGAGCAAGAAGGCGAACAAGATCTTGGAGTGGAAACCGAAGGCGTAGGTCAGGGGCACGAACAGCACCAGGGACGCCGCCTCGGTCGCCAGGAGCACGTGGTGGTCCGGCGGCGCGCCCCGCGACAGCGACCAGAGCACCCAGGCATTCACCGCCCAGTTGAAGGCGAAGGCGGTGAAGACCGTGCCGCCGAGCAGGTTCTTGTTGGCCAGGTTCAAGACCCCTGCCAGAAGCTGGCCGCCGCAGCCGAACAGCAGGCAGAACACCGCCCCCGTCTCCAGCGCCGCGCGGCTGGTGGTCGCGCCGAAGGCCAGGGGCAAGAGCGCCGCACAGCCGATCGCCAGGGCGATCAGCCCCAGCGGCGTGGGGTCCGCGAACGACGGGGCGGGCGGGGCGCTGGGCTGACTTTCGGGCTGCATGGTTCCTCCGACCGGGGCTATTGCGCTGCAACAGGAGCGCGCACAGCATTTCCCACAGTATTTGGAGCTGGTCAACCGAAATTGTTGCAGCGCAACAACGGCTCAGAAGCCGATCGCCGAGCGAGCCGTCTCTTTGTCCACCAGGTTCTCGCGGAGCATGCCCTTCACGGCCATCTCGAAGGTCTGCATGCCGTACATGTCCCCGCCCTCCATCAGGTCTTTGAGCGAGGGATTGCCGGCCGGGCGCTTGATCGACTCGCGCACGATGCCCGTGGCCACCAGCACCTCGGCCGCCAGCACCATGCCCTGGCCGTCGGCCCGGGGCAGCAAGCGCTGGGCGACCACCCCCTGCAGCGCGTCGCCCAGCCGCTCGCGAACCTCGCCCGGATCGCCCCCCGAGAGCGCCACCACGCGATTCACCGTGCGCGACACGTCCGGGGTGTGCAGCGTCGAGAGCACCAGGTGGCCCGTCTCGGCGGCCTTGAGCGCGATCTCCATCGTCTCCGAGTCGCGGATCTCGCCGACCTGAATCACGTCTGGATCTTGGCGCAGCGACGCGCGCAGCGCGTCGGCAAAGCTGGCCGTGTCCAGGTTCAGCTCACGCTGGCTCACCGAGCACCGATCGTCGCCGTGCAGGTATTCGATGGGATCTTCGATGGTGACGATGTGCCGCGACATGTTGTGGTTCATGTGCGAGATCATCGCCGCCAGCGTGGTGCTCTTGCCGTTGCCGGCGGCCCCCACCACCAGCACCAGGCCGCGGTCGCGCTCGGCAAGCTCTTTGCAAGCCGGGGGCGCCCGCAGGTCTTCGAGCGACGGGATCTCGAAGGGGATGGCGCGCATCACGATCGCCAGCGTCCCGCGCTGCCGGTAGATGTTCACGCGGAAGCGGCCGATGCCCGGGGCGGCGTACGAGGTGTCGTACTCCGAGACATGGTCCAGGTCGTCGCGGACCGCGGGGTCGCGGATGATGTGCCGCGCGGCGGCTTCGGTGTCTTGCGGCCGGATCCGGTCGAGTCGAAAGTAGACCAGCGAGCCCCGGACGCGGGCGCCGGGGGGCTGGCCGACCTTCAGGTGGACGTCCCGGGCCCCGGCCGCGATGGCCTTGGCCAAGAGCTGGTGCAAATACGACTCGCTCGAATAGGGGTTCGCGCCACTTCCAGGTGCAAGGCTCGCCACGGGACGGGCAGGATACCAGAATTGCCCCTCGGTCGAGGGGCCCCGGAAGCGCGGAAAAAGGCCGATTGCCCCGAGCCGCGCTCCAGAGATTGCGCATCCGGCCTCGGGTGCGCTAATAGCTCGCTCCCGCCGCCCAGATAGCTCAGTTGGTAGAGCAGCGGATTGAAAATCCGCGTGTCGTTGGTTCGATTCCGACTCTGGGCACCGCCTGTGGGGCAGCCGTGGGGCAGGTTCTGCCCCACAGGAGTCGGCTCCGAGAGCTCCGGGATCGCCGCGTCGAGGGGCACGAGCCACCCGAGCCCGAGCTCGGCCGCGGTGCGCGCCTGCTTCCGGTACCGGTTGATCATGACGCTCGACTTGTGGCCCGTCCGATCCGCCACCCACGTCTCCGTGCGCCCCGCCGCGAGGGCCAGGGTCACGAAGGTCCCGCGGAGGTCGTGCACCCGGAAAGGTCGGCGGGCCGCCGTGCGGGCGAAGAGCTCGGGCCGCGTCACGCCGGCGGCCGAGAGGTGCTCGGCGCGCAGGGTCCGCGCGATCGCGTTCTCCCGGACGGGCACGCCCTGGTCCGCGAAAACGTGGTCGTTCGGCTCGGGCTCGACGCCCCCGCCCTGGGCGGCCCGCCAGGCCACCAGCGCCCGCGTCACGTCCTCCCCGAGCACCCACGCGCGGGGGTCGTCGGTCTTGTTTTCGTCCAGCGTGAGCACGCCGCGCTCGAGGTCCAGGTCGCGCCAGCGCAGGGCGAGCGCCTCACTCAGCCGCAAGCCCTCGCGCGCGAGCACGCCATAGAGCACGCGGTACTCGAGGGGCACCGCGCCGCACGCCATGAGCTTCGCGTCCTCCGCGGGGTACAGGAACGCGAACGCTGGCGGCTTGCCCTGCTTCGGGAGGAAGCCCTTCGGCAGCGGGCTCGCCTCGATCAGCCGGCACGGGTAGACCGCGAACGCGAGCACGCGGGCGATCCCTTGCGCGTAGTGGCGCCGCGTCGCCGAACGCTTCGCGCTCTCGGGTAGCTGACGCATGGCGGCCTCGGCGTGCTCGAGCGTGAAGCGGTCGAGGGGCACGTCGCCGAACGCGAGCCCGCCCACGTCGAGCTCGTTCAGGTAGCGCAAGCGCGAGATATCGTCCTTGGGGTCCTTCGCGCGGACGTGATCGGGGTGGTCGCGGTGCAGCTCGCCGCTGGTCCACCGCTCGGCGAGCTCGCGGAAGGTCATGCACCGCGGCGCGCCGTCGCGATCGGGCAGCTTCCCACCGGCGAGCTTCTCGCTGACCGAGCGGACCGCCGGCAGCATGCCGTCAGGCTCAGCGCACGCCATGCCGAGCAGCTTCTCGGCGTCGTCCGAGCCGAGCACGCCGGCCACGTCGAACGCCTCGAGCAGGCTCGCCAGGAAGCGCGCACGCGTCTCGGCCTGGTCCCGGCGGTTCGGGTCGCGGCACGTCTCGAGCGCGAACGTGCGCCGGCCTGTCGAGGCGCGAAGCCGGACCGTCCAGCGCTTGCCCGCGAAGCGGAGCTCGCCGGGCATGGGTCTGGATTCGTTCTTCATGAAGCACCTCCGCGCTCTACCTCGACCCACCTGCCGCGTTTCAGCCCATCGCCGCTCAAGAGCCAGCCGGGCGACACGTCGAGCGCGCGCGCCAGCTTGAGCACGGTGTCCGCGTAGACGCCCGTCAGCGAGTGCCCGTTCAGAATGCGGCTGATGACGCTCGCGTCCACCCCGCTTGCTTCGGCCACGTCCTTTCCCTCGAGCCCGACCATCGCGTCCGCGAGCCGCGTCGGCAGTCCTCGCAGATCTGCGTGCGGCTCGCGTCGAATCCGCTCGACGGCTTGGCGGGCGGGCTTGGTCGCGCTGCGCACGGCCGGCGCCCTCGCCCTCCGCCCGCCCTTGCGTTCACTTGCCATCGGCGTCTCCGTTCGATGACTCGTGCTGCCACTCTTTCGCTTTCCACGCGCGAGCGCGCGCGGCGTAGTCCGCGACCGCGGCGTCGGCCCGCTTCAGCTTCGCGGACCTGTCGTCCAGTCGTTCAACGGTCACGTCCTGTCCGTTCTGGTGTGCGAGCGCGATAAGGCTCACGGCCTTCACGGCGGCTGAGATCGCCTCATGTGCCGTCGCGAGCGGGACGTCGAGGACCGGCGCCACGAATAGGCCGGACGCCTCCGCCGCTCGGCGCAGCTCTGTCAGATCATCGCGGTGGAGATCGAGCGCCTCTTTGGTCGTGTACGTCTCGCGATCGAACTCGCGAAGCCTCTCATGCCACGCGAGCAGCCGGCGTGCGGCGTCCTCGGCCGAGCTCGCCGCGAGCTTGAACACCTCGAGCTGGCGCTCGGAGGCAACGCGCAACGCGACGGCGTGCTCGGCGGCGTCCTTGGCGATCTCGCCCTTGCGTGCCTCGATGTTCCGCGCGGCAAGCCAGGCCACGAGGGCCCCGAGCAGGGACGCACCGGCTCCTATCCAGGCAACCATCACGGCGTTGTCACCCACGTTCGCCTCCCTTCCCGATGTTGACCACCTGCCCCCGCTGCTCGAGCTCGGCCGCGCTGGTGGCGGTCAAGAGCGCCGCCGCGAAGGTCTCGGCCGCCCGTCGAGCTCGGGGGCTCTCGGCGATGGCGGCGAGCAGCTCGCGCCCCGCCGTCGATGCGAGCGCCAGCGCGATCGCCGTGTCGGTGCGGTCAACCATGGTCCACCTCCGAGAGCGCGTCGGCCAGGATGAGCTCGACGGTGGCCCTTCCGCAGCCGGCCTCGCGGGCGATGGCGGTGGCGGTCTTGTCGGGGCGCGCGGGGTCGGCTGCTTTGGGTGTGGCCTCACGAGAGGCCAGAGCCTTTGGCCTGCCCCGCCCCGCGATCGCGCCGCCCTTCTTCCCGCCTGCCGCCCTGGCCTCATTCGCGCGCCGTCGCTTCTCGGCCTGCTCGGCTTGGTGGGCGGCGACGGACGCCCTCTCGTGCTGGCGCACGCGCTCGCGGGCCTGCAACGCCGTCTTGGCCTGGCGAGCGACAGCGGCGGGCGTCTCTTGCGCGTACACCCACGCCATGAGGTCCTCGAGGCTCTGGTCCTTCAGGATCTCGCCCAGCGCCTGCTCGCCGAACTGGCGCGCGACGCGTAGCAATACCTCGGGGCGGTTGGGCGGTCCGCCGGTGACGCGGCCCACGTCGTACGACTCGCCGTCGATCACGACGTGAACCGAGGCGCCGCCATCGACGAGCTCGACCAGCACGCTGGTATCAAACTCGGGCTCGACGGGCGGGCGTAGCGGCGCGACGTTCGACGATGCGGCGGGCTCTGGCTTGGCCAGCAACCTGAGGTGTGCGATCTTCTGTTTCGACATGGGACCAACCTTCCTGTGTCCGGGCCGGAGCGTTGACGCGCTGCCGGCCGTTCTGCTTCTCAAGCTACGCCCGATCGTCCCGGATGGAAATCGGGTGGCAAGTGACAGGATCGCGGCGCGTCGGTCCTGACGCGTTTCTCGCGACTTGCTGCGGCGCGCCCTGGCAAGTGACAGGGCGTCGAGCTCCTGCCGGTGGCCTCGGCGGTCGCTTCGGCGAACGCGGGGGCGATAGCAGTTGCGGAATCCGCAGTTGCTTTCGGCCGGCCCCGTCCGCCCGTCAGGCCCCCCGCCGTCCCCTGCCTCGTCTCCGGGTGCAGCGCCTCGTAGATCTGCATGCTCACAGCCCCCGCCCGAGGTGCAGTCGGATCGTGCCGATGGTCAGGGGCGAGCACGGCAGAAGCGCCACGGCTTTGTAGAGCGTCGTCGTGTCGCAGAGCCCGACCGCACGCGCGGCCTTGTCCGCGCCGCGCTTGTCGATGAGCTCGCGGACCCGATCGGCCTCCGGCGCGTCGAGGGTGACAAGCAGTGGGCCGCCTTTCTTGCGCTTCACGGCTTCTCGGCCTCTTTCTTCAAGTCGTCCAGCGTGGCCTGCGCCTGCGCGTTCGGGGTCGGCCCGGCCTTCAAAGCGTTCAAGAGCTGCTGATTCGCTGCCTCGCCCACGGCTGCCGCGGGGTTCTTCGCGGCCTTGCTGCTCGGCTTGCCCACCGGCTTCTTCTTCGGCGGGCGATACTCGAGCAGCTTGACGGCCACCGTCGCGCCCCCGCGCCCGTCGTGCTGCACGCCCCCGACGCTCGCGACGCAAACCGAGGTGATGTTCTGCGCGGCCAGGTCCGGGTGGAAGATGGGCATGGCGGTCGGCGCCTTCGCCCTCATGCTCAACTGAAGCATGGTGCGGAAGGAATCCCACGTCGCATAGTCGTCGACGTCGCTCAGCGGATCGTCGGAGAGCTGAAACGTCGCGGTGAACTGGCAGACCTTCTCGCCGTTGCGCGTGGTCGAGGCGCCGTCCTGGCCCTTCGCCTCCTTGATGTCCCACCCGTGCTCGCGGTCGTGGCCCGAGAGCGTGACGACGCCGGGCGAGCGCAGGCCGTTCAGGACGATCGAATTGTAGAGGTCCGGGTTCTGTGAGGGTGCGGGCATGGGTGTTCCTTTCGTCAGGCTTGGGCGGCGATGCCGAGCTCGGTCTCGACGGTGAGAAGCGCCTGGGCGAGCGTCTCAGCGATGCCCAGTGCGCCGCGTGCAAGAGCCTCGGCGATCGCCCACCTCAGCGAGCGCGAGGTGGCCTCGTAGTCGGCGGTCGGCGCTTCGGTCGGCTCGAGGTCTGTCATGGGACGATCGCCCCCTGGAAGCTGCCTCGCGCGGCGGCCTGCTCAAGCAGCGACGCGCAGCGCGCGACGAGACGGGCCTTCGCAAGCTGGCGCGCCAAGAACCGATCGCGCTCGAGACTCAGCGGGCTCGACGCCGCAGTCAGCCGCTCGATCGCGACGGTCAACGCCTCACGCGCGACGGCGATCGAGAAGGTGCCGACCTGCTGAACGCGGATCGGCCAGTGCGTGTTCACGCCGTCGGGGCCCCGGCCGTCGAGGTCCTCGCGCAACTCGGTGCCGACGTTCGTGAGGGCGCTCGGGTCGTCCGTGCGCAGCGTGACCGTGCGCGGCGCGCCGTCGATGTAGAAGTCTGCGACGACGACCGAGGGCGAGTACTCGTCGCCCTGCCTCGCGCGGCGCATGGTGAGCGAGCCGCCGTCGAACGACTCGGAGGAGACGAACACGAGGCTCATGGTCGGGCCCTCCGGGTGCGCGAGCGCTGCTCGATCGCGGCGTCGAGAACCGGATCGGCGAGCTCCCAGTGCCTGTCGGGCTTCGCGATCGCGCGGCGCGCGGCCTCGCGGCCGGCGTCGTCGATGCGAAGGACGCGCCGGTGGTCGAGCGGCGGCGTCCGGCTCAGCTCGTCGGGGTCGACCGGGCGGATCGCGCCGGCGGCGATCAGGTGCGCGCGGTTCAGGCGCGGGCTGGACGCGCGCGCCTCGAGCCGGCGCACGCTAGCGAAGGAAAGTCGGGTCATGGTGTCCTCAGTGCGTGGAAGGAAAGGCCCCAGCCCCCGCCAGCGCGCTCGGAGGAACATGCTGGCGGGGGCGAAGGGTGCGCTCGGGTCGCGAGGCTCGGACAGCGCAGGCTAAGAACTGCACGAGCCCCGGCGGGTGCGCGACGTTGCACCCGCGCGCGGAAAAGATTGAACCGCGCGGTCGCCCCGAAGTGAATGCGCGCTCGGGCGCGCGGCGGTGGGACCCACCACACAACCGCGCCGGGTGCGCGACGCTGCACCCGCGACCGGTAGAAGACGCCGGCCGGCCCAGAGTGTTCATGGCGCTTCGGCCCCCGCCAGCGCCGCGGCCTCGGCGGCGGCCCTGTCAGCCGCGACCTTGAGCCCGCGCACGCGGGCGTCGATCAGCTTGCGGCGGAAGCCGAATAGCGTCTGCAGCTCTTCGGGGCGGATCTTGGCGCGCGGGTTGCGCTCGTTCCACTTCGGCAGCTCGCGCAGCAGCTGTCGCTCGGTGTGCGCGAGCCAGATCACGGCGCTGGGTTGCAGCCCGTTCACGTAGCGTTGCACGACATCGAAGTCCTCTCGCCCGAAGGCGTTGTAGGATTGCCCCACCGGCCGCCCGTCCACGTGGGTCCACTGCACCAGGATCGAGAGCATGGCCCGGGTGGCTCTCGACGCCTCGCGGAGATCCGACGGCATGGCGTTGTTGCGGATCACGGCGCGCGCCGCGTGGAGGTCGGGCGCGAAGGCCTCGGCGAAATCGACGGCATAACGCCACGCCCCTTCCGTGACGATGTGCGCCTCGTGCAACTTGACCAGCGTCTTCGGGTCGTCGCTCGAGGGGTGGAGCCACCGCTGCCGCGCCTCGAGCCGGGCGACGTCGGCGGCCCGGGCGGCGTCGTTCCGGCGCTCGAGCTCGGGCTCGCGTTCCTCGATGAGCTGCAGCGCTGCCGCCCGCTTGGCGATGATGGGTCGGACGACGGCGAGCGGCGGCTGGTCGTCGGCCTCGACGAGCTCGTTCTCGATGACCTGGAGTTCTTTGAGGTGTTGCATGTTCGTGGGGTCCTTTCAGCGGCGGAAGCGGCCGAACTCGCCGGTCGCCTTGGTGTGGAGGAAGGCTTCGGGGCTGACGCCGAGCTCGGCGCAGATCTTCTTCTGCTGCTCCGTGAGCTCGGTGGCGGGGGCGTGGTGCCGGAGCGCGGTGGGCTTCTCGGGCACGCCGGGGATCGGAACGTAGATGGCGCGGGTGATGACAGGCATGTCGGGGTCCTTTCGGGGTCGGTGGTCAGGCTTCGGCAGCGGTGCCGAGAGTGCTTTCGAGGGCGGAGATTGCGGCGGCGCGCTGGCACGCGTCGTCAACGTGAACGACCCACCGCGCGACGCAGGCACCGGCGAGGGCGTCGCGGTGCAGGCGCTCGAGGTCGTTCGCGGTGAACGCCAGGTGCCAGCGGTGCAGGCGCAGGAGCTGGCGCTGGTCGGAGTAGGTCTCGAAGATCACGACGGCTCACCCTTCGCGCCGACGGCGCCGAGCAGCTCGGACGCGAGCTCGATGTAGAACGCGGCCTCGACGTGCTCGCCTCGACGGACCAGCGCGGCGGCCTCGAGGTAGAGCCCGAGCAGGTAGCGGCGCGCCTCGACGAGAGCGTCGGGGGTCACCGGGCGGGCGGTCATGGCGACCCCTTCTCGGCGCGCGCGTGTTCGATCAGTGTGCGCAGCCTGTTGCGACACTCGGCCGCAGCCTGCGCGATCTGCTCGTCGGTCACGTAGCGGCCGGCCTGCTCGGGGCGCTGGGTGTGGCGAGCGAGCAGCGCAGCGGCCTTCAGTGCGTCGCTGGTCGCGCGCGCGGCCCCGGCGTCGTCGCCCGCGGCGCGCAGCCTGTCGGCGTCCTGGCGGCGCTGGCCGGCCACGCGCGAGAGCCACGCAAGCTGGGTGTCGAGGTCCGCCGGCTCTTCGTCCTCGAGCCCGAGCTCGGGAGCAGGCTCGGGAGGGGCGAGCGGGGCCGCCGGGGCAGGCTTGGCGCGGGTCCCCAGCGCGTTCCCGATCGTGCCCTTGCTCAGCCCGAGCTCGCGGGCGATCTCGAGCTGGGTGCGCCCCTGCGCCCGAAGGCGCCGGATTTCGGCGACAACTGCGGGTGTCAGCTTGCGCATGGTGCTCCCGGGCTGGACAACTGGGCGACCACCGGCCAAGCCAAAGCCCAAGTGGTCACACCTTTCGGCCTCATGTTGCACGTCGAGCGGCCCTCTACCGCCATGGGACCCCCCGTAACTCCCCGTAAGCATTGACGTTGGTCCACCTGGCCAGCTTCCCGCCCCTCCCGTGTCGGCTGGACTGGGCGCCCACCGTCCACGCCTGCCCGACCTGGCCGCGTCGCGCCGGCTCGGCGCTCGAGCGCGGGCGCAGCCCGGACGCACCCACCGGCCCGGGCCCCGTCGTGGCGGTGCGTCGGGCTACCCCCACCCCCACCGCTGTCGTGCGAGCGTGACTCTGACTGTGACTCCCCGGGCTGAGTACACGCGGTGCAGTGAGTGTGACTGCGCGCCCTACTACGTAGGGGCGCGCGCACACACACACTCAAGCCATGACGGTCAGAGTCAGTCACAGTCAGTCAGAGTCCTTTTCTCGGCGTTCTTCGATTTCGCGTGCTCGTCGCCGTCACCCGTCCGATCACCGATCGGGCAGGAATCATGCGAGTCAGAGTCGCTCACACGCGGTGGCCTGGCGCTCTCGGCCTTCGCGCGGTCGGTGCCCGAGAGCGTGGCCAGCACCTCGGCGCCGAGTCGTCCGCCGTCGAGGTAGTGACGCTGGGCGCGACGGTCGCCGGTCACCAGCACGAGGGCCTCGCCCAGTGCCGCGAGGGCATCACGCGCCCGCTGCGCCCCCACACCGGCAGCGGCGCGCACTGCTGCCTCGACCTCGTGCCGCACGAGCCCGGGCCGGGTGGCGACCACCAGCGCGGCGGCGCCCGCGTCTCGGGTCGTCCTGTCGCGCGTGCGCCCGTCGCGCTCGGCCTCGCGGACACCTTCGGGCGGGGGCTCGTACCCCACCGCCGCCAACGTCTGCGAGCGCCGGTCGAGGCGAAGGAACAGGCGCTCGTCGCGCGGACCGTGCTTGTTCTTCGCGAGCTCGAGCTCCACCAGGTCCGTCTCGCCGGGCACGCTGCGCAGGCCGAGAAGTACGCGGGCGCTGTACTCGATCGCGCCCGACCACTTCCCCGCGGCGAGCGTGGCGGTGCGGTCCTCGCCGTGGGCGTATGCGCCGCGCGACATCTCCGACGTAGCGATCGCGATCAGCCGGTGGCGCGTTGCGACCGAGCGGATCGCGCGCGTGCGCTCGGCGACGGCCTCGGCGGTCGAGAGCTCGCGTCCGGCGAGCTCGGCCTGGCACTGCACGGTCTGCACGCTGTCCACGCCGAGCATGGCGCGCCCACCGCTCGCGAACGTGGCCAGGTCGTGCGCCGCGCTCTCGATCGTCCAGGCGCCATCGTAGAACCGCACGGGCAGCCCCTCGAGCTCGGCGCCCATGCGCTCGAGCACGCCAGCGTCGCGCGCCTCGCAGTGGTGCCGCGAGTAGCCGGTGCGCTGCGCCAGGCGCGTCACGAGGTCGCCAGCGTCCTCGTCCACCGCGAGCAGGCCGACAGTGATCCCGCGAAGCGCGTACACGTGCGCGAGCTGGACGAGTAGCGCGGTCTTCCCGGCGTCGGGCGCTCCGGCCAAGTACCACCTCGAGCCGTACACCGGACCGCCGCCCGTGAGCTCGTCGAGGCGCGCGATCCCGGTGGGCTCGTGCACGAGCGGCCCCTCGGTCTGCCAGGCGCGCAGCACGTCCGCGATCGTCGCGCCCTCGCGCTCTGCTCGAGGTGCCGGGCCGCTCTCGAGCGTGCTGTCGCTTCCGGGCCTGGGCGCGCCCTCGCCCTGGATCGCTTCGCGCTCTGCGGCCTCGTAGTCCACGACGCGAAGGCGCGCGCTCTGCGGTGCAGCGTCGATCACCGGCGAGCCCTCCGCCCCGCCTCGACGAGCGCGCGCGCCACGTCGGCGGCCTCGTGCGGCGCGATCCTCACGCGCTGGGCGCGCCACCAGTGTTTCCGGCCGCGCGGCACGCACCACTTCTCGAGCGAGAGCAGTGGCCGGCCCTCATAGGCTTCTGCGACGACGCGCAAGACCTGGCTCCCCGGGCGGCGCAGCTCGAGCTCGACGCGCTGGCCCTCGCGAACGGGCGGCCGGGGCGGCGGGTCGGCTGCGGCGATGTCGAGCTGGCTCACGCGGTCCGCCTTCCGAGCCGAGCGAGCACGACCGCTTCGGGATCGAGCTCACGCTCGGGCTGGGCGGCCTCGACGCGCCGCTCGAGCGCCTCGACCAGCGCCCGCGCGCTGATGAGCTGGCGGGCGCCGACCTGGGCGACGGGCACGCCGAGCTCGCGGGCGACGTGCAGCGCCTCGCGCCACGACATGCCGACCACGGCGACCGCGTTGTCCGGTCCGACGAGTGCCGGCGCGACGGGTGCGGTCGGTGCTGCCCTGGTGCCGCGGGTGGTCACGGCTTGGCGCGCCCCGAGGACTGAGCCAGTCGCTCGGAAACCAGGCTCACGCTACCGCGGCGCGCGGCGCCCGCGGCGACCGAGGCCAGCGTGGTCGGCGGCACGCCCAATTCACGCGCCACCGCGGAGAGAGACCCCGCCGCTTTGATGCGCCGGTCGAGCTCAGCTCGAACTGCTTCGTTGTCGGTGTTTCCCATAACGAGTCTATTTGTGGGATCACCAAATTCAACTCAAGCGCCTTCGAGTCAGTAATTGTCGAATCGACAAATCGACGAATCGAAAGTACCCACCCAAGCGCGCGCAATCGCGGCGCTACTTCGCGCACCGCAAGATCTGCCAAAGCAAGAGCCCCGAGAGCACGAGCCCGCCGACGAGCTGGGCGAATTCGATCATTGTCCAGCCCTCCCTGCGCGCCGCACGCGTTCGGCGGAGAGGTCCACCGTTGCGGCCCTGCCCCGCTGGCGCGCCTCCAGGGCCCTCGCGAGCTCGGCGGCGTCCGCGTAGCGCCCGGCTTCGGTCGCGGCCCTCAGCGCGTCAGCCAGCGCCCGCTCGACGGCATCGGCGGGCAGGCCCGCGGCGAGCTCGTCGGCGGTGGCCTCGAGCGCGGCGGAGAGGGCGCGATCCCACCCGGCGCTCGCGATCCCGTTTTGCCCCACAGGCTGCCCCACGGCGGGGTGGTTCGGGGGGTTTGGCGGGACTTCGCCGGCCTCAGAGCCTGCAACGGACTGCAATTCCGCACGCGGATTGCCTGTTTTTGGCCCGTTGAAAATCCGCGTGTCGTTGGTTCGATTCCGACTCTGGGCACCCGCCGCGATGGACTTGTGATCGCCGGCGCTATCCGCGATAAATCAGGGGGTCATGCAAGCCTGCGTCTCTTGTGGAAGGCCCACTGATCGCCCCCGCCGCGGGCGCTGCCCAGCGTGCTATCGCCGCGCGCAACGCGGCCACGCCGTGGCCAAGCCCTGCGCGGTGTGCGGCATTGCCGACCTGCGCGTGCTGCGCCGCCACAAGCTGCGCGACGGGTTCGTGGTGCTGTGTGCGAACCACGCGGCCATCGCCGGGCGCCGCACCCTCACCCTGACCGAGCTGCGCGGCGAGTGCGCTCCCCCCGGCGACCGGCGCGCGGGCGCCGAGCGGCGGCAGGCCGATCGGCGTCACGTCGAGCGCCGGCGCGCACCGGCCCCCACGCCGCCGGGCGGGGTCGAGCGGCGCGCGACCGAGCGGCGCACCAAGGCGCGCTCGTCCCGCGACTGACAAAGTGCAAGAGCTGTCGAATTTTCGACAGCTCTCGAGCTCACGGGCAGGTCAGCTTCACGATCGAGACGTCGTCGATGTACCAGCCGGGCTTGTCCGGGTGGCACAGGAACTCGAGGCCGTAGCTGGCGAAATGGAAGCGCGCCTGGAAGGTCGACGAGACGTAGCTCGAGATGTCGATCTCGACCAGCTCCCAGCCCGGTGACTTGCCCGTGTAGCCGGTCTGCCCGTCCAGGGCGCAGGGCGTGCACGTGGTGCCGCCGTCCGAGTCGGTCGAATAGCACTCGATCTTGGCGCCGCCGGTGGTGGGCGCCACCTTGGTCCAGGTCGAGCCGTTGCTCGTGACCTCGACGATTCCCCCCGAATACGTGCTCGGATCCAGCGCGCAGATGGCCCCGCACAGGCCTGCCGGATTGCAGGCGCGAAAGTCGTAATAGTGCCAGAACCGAAGCCGGGGCTGCTTGCCGCTCGCAGCCGAGAGATCGATCACCGGCGAGGTGAGGGTCGAGTCTTGGCAGTTGGTCGCGTTGCCCGCGAGCTTGGTGCCCCAGCACTTGCCACCGCCGGTGTGATCGCCGTTCGGCGGACCCGCCGAGGGCGCGCCGCACTGCCAGTCGCTCTTGGTGCCCGCGGCCGTCCACCCGGTGCAGTCCGCGAAGTCGTAGGTCTTGATCGGACACCCGGCGCTGCCGCCGGTGCCGCCAGTGCCGCCGCTGCCACCGGTGGCGCCGCCGGTGCCGCCAGTGCCGCCGCTGCCGCCGGTGGCGCCGCCGCTGCCGCCGGTCGCGCCGCCGCTGCCACCGGTGGCGCCG
>JAKLKA010000093.1 GCA_023150915.1 Polyangiaceae bacterium
GTGGTGCTCGGCGACTCGATCAGCGACGGCGGCGGCCAGGGGCCGTTCTACTACGACCTGCTCCAGCAAGATCTGAAGAAGAAGTTCCCGACGCTGTCTTACAAGAACAACGCCCAGAGCGGCTCGAAGACCAGCGCGCTTTCGGGTCAGATCAAGAACCTTCCCGCGACGCTTCCGGGCCCGGTTGCGGTGTGCATCACCAGCGGCGGCAACGACATGAAGGCCGAGCTGGCGGCGATCGTCACGGGCACCGACGCCGCAGCGCGGGCGCAGATGGGCGCGAACATTTCGGGCGCCCTGGGTGCGTTGCTGCAGCCCGGCCGCTTCGGGGCGGGGGTGAGCGTGCATGTGTTCGAAGCGAACATCTACGACGCGAGCGACGGGCAGGGGAACTTCAGCGCCAACAACTGCGCCTTCGGCAAGGGCCTGCCGGCGATTCCAACCGGGGCCTTCTTCACCAGTTGGAACGGCGAGATCGCCACTCAGGTCACCGCCAAGGGCCAGTGGCTGACCGACATCCACGGCCTCTTTGCCCAGCACGGCTTCAACCACCCGCCCAAGTGGTACGCGAACGACTGCACGCACCCCAACACCACCGGCCACGATCAGCTGCGGCGGCACTTCTACTTCAAGATCACCGGCGAGAGCTTGCCGTAGGCAACGCGCACGAACGAAGCAGAGCTTGGCGCCAAGGGCGCCAGGAGACAGTGCCGAGCGTGGCGAGCTTGGCGGTTTGGCGGTGGGTCTGCTTCCTGACCGCGCTCGACTCGCGCGGCGCCTGGATCTACCCTCACGCCCATGGGTAAGTACTTCCTTTGGGCAGTGGGCGTGGTGGCATTCGGTCTGGTCGGGGCGGCCTGTGGCAGCGACGACGACGGGGGCGGCGGCTCGAGCACCGGCGGCACCGGTGGCGGGGCGACCGGCGGCTCGAGCGGCGGCGGCGCGGGCGGCAGCTCGGGCGGCGGGGCAGGTGGCAGCTCGGGCGGCGGAGCCGGCGGCGGAGCCGGCGGCGTGGGTGGCGGCACGGGCGGCGGCACCTCGCTGTTCGATTGCTCGGCGCCGAGCGGCACCGTGAACCTGAAGCTCACCCAGGTGGCGAGCGGGTACGACCGCCCGATCTGGGTCGGCAGCCCGCCCGGCGACACCGACCGCCTGTTCGTGGCCGAGCAAGACGGCCGCATCAACATCATCAAGAGCGGCAGCAAGGTGGCGACGCCGTTCCTCGACATCGATTCGAAGGTCGAGAGCGGCGGCAACGAGCAGGGCCTGCTCGGCCTGGCCTTCCACCCGGATTACGCGAACAACGGCCGCTTCTTCGTGCACTATTCCAAGAGCGGGAACGGCGACACGATCATCGCCGAGTACAAGAAGAACGGGTCGAACCCCGATCTGGCGGACGGCGCCAGCGAGAAGATCTTGCTCACCGTGGACCAGCCCGAGGGCAACCACAACGGCGGCGCCATCCACTTCGGCCCCGACGGCATGCTGTACATCGGCCTGGGCGACGGCGGTGGCGGCGGCGACGCCCACGGCAGCATCGGCAACGGGCAGTCGCTCACCACGCTGCTGGGCAAGATGCTGCGCATCGACGTGAACGCCGCGGCCGGCGGCAAGGCCTACGGCATCCCCAGTGGGAACATGACCAGCGGCGGCGCGTCGCCCGAGATCTGGAGCTATGGGCTGCGCAACCCGTGGCGCTGGTCGTTCGACGCCTGCACGGGCGACATGTACATCGGCGACGTGGGTCAGAACCAATGGGAAGAGATCGACGTCGAGCCCAAGGGCAAGGGCAGTGGCACCAACTATGGCTGGCGCCAGATGGAGGGGACGCACTGCTTCAATCCGGCCACCGGCTGCGACAAGACCGGTAAAGAGCTGCCCGTGGCCGAGTACTCTCACAGCGACGGCTGTTCGGTGACCGGCGGGTACGTCTACCGCGGGAAGAAGATCCCGGCGCTGCGCGGGACTTATCTCTACGCCGACTACTGCTCGAGCAAGTTCTGGAGCTTCAGCTACTCGGGCGGGAAGGCCAATGGCCTGGCCGAGATCACCACCGACATCACCTCGGGCGACGATCCGGGGCAGGTGTCGTCGTTCGGGCAAGACGCGGTGGGCGAGCTGTACGTCACCGATTTCGACGGCAAGGTCTGGCGCATCGACGGCGAGTGATGTCCGAGGCGGTGCAAGCGCTGGCAGCGTTGATCGAGCGCTCCGAGCGCGTGCTGGCCTTCACCGGGGCGGGGATCTCCACCGGCAGTGGGATCCCCGACTTCCGCGGCCCGACCGGCGTGTGGCAGAAGCGCACGCCGGTCGACTACCAAGAATTCATGGCCAGCGCCGAGGCGCGGCGCGAGTACTGGGAGTACAAGCTCGAGGGCCATCACGCGTTCCGCGACGCGCGGCCGAACGCGGCCCACCTGGCGCTGGTCGAGCTCGAGCGGCAGGGCAAGCTCGCCTGTCTGGTGACGCAGAACATCGACGGCCTGCACCAGGCTGCCGGCACCGCCGCTGACCAGCTGATCGAGCTTCACGGCACGAACGCCGAGGTCGAGTGCATCCAGTGCCGACGCCGCGAGCCCTGCGGGCGGGCCATGGCCGAGTTCGAACGGACCCGCGAGCCGCCGACCTGCGTCCATTGCGGGGCGCTCTTGAAGCCCGCGGTGGTGATGTTCGGGCAGGCGCTCGACCTGGCCTTGCTGGGCCGGGCGCTCCGCGCGGCCGAGCGCGCGGATCTGATCCTGGCCCTGGGCTCGTCGCTGGTGGTCACGCCCGCCGCCGACGTGCCGCTTGCCGGCGCGCGGCGGGGCACGCCCTACGTGATCGTGAACCGCGGCGAGACCGCCCACGATCGCCTGGCCACGCTGCGCATCGACGACGACGTGGTCCGCGTGCTGCCCGCGGCGATCACTCGTAGGTGACCGAGCCGCGGGTGATGCGCTCGGCGGCCACGTGGCGATAGGTGCGCCGGTAGAGGTCCGCCAGGGTCAAGAACGCCACCGCGAGCAGTGGGCCGTAGAGGATGCCAATCGGGCCGAAGGCGCCCAGGCCTCCCAAGATGCTGAGGAAGACCAGGAGGTCGTGCATGCGCGCCTGCGAGCCGATCAGCCGGGTCTTCACCATGTTGTCGAGGATCAGCGACTGCAAGATGCCGAAGCTCCCGAACACCACCCCCGCCACGACCTTGCCGGTCATGACCAGATAGAGCGCGATCGGCAGCACCACCAAGCTGGTGCCGACGACGGGCAAGAGGGCTGCCAGCGTCATGGCGGCGCCCCACAAGATCGGCGCCGGCAAGCCCACGATCCAGAGCGCGATGCCTCCGAACAAGCCTTGCAGCACGCAGCTCACGCCGTTCCCGAGCACGATGCCCCGGGACACGCTGGCGAACTTCTGGACCAAGAGCTCTTCGTGCTCCACCGGCAGCGGCGAGAGATCGAAGATGAAGCGCTTGAGCCGCGGCCCGTCCACCAGCAGATACAGCACCAGCACGATCATGATGGTGAAGTGCACCACGATCGACACCCCGCTGTTCAACACCAGCGTGGCCTGGCCCAGCACCAGGTCGCGCACCGCGCTCGCCACGTCGCCGCCCAGCTGCGAGACGTGCTGGTCGGTGATCTGAACTCCGACCGCGGCCAGCGAGGCCCGGGTCTTCTCGAGCAGCGCGGTGACCCCGGCGGGGGTGGTGAAGATCTCTTTGGTGGCGTCGAACGCGGCCAGCACCTCGGCCGCCAGGGAATAGCCGATGACGGACACGGGGATCGCCACCACCAGGACGATCCAGCTCGAGGTCAGCGCCGAGGCGAGCCAGGTCCGCCCGCCCAGCGCGCGGGCCAGGCGGCTGTAGGTGCCGTGAAACAAGGCCACCAGGGTGAAGGCGCCCACCAGATCGGCCAGAAACGGCTTCAGCGTGTAGCCCAGGCCCACCATGGTCGCGATGAACAGCGTGAAGAACCAGGTCGGGGCCAGGGCCTGGTTGTCACTCGCCGTGGGCGGCGGGATCGACGGCGTGGGGCGGGGCTCGGTCATGCCAAGGGCGGCGTCACCGTACCCGGGGAGGCCCGCTTCGGGCCAGAAAGCCTCGGGCCGGTTTGACGACCCCCCCAGAGCGTGATTTCGTCAGCGGGCGATGGATCTGAACGATCTGGTCAAGGGGCTGCTCTCGGAGCTGAACAAGGTCTCGAAGAGCGACGCGGTGGTGGGCACGGTGCGCGACGCCGGCAAGGCCAAGGTCGTGCCGCTCAGCAAGGTGAGCATCGCCTTCGGCGCGGGGCTGGCCGGTGCCGGGGGCAAGGCCGAGAAAGACGGGGGCGGCAGCGACGCCGGCCTGGAGGGTGGGGGTGCCGGTGGCGCGCTCTTGGTGGAGCCCAAAGCCTTCGTGGTGGTGGGTGAAGACGGCGTGCCGCACATGCTGGCCCTGAACAAGGGGAAGCACGCGGTGCTGCGCAAGGGCCTGGAAATCTTGCCCGAGACGGGCGCGCAGCTGGCCGCCGCCGTGACCGCGCCGAAGCTCGGCGACGGCAAGAAGAAGTAGCCCGGCGTGGCTCCGTGAGCACGCTGGCGATCGCCCTCTCCGTCGCGGCGCTGGTCGCGGTGGGGCTCGTGTTCGTGCCGGTGCGCCTGCGCTTCACGCTGCAAGCTCGGGGTGAGCCCAGCGGGTTCTGGGCACTGGCAGGTGGAGCGCAAGTCGGCCCGCTGGCGGCCAGCGGCGTGGCCGCGAAGGGCGTGCCCGCGCACGTCAACCTGCACGCCTTCGGCAAGAGGCTCTGGCACAAGCGCCTGGCCGAGCTCGCCGCGCCGCAGGCCGAAGCGGAAGCCGACGACGACGAGGCGACGCCGAAGCCGCCGGCCCTGGCCCGAGCCGAAGCCGGCTATCAGCGGCTCGAGCGCTGGCTGGATCCTGGCGACCTGTTCTTCTTCCTGGTGGGCGAGCGGCGGCGCATCGTGCTCGAGCCGACGCTGATCGAGCTCGAGTATGGCTTCCGTGACATCGCCCTGACGGGCAAGATGCTGGGCGCCATCTACGCGCTGTCGCCGCTCCTGCCCGCGCCCCTGGTGGTGCGCCAGGTCCCCCACTGGGAGAGCACCGATCGCGCCGCTTTGGCCGCTTCGGGCGCGATCCGGCTGTGGCCAGGGCTGCTGGTCGTTGACGCGGCCTGGTACTTGATACGAAATGTGAAAATCCGACGCCAGAACGGCGCGGCCAGAGGAGCCCCGACAGCCACATGAGCGACGACATCACCAAGATCGTGAACAATCTGCTCGACGGCGTGCACGGCATCTCGAAGAGCGAGACCATCATCGGTCAGCCGCAGCAGACCGGCGACGCCGTGGTCATCCCGGTGCACCGGTTGAAGGTGGCGTTCGGCGCGGGGTCGGCCAAGGCCGGCGCGCACCGGGGCAAAGCGGGCGCCGACACCGGGGGCCAGGGTGCCGGCGGCGCCATCGAGCTCGATCCGGTGGCGGCCATCGCCATCGGCAAAGACGGCCATGCGCACTTGCTCACCGTGGACTCGGACGCCGGCAGCATGTGGGCGAACCTCTTGAACGAGGTGCCCGATCTGGTGGGCAAGCTGGCGCACACGCTCTCGAGCCGGGTCAGCTACGAGCTGGCCCACCGCGGTGTGAAGGGTGAGATCCCGGACGGCAGCCCGGAAGAGAAGGCCCTGCCCAAGAAGGAAGACGAGTGAGCCGGCGTGATCAGGCCACGGCTTCGCCGATGGCCTGATCGAGCCGCTGCACGCCCTGGTCGATGGCCTCGGCGCCCACCGTGAGGGTGGGGCGGAAGCGCACCGAGCGCGTGCCGCACTTGAGCACGATCATCCCGTCTTCGAAGCAGCGGCGCACCACCTTGTCGCGCAGCGCCGTGTTCGGAAGGTCCACCGCGCACATCAGCCCACGGCCACGGGCGTTGGTCAGCTGGGGGTATTTGGCCATCAACCGCTCGAGCCCGGCGAGCAGCTGTGCGCCGCGCTCGGTGGCGTTGTCGAGCAGGTTCTCGTTCACGATGATCTCGAGGATGTGCGTGGTCCGCACCATGTCCACCAGGTTCGCGCCGAAGGTGCTGTTGATCCGGCTCGGCACGTGGAAAACGTTGTCTTTCACCTCGTCGAGCCGGGGCCCGGCAAAGATGCCCCCGACCTGCATCTTCTTGGCGAAGCACAAGATGTCGGGGACCACGCCGAAGTGCTGGAAGGCCCACCACTTGCCAGTCAGGCCCATGCCGGTCTGCACCTCGTCGAAGATCAGCAGCGCCTCGCGCTCGTTGGCGATGCGCCGCAGGTGATGCAGGAACTCGGCGCGGAAGTGGTTGTCGCCGCCCTCGGCCTGGATTGGCTCGATCAAGATGGCGGCGATGTCGTCGGGGTGGTCGTCGAAGGCGCGCTCGATCTCGCTCACGGCGCGCTGCTCGGCGTGGATCACCTGGTCCAGGTTCTTGCCTTCGAGCGGAAAGGCGATGGCCGGGCACGACACCCGCGGCCAGGGGAACTTGGGGAACAGGTCGGTCTTCACCGGGTCGGTGTTGGTGACCGACAGCGTGTAGCCCGTGCGCCCGTGGAACGCGTTCTGGAAATGCAGGATCTGCTGGCCCTTGTCCCCCTTGCCGGCCGCGCGGTTCTTCTTCACCTTCCAGTCGAAGGCGGCCTTCATGGCGTTTTCCACCGCCAGCGCGCCACCGTCGATGAAGAAATAGTGGGGGAGCTCGGCCGGGGCGGCGGTGCGCGCCAGCGTGTCGACGAACTCGGCCATGTACTTGGTGTAGTAGTCCGCGTTCGAGACCTTCTGCACGCCGGCCTTGGCCAGGCGGTCCATCACGTCGGCATCGCGCATGCTCGCGTGGTTCATGCCGATGGGGTTCGAGGCGAAGAAGCTGAAGAAGTCGAGGTACAGCCGCCCGCTCACCAGGTCGCGGATCCAGCTCTCTTTGCTGCTTTCGAGGTCGACGACGATTGGGTAGCCGTCCACCAGCATGTGCTTCTTGAGCGCGCTGTGGACCTCGGATGCGGGGATTTCTGAGCGGCGAAACATGACAACCTTCCCGGGTACGGCGGGGGCGGGGGGTGTATACTGCTCTGCCATGCCAGACAAGAAGGCGATGGTCGAGGCCGCCGGAGGGTACCTCAAACGTCACCCCGAAGAGCTGCTTCGCGCGATGAAAAACGCTGCCGGCCTCCGCTTCGGCGTGCCGATCGACGCGCTTCGCTGGCTGGCGGGGCAGGTGAAGGGCCGAAAGGCCCCGAAAGACGTGAGCGTCGAGGCGGTGCCGCCCGGGATCCGCGCCAGCGCCATCGTCGATCTGGCGGGCACGTCGGTCCGCGCTGCGGCCACCGTGTTCATCGAACGCGTGCACCTGGGCTCCGACGAGCTGCGCTTCGAGCTGCGGCTCAGAGACGTGAAGCTCGAGCTCACCGACCCCAGCGCCGAGACGCCGGTCGCCACGCTGCTCAAGAGCGGCGCGCTCGACCTCTCGAAGCCGGGCAACCTGGCCGCGTTCATGCCCAAGCGCCCGCCCATGCTGGTCGACGCCCACGACGACGTGATCGTGCTCGACGTGATGAAGCACCCGAAGCTAGCCGAGAACGCCAAGGCGCAGCGCCTGATCGACGCCATCACCGCCATCGTGACGGTCAAGGGGATCGAGACCGACCGCGAGCACCTGGACGTGCTTTTGTCGGCCTTCCCGCGGGGCGTGGCCGGCGCGGTCGCCGCCGTCCGCCCCGCGCTCTGACGCGGGCACTCACTCGGCCGGCAGCGGTGCTGCCGGCGCGCTGGCCTTGGGCTCGGGCTTGCCCGACCACCAGGCCTTCAGCCGCTCCAGGCTGAACGGGCGCGAGTACCCGGCGAGCAGCACCAGGCTGAAGACCGCGAACAGCCAGGCTTGCGCCGTGAACTTGTCGTCCACCCAATAGTAGCTGAGCAAGAGGATCTGACTGGCACCGCTCGCGACCAGCACCACGGGCCCGAGGGGGCGTCTGGCCTTGGCCAGCGCGGCGCACAGAATGAACATCGAGTAGTAGTAACAGGTCAGGTTCGTCATGCTCATGACGAGCGGCGCGGCCAGCGCCTGACCGATCCACAGCGCCTTCGTGCGGCGTAGCGCCCAGGCGGTCCACAGGAACAGCGCGCCCACGATCGCCAGGTGGACGGGTTTGCTCTTCTTGTGGCGGTCGATCCGCCCCTGCTTCCACCCCTGGAACGGGTCGTCCAGGTTGTCGTCGCGGGTGAAGCGCATCCGCCCGTCCCAGGTATGCACCAGCATGGTCTCGAGACCCATGTGGTTGGTCAGCGGCGTGTTGTTGTGGGTCTTCAGGGTGTGGCTGACGAACTCTTTGTACGAGTCGCCGCCGGTGACCACCACGCTGGCGGGGATCAGCGTGCTGCAGGCGATGATGCAGCCGGCCAGCAGCTTGCGGTGGTCGGGGTGGAACAGCCCCATCAGGCCCTCGCCGTTGCCGCCGCCGGCCCGCCGCTCGCGCAGCTCTTTGAAGATGTGGAAGACGATCATGATCGCCCAGCCGGCGAAGAAGATCATCGGGAAGACGCGCAAGAGCGCGGACCAGGTGAGCGCGAAGCCGGCCGAGAAGAAGCGACGTTTGCGGGCCAGCGCCAGGCTGGCCACCAGCAAGAAGAACCAGTCCTGTCTGAGGAAGGCCCCGCCGGTCCAGTAGAAGTTCGCCGGGGCGTTGCAGCCCCAGAACACCGTGGCCAGCGCCCCCACGCGCCAGCCGAAGGCCCAGTACATCAGCAAGACGACGCCCAGATGGAAGAGGACGTCGATCCCCGAGAGCAGCTTGAAGAACCCGTCCCCGGCGACGCCGAAGCTGGCGAACAGCTTGCCCGTCATGGTCCAGACCGGCGGCGGATTGTAGCCGTGGTCCTTCATCATGTTTTCCCAGTACGAGCCCCGGGCCGTCGAATAGAACCAGTCGACGTCTTTCTTGAATGCCTCCCACTTGGCGCCCGAGAAGTGCTTCTTGCACTGCGAGGGGTCGGTCACCACGAAGGTGTCCGCCACCGGCTTGATCAGGTTCACGCGCAGATCGCGGATCTCGCGCTTCCGCACCTCGGCGCCGCGGCCCAGCTCGACCTCGGCGATGGCCGTGCACTCGTAGAGGCGGGTGTAGCTGAGCTCTTGCGAGTACTTGGAGCCCAGGTAGTAGTGATAGAACTCGTGCCGGTGGTAGTACTCGGGGTAGCGCGTGTTGGGGTTGAAGAAGTCGAA
Organism: Polyangiaceae bacterium; assembly: GCA_023150915.1. Taxonomy (GTDB): domain Bacteria; phylum Myxococcota_A; class Polyangia; order Polyangiales; family Polyangiaceae; genus JADJKB01. Next base: position 9,224 of record JAKLKA010000093.1, read on the forward strand.
GTACGCCCCGAACGACAGCACCGTGAGCACGATCGCCACGCGCTTGCGCGTGCGCAGGGGAATGCTCTCGCCCACGCGCCGGGCCCGCACCTCGTAGATCAAGAGCAGCGCACCGCCCAGCGTCAGGCCGATGCGCAGGCCGTTCATCAGCCGCGTCCAGGTGTCGTTGGCGAAGATCGAGCTTTCCCAGAAGAAGCCCGCAGCGCCGAGCAGGGCCGCGATCGGAGCGACGACCAAAGCAGCGATAGAAGTCAGCACGGCCGCGCAGGCTAGACGATGCGGGGCCAGCCGAAACAAAGAAAAAACGGCCGGGAGCGGTGAACCGCCACCCGGCCGCCCTGCCCATGACCCGGAGCTCGCCGGCCTGGGCCCAAGGAGGGGGCCTAGGTCCTCGAGACCTCCAGGGTCAGGGTCCTTTGGGTTTTCATGTCGATCCACCTCCTCCGGCTGTGCCGGACGTCTCGGGGGTCAGGGCCTACAAGAGCCACGACCGTTCGGACGACTGCGATTGCTGCCCTGCCGTGCGAGACGTTTTCGATACGAGAGACCCCTTCGGGCCTCGGGCCAAAGTGAGCCGTGAGGGTGCTCCCCCACCGGATGAGCCCGGGACGAACGTCCAAGCGTCACCTTTTGCCAGAGCTAGCACGCTGGGCGCATGTGGGCCAACTTGGGCCGTCGAGAGCTGGGGCCCCACCCCCCGCGGGCCGGCTTCGCCGGCGTTCGCCCTTCCAAGTATCGCCAGGCCGTCAGTCGCCCTGCCGGGTGGCCTTCATGGCGTAGGAAATCTCGCACGGAAGCGCATGGAAGCCGCCTTCGACCGCCATCAGCGCCTCGCAGTCCGAGCCGGCCAGCGGCTGGAAGCCGTAGCGCAGCGAGCCCTCGAACCCGTCCACCGGCGGGTCGGCGCTCGAGAGCTTGCCGGTGCCGCTGTCGGTGCGCGAAATCGAGCAGCCGGGCTGGCCCTTTCCGGCGGCGATGGGCGTCACCACCGAGCGCGAGTCGAACCCGAACGAGACCCCGTCGCTCGCCAGATCCCCGCCGATGGCCTCGGCGCCGTTCAGCCAGTAGAGGTCGTGGCCGTCTTGCGAGAGCTTCACCTCGAACTCCCAGAGGTCCTTCGAGCCCAGGGCGCCCGGGCCGCAGGTGGAAGCGTCGAGCTGGGCCACCACCTGGTAGGTCCCCAGCGAGTCGCCGGGCACCTTCTCTTTTTCGGGACCCATGCAGCCGCCGAGCACGGCCAGAGCGAGCGGAAAGAAGGCGAGGCGCATCGCTCGGCGCTAGCGTAGGCGCCGCTCTTCGGGCAACTATTCGGACGGCGATGCACGCCTTCGACAGGCTCTTGTGGCGGCGTTGCCTCGGGCTCGCCTGCCTGCTCGCGCTCATGGTGGCGGGCGTGGCCGCCGCCACCGACGAGCCGGGGAGCACGCTCGGCGCGCGGCTCTCGCGGCTGGCGGCGTTCTTGCCGGCGGTGGGGGTGATCGCGCAAGCCCTGGTGCTGGCCCAGTGTCGCGAGCGGGGCGAGCTGGGTGCGCTGGCGGCGCTGGGCGTGTCGCCGCCGCGGCAGGTGCTGGGCGCCATCGCCGCCGGGCTCACGCTCGGCGGCGCGGCGGTGGCGCTGGTGCTCTTGCCGCACAGCGACGTGCGCTCGCTGTTCCCGGTGGTGAACGGCGGCAGCAGCTTTGTCGCGGTCGGCGATGCGCTGCGCGACCCGGTCAGCGGCATCGTGTTCTTGCCCGATGGGAGCCTGGCGTTCGGCGCTGCCACCGAGCCGGCGCTTTCGGCGCGCGCACCCGGGCGCGGTGCGGCGCTGGGCTTCGTCGCGCCGCTGGCGTGCGCAACGGCGTTCTGGGGCGCTGCGCCGCTCGGCGCGCTTCCCCGGCTGGGGGCCGCGGCGGTCTGCTTCGTGCTCTCGGTGGTGGTGCTGCACGCGGTGGCGGCCGGGCGGCTGTCGCCAGCGCTGCTCTGGGTCGGTGCCGCGCCGCTCGCGGCGCAGGCGATCTTGGCGTTTCGGAGGGCTCGAGTGTGAGGGTGACGGGATCGTGGGCGAATGACGGAGGCCGGTTTGCGGTGCTGGTGCACGGGGGCGCCGGCGACGTGCCCGATGCGCGGATCGAGCGGCACGTGGGTGGGTGTCGCGCGGCCGCCGCACGGGCCCAGGCGATCTTGGCCGCGGGGGGCAGCGCCCTGGATGCGGCCCAAGCGGCCGTGATCGTGCTGGAAGACGATCCGGTGTTCAACGCCGGCACCGGCGCGTGCCTCACGGCCGAGGGCAGCCTCGAGCTGGACGCGTGCGTGATGGAGGGCGAAGCGCTGCGGGCCGGTGCCGTGTGCGCGCTGCCCCCGTTCAAGAACCCGATCGCGATCGCGCGGGCCGTTCTCGAAGACGGGATGCACGTGCTGTACGCGGCCGGCGGTGCTCGGGCCTTCGCCGAGCGCGCCGGGTTCTCACCCGCCGACCCCGCGAGCATGATCACCGAGGCCGCCCGCGAGAAGCTGGCGCTCGCGCTTGCGTCGGGCACGGTCAGCGGTTGGGCCGGCGGCACGGTGGGCGCCGTCGCCCGGGACGTGCATGGTCATGTCGCCGCCGCCACCAGCACGGGGGGCATGGTTGGCAAGCGTCCGGGCCGGGTAGGCGACAGCCCGCTGGTCGGGGCCGGCACCTACGCCGACGATCGCGGGGGCGCGGCCAGCGCCACCGGACACGGGGAAGGGATCTTGCGCGTGGCGCTCTCGGCCACCGCCGTCGCGGCGCTGGCCCGAGCGGGCGCCCCGGAAGCGGTCGCGCGGGAGGTCATCGCCGGCATGCAGGCACGCGTCGGTGCGACCGGCGGGCTGATCCTGGCGGGTCGCGACGGGCGACTGGGCTGGGCGCGTTCGACGCGCACCATGACCTGGGCCGCCGAGTGGGACGGCGGTTCGGAAGCAGGCGCGTGACGCGCCGGGGCTCAGCTGGCGGCGGGCTCGGCCGGGGGCGCGGCGGGCTCGGCCTTGGCGCGCTTGCGCTCCAGGGCTTGCTCGAGGCCGATGCGCAGGCGCTTGCGGCGGGTGAGACGCTTCTGCTTGAGCGGCGTTGCCAGCCACTCGTGGCGGCGGCGCACGTTCCAAATTGCTCGGTTGGCCATAGGGGGAGGGCGGGCTATTAGCGGGCCCTGGGCATTTAGGCAAGCAGCGTCGTAAAATGCCCGGTGATTCCGTGACCCAATACCTGAGCGGCTCGCTGGCCTTCCCCATGACCGGGGGGTTGGTCGTTTCGCCTCGCGGCTTCAGCTATCTGCTCGGAAACCTGATCGGGGACGGCTCGTTCGGCGCGGTCTTCGACTGCGTGGGCCCCTTCGATCAGCAGTTCGCGCTCAAGGTGTTCCAGCCCGCCAACCGGCCTTACCTCGAGGTGAGGGAAGAGTGGCTGCGCGAGGCCGAGCGCCTGTACCGCCTGCGGCACCCGAACATCGTCTACGTGTTCGACTACTTCGAGGCCGGGGGCTTGTTCTATCTGGTGCTCGAGCGCTGCGACCACGCGCTCGAAGACATGATCGGTACCCCCTTCACCGATCGGCTGATCGTCGAGCTGATGCGCCAGCTCTTGTTCGCGGTGCAGTACCTGGCCGACAACGAGCTGGTGCACAACGATCTGCACGCCGGCAACATCTTGATGGTGCAGGGCGACAAGCTGAGCTGCAAGATCAGCGATCTGGGCATCGCTCAAGAGATGTACGGCCAGCACGCCGTGCGCCCGAAGGTGGTGCACCACCGGATCATGGCCCCCGAGGTGCTGGCCAGCGGATACACCACCAAGCAGAGCGACCTCTATCAGCTGGGCATGCTGATGTACGCGATGCACACCGGCGAGTACCCGATCGAGTTCTCTGCCGGCTACGACGAGGTGCTGGCGCAGATCCGGGCCGGCACGCCTCGCGCTCGCGCCGAGGCGCTGGGCACGCCGATCGGGCAGATCTGCAGCGTCATGCTGCGCCGTCACGAGCAGTATCGGTACACGTCGCCCGGTCAGGTGTGGGAGGATCTGCGGCGCCTCGACGTGTGGAACGACGAGCGCGGCCCGCGCAGTCGGCCGGGGGATTGAGCGCGCGTCACTGGCAGAGCCACTGGCCCATGCAGATGCAGGTCACCGCGCCATAGGGGCAGAACATCGGCCCGGAAATGCAGGCGCTGCCCTGCGTGGGCTGACTGGGCGGGCAACTGGTCGCGCCGCCGAAGCCGCCGAGCCCGCCGCCGCTGCCCGCCGTGCCGCCGCTGCCGGCCGTGCCGCCGCTGCCACCACCGCCGCCCGAGACGCAGCCGCTGCCGGACTTGACGTAGCCGGTGGTGCACGTGAAGTCGCAGTACGCGCCGCTGCACCACGCGTAGGCGTGGACAGGCACCGGGCACGGCGTGCAGCCGGACGGGCCGCAGCCGTTGCTGTGACTCGGCGCGACGCACTTGCCGCCGCAGACCTTTTCCCCCGAGGTGCAAGCAGTGCCGCCCGCGCCGCCCCCGGCCGGCGCACCGCTCGCGCCAGCGCTGCCGCCGGCGCCACTGCTGCCGCCCGCGCCGCCGCTGCCGCCCGCGCCCGCGTCCGAGCAGACGCACGGCTCGAACCCCGAGCCGCTCGGGTTGCAGATCTGGATGCCGTCGTCGCCGCCCGGGCAGGCGCACGCCACCTGGTTGCCGGGGACACAGAGCGTGCTGCCGCCGCTACCGCCCGCTGGCGAGCCGCCGTCGCCCCCCGCGCCCCCGAGGCCCGCATCGGCCCCGCCGCCGCCCCCCGAGCCGCCGCAGGCCAGAAGCAGGGCACAAGCCAGCAACGCTACGCGCATGCCGCCTCCTACGCGCGGCGGGGGCTCAACCTTCCGCGACGACCCGGTTCCGCCCGCCGTGCTTGGCGGCGTAGAGCCGACGGTCCGCGATGGCGACCAGCGCCATGGTCGACGGCTCGGGGCAGTCGCTCAGCGTGGAGCACCCCACGCTCATCGTGACCCCGATCTTCTTCCCGTCGAACTCGACCGGGGCGGCGGACACCAGCGTGCGCAGCCGCTCGCCGACGTGGCGCGCCCCCTCGAGGTCGATGCCCCGCAAGATGACCGCGAACTCTTCGCCGCCGTAACGCGCGAACACGTCTTCGGTGCGCATCGCCTTCTTCACCGTCTGCGACACGAAGATCAGCACCGCGTCGCCCGCGGGGTGGCCGTGGGTGTCGTTGACCTTCTTGAAGTGGTCGAGGTCGAACATGACCAAAGACACCACCGTGGCGTGGCGCCGGGCGAAAGCCACCTCGACCTTCAGGCGCTCCTCGAAGTGCTCGCGGTTGTAGCTGCCGGTCAGCGCATCGCGCACCGATGCCTCGTACAGCTTGTTGAGCATGCGCTCTTGGCTGGCGTCGGTGTACGTGTAGCGGAACATCACCGTCGGCCCGAGCTGGAACACGTCGCCGTCGGTGAGCTCGTGGCGCGAGATCTTGTTGCCCCGCACGAAGGTGCCGTTGGCGCTGCCTTGGTCCTCGAGCACGTAGCGGTCGCCCTCGCGCACGATCCGGGCATGCTTGCGGCTCACGCCGTCGTCGGTGAGCACCACGCTCGACTGGGTGTGACGGCCGAGCGTCCACTCGTCGGCGTCGAGCGAGAAGACCTGCCCCACGCTGACGCTGTCCATGCGCACCAGGATGTGGCGGTCGGGTTTGGCCGGTAGCGACGAGCGGCGCAGGTCGGCGAGATGCACCACGGCGGTGCGCTCGTCCTCCAGGGCGTCGTCCTCGAACCCATCGATCGAGTCATCGTCAATCTGCGCCACGACGCGCAATCATGCCCGGAACCGGCAGGGTCGTCGAGCGATCTCGGGCGATCCGGCCGGCGGTTCAGCCCCGCCGCAGCGAGGCGTACAGCGACGCGGTCTTTTTCGCGACCCCATGCCAGCTGAACTCGGCCAGGGCCCGCGCGCGGCCCGCGCGGCCCATGCGCGCTGCGAGGTCGGGGCTGTCGACCAGCGCGTTGACCCGGCGCGCGAGCTCGCGGGCGAAGGCATCCGGATCGGAAGGCCCGGCCGATGCGCCGGGCGCGGGCTCGAACTCGACCAGGTAGCCCGTCTCCTCGTGGTTCACGATCTCCGGAATTCCACCGACAGCCGAGGCCACCACGGGCACGCCGCAGGCCATGGCTTCGACGTTCACGATCCCGAACGGCTCGTACACGCTGGGGCAGACGAAGGCGCGCGCGTGCGCGAGGATCTGCACGACCTCGGCGCGGTCGAGCATCTGCTCGATCCACAAGACCGGCGCTTCGCGCTCCTCGAGCTCGGCCACGATCCGGCGAACCTCGAGGGCGATCTCGGGGGTGTCGGGCTCGCCGGCACACAGCACCAGGGTCACCCTGGGATCGAAGTGGCGGGCGGCCGCCAAGAGGTGCACCACGCCCTTCTGGCGAGTGATGCGCCCGACGAACACCACGTACGGTCGCGCGGCGTCGATGCCGTAGCGGCGCAGCGCCTCGGTCTCGGCGGTCGGGTGGTATTCGTCCGGGTCGATGCCGTTGTGGATCACGTGCACCCGCTCGGGGTGCACGCCGGGGTAGGTGGCGAGAATGTCGTTGCGCATCCCGCGCGAGACGGCGATCACCGCATCGGCCGCCTCGATGGCGGTCTTCTCGATGAAGCACGACAGCCGATAGCCACCCCCCAGCTGCTCTTCTTTCCAGGGCCGCAGCGGCTCGAGGCTGTGCGAGGTCATCACGTGGGGCACGCCGTGGATCAGCTGCGCCAGATGACCGGCGAAGTTGGCGTACCAGGTGTGGGTGTGCACCAGCTGCGCGTCGCCCAGGCGTGCCGCGATGGCCAGGTCGGTGCTGACCGTGCGCAGCGCCGCCCCGTACGGCTCGTCGCCCGAGAGCGCGTCCCAGTGCGGATGAGCGTCCACCCCCGGGCCACTGCGGGGCAGGCCGAAGCAGTGCACGCGAAGGTCGAGCAGCTGGCGGAGCTCGCGCGCCAGATACTCCACGTGCACGCCGGCGCCGCCGTACACGTCCGGGGGGTATTCCCGCGTGACCAGCGCGACGCGGAGCGGAGGGTCGGCCATGCTCAGACCGGCGTGAACACGTCGTCGCCCTTGCCCAGGACCACGATCCCGTTGTCGCTGAAGGTGAAGCCGCGGGCGCGGTCCTCTTCGGCGTCCACCCCCACCCGGGCGCCGGGCGGCACCACCACGTTTTTGTCGAGAATGGCTCGGCGGACGATGGCGCCCTCACCGATGCGCACGTCTTGCATCAGCACGCTGTCGGTCACCTCGGAGCCCGGCTCGATACGCACGCCCGGCGAGAGGATGCTGCGCCGCACCACGCCGCCGGCCACGATCGTGCCGGCGCTGACGATGCTGTCGATCGCCATGCCGCGCCGGCCCTCTTGATCGAACACGAATTTCGCCGGGGGCAGCGAGCCGTACCAGGTGTGGATCGGCCACTCTTCGTTGTACAGGTTGAACACCGGGTGCACGCTGATCAGATCGAGGTGGGCGTCGTAATAGCTGTCCAGCGTGCCCACGTCCCGCCAGTAGCCGCGGTCGCGGGCGGTGGTTCCGGGCACGTTGTTGGTGGCAAAATCGTAGACCGCGGCCTCGCCGCGCTCGACCAGCATGGTGATGATGTCGCCGCCCATGTCGTGGTGGCTGGCGGCGTTCTTCGCGTCCTCGACCACTGCCGTCTCGAGCGTCCGGCGTGAGAAGACGTAGTTGCCCATCGAGGCCAGGACTTGATCGGGGGCGTCGGCCAGGCCTTCGCACTCTTCGGGCTTCTCGCGGAAGCGCTTGATGCGCCCGTTCGCGTCGGGCTCGATCACGCCGAAGCGGTTCGATTCGGCCCGGGGCACCCGGATCCCCGCCACCGTGACGCCCGCGCCCGAGCGAATGTGGGCCTCGACCATCTGCGAGGCGTCCATGCGATAGATGTGATCGGCGCCGAACACGCAGATGTAGTCGGGGTTCTCGTCGCCGATCAGGTTCAAGTTCTGGTAGATGGCGTCCGCCGAGCCCTCGAACCAGCGCTTGGCGATGCGCATCTGCGCCGGCACGCTCATCACGAAGTTGCCGAACAGCGGTGACATGCGCCAGGTCTGGGCAATGTGCCGATCCAGGCTGTGGCTCTTGTACTGGGTGAGCACCGCGATCCGCAGGTAGCCGGCGTTCACCAGGTTCGAGAGCGCGAAGTCCACCAGGCGGTAGGTGGCGCCGAAAGGCACCGCGGGCTTGGCGCGATCCCGCGTGAGCGGCCACAGGCGCCGCCCTTCGCCACCCGCGAGCACGACACCGAGAACGTGAGGACGCTTGCGCATGGTTCTTTCTCGCCGAAGATGCCGGGCCCGGGACCGGCTGTCGAGGCCCCGCGGACACCGATTTTCGCCTCGATCACCGCGCCTGGCCAAGTCGCCGCGCGCAATGCTTTCGCGGCGGCGCTTGAGTCCGGCCAAAACCCCGGATAGTCGCCGGCCGCATGCGAGACCGGTTGGTCAGCGTCCTCGGGATCCTGGTGATGATGGCGGTGGCCTACGCCCTGTGCCCGAAGGACCGCCGCCGGCACGTCAGCCTGCGGACCGTCGGCTGGGGCCTGGCCCTGCTGGTCGCCTTCGCGGTGCTGGTGCTCCGCACCCCGGTGAGCCGGGCCTTCGCCTGGGCCAACGACGCGGTCGAGGGGCTGCTGGGCTTCAGCCGCAAGGGCGCAGAGTTCGTCTTCGGCAGCCTGGTCTCGGATCCGAAGAGCTTCGGTTTCATCTTCGCGTTCCAGGTGCTGCCCACCATCCTGTTCTTCTCGTCCCTGATGGCGGTGCTCTACCACCTGCGGGTGATGCCGCTGGTGATCCGCAAGACGGCGCACCTCTTGGCGCGCTTCCTGGGCACCAGCGGCGCCGAGACCTTCTCCACGGTGGCCGACGTGTTCGTCGGCCAGACCGAGGCGCCGCTGGTGATCCGCCCGTACATCGCCCGCCTGACCCAGTCCGAGCTGATGGCCTGCATGACCGCGGGCTTCGCCACCACCGCCGGCGGCGTGCTGGCCGCCTATGTGGCCATGCTGAGCAACTTCGTGCCCGGCATCGCCGGCCACCTGATCGCGTGCAGCGTGATGAGCGCGCCGGCGTCGCTGGTGATCGCCAAGCTGATGCTGCCCGAGACCGAGACGCCCGAGACCCTGGAGCACGCGCCGAAGGAGCTGCCCAGCGAGAACGTGAACGTGCTCGACGCCATTGCCTCGGGGGCCACCGACGGCCTCAAGCTGGCGGCCAACGTGGCCGCCATGTTGATCGTGTTCCTGGCCTTCACCGCCCTGGTCAACGCGGCTCTGGGCTCGGCCGGAACCCACCTGCTCGGCCGGCCGCTTTCGCTCGAGCAGATCCTGGGCTGGGTCTTCTCGCCCCTGGCCTGGGTGATGGGCGTGCCGTCGGCCGACGTGACCAAGGTGGGCAGCCTGCTGGGCCAGAAGACGGTGCTCAACGAGTTCGTGGCCTACTCGAACATGTCCAGCGCCCTGAAGTCCGACCCGGCCTGGCTCAGCGAGCGCGGCCGGCTGATCGCTTCCTACGCGCTCTGCGGCTTCGCCAACTTCGGCAGCATCGGCATCCAGATCGGCGGCTACAGCGGCCTGGCCCCCGAGCGCCGCCACGATCTGTCGCGCCTGGCCCTGCGAGCGATGATCGGCGGGCTGCTCACGACCTGCATGGTGGCGTGTGTGGCCGGGGTACTGCTCTGAGGGGTTCTCGGGTCGGGGTGGAGGGATTTGAACCCACAACAGCCGGCACCCAAAGCCGGCCCTCTACCAGGTTGAGGTACACCCCGAGGGGACGCGGACCATAGCACAACCCGCCGATTGAGGAGCAGCGTTGCGGCCCCGCGCCCCTCAGGCCTTCGGCCTCTGGAAGAACCCTGCGGTCTCGAACACGCTCGGCGAAAACCGGTGGGTCTGGTCCTTGTATTCGACGGCGACCCGCCGCTTGACCACGAAGTCGAAGAGCAGGGGGTTGTGGGCGTAGATCTCGTTCAGCCCGTCTCGCTCCTTGGCCGTGATGAATCCGCCGCGCTCCAGCATCCGGGTGCTGATGATCGGATCGATGGCGGGTAGCGGATAGTCCGAGCCGTTCAGCAGCCGACCGTGCATCCCCTTGGCGATCAAGAGCTCGCGGAGCGGCGTCGGCAGGCGGTGAAACTGGGTGAGCGCCGAGATGTCGGCGAACAGCAGCTTGTCGAAGCGCGCGTCGCTGAACAGCCGCATGAAGGCGTCGAACGCCCGCACCTTGAGCCGCTCGGGCGCGTCCAGATCTTCGACCACGCCCAGGCTGGCCGCGTGGGCCACCACCACCCGCACCCCGCGCTCGAGCGGGCGCCGCAGGCGCAGCGGGTTCCCCAGCTCTTGGGCGTCGGGCGAGTGCACCGCCAGCTCTTCGCCGGCGTGGGTGATGAGCGGCAGGCCCAGCTCGGCCAGCCGCCGGTAGAAGGCGTCGCAGCGCTCGCTGGCGGGGTCGATGCCCATGGCGTTGGGCAGCCACTTGATCGCCACCGTGCCGGCGGTCACGGCCCGGTTCAGCCGCTCTACCGCGTCGAAGCGGTAGGGGTGAATCGATGCGCAGGGGAGGATCTCTGGGTGCGCTTGGGCGAGCGACAGCACGTACTCGTTCGGGACGAAGAACTCGCTCTTGCTCGGGCGCTGCTCGCCGGATTCGTCCACGAAGTAGTCGAAGCCATAGGCCAAGAGCTTGCCCGCGGGGTTCGCCATGCGGTGCAGCGCCAGCAGGCGCTCGACGTATTGCTGGTCGGCTCGGGTCAGGTCGGTGATGCCTGCGGCGTGCCGGTAGACGTCGAACTTGAAGTGGCGCCAGGGCGCGGTCAGCTTGCGCATGTCGGGGTTCACCCAGCAGCCGGTGCCGCCGGTGCCCAGGCCCGTGACGTGCACGTGCACGTCCCACATGCGCGAGCGGTCGAGCCCGTCGAAGGCCTCGTCCACCAGGGCGCGGGCGCGCCCGCGAACTTCACGCGGCGCGCCCGGACCCAAGGCCGCGGGAAGGCCCAGACGCGCCCCCACGGTGGCGCCCACCCCGAAGCAGGCACCGAGCGCCAAGAGGCCGCGGCGAGAGAGCGCCATTTCCGGCAATGTACTCGGCAGGGGGGCGCTCGTCAGTCCGGAACCGGCTCGAGGTCCACGTCCAGGCGCACTGCCTCACGGTCTGCGACCACCAGCCGGTCCCAGGGGAAGAAGCCGTCTTTCTGCACCGTGACGCGGTGCTCGCCCACCGGCAGCCGCACGCCGTGGGCGGCCACGTAGCCGAGGGGGCCGACGTATTCCTCGTCGATGAACACCGAGGCGTCGCCCGGGGAGCGGGCGCTGAGCTTCACGCTCATGCTGACCGCAGCGCGGCCCACGCCGCTCTGGCAGCCGGCGAGCGCGAGCAGAAGCGTCAGCAAGAGCGCGCGCATCACTCCCACTCGATGGTCGAGGGCGGCTTGCTGCTGATGTCGTAGACCACGCGGTTGATGCCGCGCACCTCGTTGGTGATGCGGGCGCTGATCGTGGCGAGCACCTCGTGGGGCAGGCGAGCCCAATCCGCGGTCATGCCGTCGCTGGACTGCACGGCGCGCACCACGCAGGTCTCTTCGTAGGTGCGGTCGTCGCCCATCACGCCCACGCTCTTGACGGGCAAGAGCACGGCGAACGCTTGCCACAGCGACGAGTACAGGTTCGCGGCGCGGATCTCTTCGTCGACGATGGCGTCGGCCTTGCGCAGCACGTCGAGCCGGGCCTCGGTGAGCTCGCCCAGGCAGCGCACCGCCAGCCCGGGGCCGGGGAAGGGGTGCCGCCAGAGCACGTCGTGGGGCATGCCCAGGGCCTCGCCCGCGCGCCGCACCTCGTCCTTGAACAGCTCGCGCAGCGGCTCGATCAGCGACAGCTTCATGCGCTCGGGCAGCCCACCCACGTTGTGGTGGCTCTTGATCACCGCGCTCGGGCCCCGCACGCTGACGCTCTCGATCACGTCGGGGTACAGCGTGCCTTGCACCAGCCACTTGGCGTTCTTCACGCCGGCGGCGTGCTCGTCGAACACCTCGATGAACTCGCGACCGATGATTTTTCGCTTCTGCTCGGGGTCGGTCACGCCGGACAGCGCGTTCATGAAGCGGGCCCGCGCGTCGGCCACCACCAGGTTGAGGTGGAAGCTCTGCCGCATGGTGTGCTCCACCGTCTCGCGCTCGTGGGCGCGCAACAGGCCGTTGTCGACGAAGATGCACACCAGCCGGTCGCCCAGCGCCTTGTGGCACAGCACCGCCGCCACCGACGAGTCCACACCGCCCGACAGGCCGCAGATCACCCGCTCGTCGGGGCCGACCCGGGCGGCCACCGAGGCGATGGCCTCGTGCACGAACGAGCCGGGGGTCCAATCCGGCTCGAGCCCCGCGACCTCGAACAAGAACGCGCGGAGCATCTCGGCGCCGCGCGGGGTGTGGGCGACCTCGGGGTGAAACTGGATGCCGAACAGTCGGCGCGACGGATCGCCGATGGCGGCCAGCGGGGCGTTGGCGCTCTCGCCCAGCACCCGGAAGCCCGGCGGCAGCGCCGTCAGGCGATCGCCGTGACTCATCCACACCGCCACCTCGTCGCCGGTGGCAAACGGCGCGAAGAGCCCCGCCGGCTCCTTCACCGTCAGCTTGGCGGGGCCGTACTCGCGATGGCTGCTCGGCTCGACCTTGCCGCCGAGCTGGTGCGCCATCAGCTGCTCGCCGTAGCAGATGCCCAGCACCGGCACCCCCAGGTCGAACACGCCCGGGTCGCTCTTCGGAGCCTCGTCGCCGTACACGCTCTGCGGGCCGCCGGACAGCACGATGGCTCTGGGCGCGAGCTTCTGGATGGCGGCGAGCGAGAGCGTGCCCGGGTGGATCTCGCAGTACACGCTCGACTCGCGGATGCGACGCGCGATGAGCTGCGTGTACTGCGACCCGTAGTCGAGAATGAGCACGAACGGACGGCCCGACATGCGGAGCGAATACAACAAGCCGCGCGGCGCGGACAGTCACTCCTTCAGGCGCGCGTGGACCGCGATCTCTCGGGCGGTGCCCAGCTGCTGATGAAAGCGGCGAAGGCTCGATAGATCGGCCCGCGGGGCGGGGGCACCCCGCCACGTGTCGACCACCCGGCCCCGGGGATCGAGCGCCCGCTCGGCGTCGCGGACCTCGAAATGGCGCCGCGCGAGCTCGGCGTCGGCCTCGGTGGCGCTGCCCCGGGCCAGGCTCTGCAGCAGTGCTCGCACCTGGCCCACCGCGCGCACGCGCTCGGCCTCGGGCGCGATGATCTCGATCACCAGGGCGGCTCTGGCCCTGCCGCCGAGCAGCGCCGCTCGCGCCCGCAGCTCGCCGCTCGGGCCCAGGCTCTGCTCGAGCCAGCCGCGCTCGCGGTTCATCAAGTGCACCGTCCACTCGGCGTCGCGGCTGGCGGCGCTCACCGGGAAGGCCAGGTGCGCGCGGACGTGCTCGGGGCGCGCCGTCTCGACGCTCTGCTCGCTCTGGCCGGGCGCGACGCGTGCGGCGCTGGGGCAGGTGGCGGGCTCGCCACGATACGGGCGAAGCCAGCGTTCCAGGGCGTTGCCCGCCGCGTCGGCCTGGTCGGCCCTGGCGTTGGCCAAGACCGCCAGCCGAAGCGGACCGCCGACCCACACGCGGCGCCGCGCGTCGGCGGTCGAGGTGAGGGTGGTCGACACCGCGCGCCAGGTGCCGCGCGGATCCAGCCACGAGGGGTGCCCGCCGCTGGCTGCGTCGAGCAGGGCGAAGTACCCGCGCTGTCCGGCCGGCCCGATCTCGCCCAAGAGCTCGGTCTTCATCTCGGCTACGTCGCTGCCGCTCAGACGGGCGGCCACCAGCGCTCGCCCAAGGGCGTCGCCCACCCGGCGGGCGAGCTCGGCGGGCGTCTCGCCGCCGCTGGCCCGGGTCGCGTGGGCCAAGAGCCCCACCGCGTCGGGCGTGATCCAGGGCTCGAGCTGCACGCCGGCGACGCCACTGCGCTTGTGCGCCAGAGCGCGCATCAAGACCTCGTGCACGCCGGCGTCGTCGCCCGACTCGGAGGCCGTGCCGCACGGGCTGGCCAGCAGCGCCCACAGCTCGCCTTGTCCGGCTTCGACTCGAACCCGTCGCTCGACGCTGTTCTTTCCGCGCGCCGCGTCGAGCACGCTGCTGGCCCGGTCGAGCTCGCCATCACGGCCGAGCGACGGGCCGGCCCACGACACCGCGCGGCGCAGCGCGCCGGGCGACTGCCGCGCGATCAGCGCCCGCCACGCGGCGGCGGCGGCCGCCTCGCCGGGATGCGACGGGCGAATTACGGCTTCGTCCAGCGTGCTCGGCGGCCCAGTGCGCCCCTCCAGCGCGCGCCGCGCCTCTTCGTCGATCACGCTGGCCGCTCGAGCCACGTCCAGCGCCGTCAGCTCGGCGGAAGCGGCACGCGCGTCGATGCGCAAGCAGGCGCCGCGCACCCGCGCGGTCGCGACCACGCGATCGAGTCGGAAGGCGGCGTCGAGCGCACCGAGCCGCGTGGCCAGCACCGAGCCCGGGGTTGCCAGCTCTTGGCTGGTCTCGAGGGCGCGCGCGGCGTCCGGGGCGCGGAACGCCACCGACAGCCGTCGCTCGCCCGAGCGCACGCTGCCGATGCTGTCGGCCTCGGGCCAGCGGTCGCTCGGCGGCGCCGCGGCGGGCCACTTGTCGCCGCGCTCGACCGCGGTGGCCAGCGCGTCGAGCAGCGCGCGGGGGCCGACCGCCGCGAAGGCCACCGAGCCCGCCGACGCCAGCTGCGCGCGCCACGACTCGAGCGTGGCGCCATCCGGGGCCTCGGGGGCCGCCCCGCCCTCGGCAGGCTCGAGGCCCAGCTCCCCCGAGCAGCCTTGAACCGCGGCCTCGGCGGCGCCCCGCAGGGCCGGCGCGCGCAGCGCGCCCGGCGGTCGTTCGCCGTCGGCGATGGCGGTCGTGAGCGCGGTGGTCGCCGCCCGCGCGAACCGCGCCCCATCGTCCGGCGTCGAGACCAGCGTCGACAGCAACACGCCGAGCGCGTGCGGGCGCACTTCGAGCTCGCGAAAACCTGCACGCTCCAGGCGAGCGCGCAGGATCGCGGCCAGGCCGAGCGAGGCCTCGGAGCCGAAGTCGTGCGCGACGGCCACGGCGACGGCACCGCGTGGATCGCCTTCGCGGTGGACCAGGCTGAGCGCGGGGCGGTCGGCCAGCGCGCGGAGCTCGACCGCGGGTCGCCCGCTCTCGGGGCTGGGTGGCGGCGCGGCACGCCGCGCCGTGGGCGCCTGACACGCGAGCGCGAGCAGCAAGGCGGGGAGCGCCGCCCACGTGCGCTCGGCACGCCGTCTCACAGTTGGATGTCGTCCTTGGTGCGCGGCGAGATCGCGAAGTTGTAGAAGTACTGCACCACGCCGGTGACCGACTTGAAGGCGGTTCCGGTCTTGAAGGGTAGCCCGGTGCCTTCCAGATCGAGCAGGGCGTTGTTGATCGTCGGCAGCCCCTTCGGATCGCTGGTCGGAGTGTCCAGCTTCACCGCGAAGCGGCCGCTGGTCGACTTGACCCCGTCGGCCTGGGCCTTCACGTTCTCGACGCGCACCAGGACGCCGATCCACTTCCGGCCGGTCTCGTAGGTGGCCAGCTCGGACAGCGGGATGACCACCGGTGCCGGCACGCCGTACTCGAACCGGAGCGAGATGTTCCCGCCCACGATCTCGGGCAGGGACGCGCACGACTCTTCGTCCTTCGGATCCGTGCACTTGAACGGGCTCGATGACGGCCCCTCGAACTCGTCATAGGTGCCGCGGACGTCGACCACGTCGCCGGCGGCGATGCGTAGCGTGGGCGGGCTGAAGCTCGCGTCGAACAGCGTGATGCCGCCGTAGGGCGGGGTGGCGCCGCCCACGGGCAGGTCCTGCGCGTAGATGTTGCCGGCGCTCGCGCCGTCCGAGGTCTCGTCGTAGGTGTCGACGGCGAGCACCGAGACCGCGGTGACGTTCACCAGCGTGCCGTCGGGCGGGTGAGCACCGCCGGTGCGGTCGTTCAGCTGATGCAGCCGCTGGCCGCCGCCCAGGATGTCGCCGCCAGTGGGCGGGACCTTGTCGAGATCACCCGGCGCACCTTCGCCGCAGGCGAAGGCCAGACACGTCAGGCCGAGGGCGAGGGGCTTGAGGGCTGCCACGAGGTGGCAGAACCTCTAAATCAAGAGCCGGGCACGAGCAACTGGCGCCGGGGCCGGGCGGGTTTTCAGGCCGCGAGCCGGCGTTGGACCACCAGCGTCTCGAGCCGGCTGCGGATCTTGTGCTTCTTCGAGTACACGGTCTTGACGCTGATCCCCATCCGCTGCGCGATCTCCTCGGGCTCGAGGCTCTCGCCGTAATAGAGCGTGATGAACTCGCGGTCCTTGTCCGAGAACTCGCCCAAGATCTCGCTCACCATCCCGACCTGCTGGCGGAACACGCACACGTCGTGGGGATCCGGCAGCTCGGAAGAAAGGCCCTCGGCTTCGCTGAGCGCGCCGCGCTTGGGCTCGCGCTTGAGCGTGCGCAGGTGGTCGTACGCGCTGTGAATGGCCAGCATGCCGATCCAGCTGCCCAGCTTGTTGCCGCGACCCGGCTCGAAGCTGCGCAGCTTGCGCTTGTCGTTCGCCAGCAGCTGGACGCACAGCATGGCGTAGATTTCCCGGACGTCGTCGGGGCCGACCACCGCCGAAAACCGGGCGGTGACCCGGGTGATGCAGCGATAGATGAGCCGCGAGTAGCGGTCGTTGAAGTCGCGCCAGGCTCGCTCTTGGTCGGCGATCATCCCGGCGAGCAGCGTCGCCTCGGCCTCTGCCTCGCTCGGATCGGGGGTGCTCTCGGCGGGCGTGCAGGCGAACTCGGGGGTCATCATCGTCCGGCTCCTCTGGGGTTGCGGTTCGGCCTAGAGCACGCCGCGTGCCAACGGATTCTTCCCTGAGATCAACGTGTTAGGATGCGTAACCCAGCGTCACACCGTAACGATCGAGCGTAACGACGTTACGGTCTACCGGCCCCTGGCCCTTGATACGGCTCCCGGTTCGAGGCCTCCCCTGGCTCACTCGAAACGCCGGATGGCTCGCTGCGTCATGGTACGGTGGCGCGCCGTGCCACCCCGGATCAAGGCCATCCTGCTGCTCGCGTGGGCGGTGATCCGTACGGTCTTTCGTCGGCTTTTCTCGGCGCGGGTCGACGGCCTGGCCCGCTTCCGAGACAACTATGCGGCCGACCGGCTGCCGCCGGTGACCCCGAGCGAGCGCCAGGAGCTCGTCGCGTTCGGGCGTTGCATCGCCTGCGGGCTCTGCGACCGAGGCGAGTCGTCGCGGATCGCGGGCTCTGCGGGGCGCTACCGCGGGATCATGCCGCTGATGCTGGCGGCGTCGCGCAGCATGCCGGACTTCCACGCCGCGCAGCTCTCGTTTTCGCACGTGTCGGACCAGGTCCTCGAGCAGAAGGAGCAGCTTTGCCCGACGCGGGTCCCGATGCGGAAAATCGCGCACTTCGTCCGAGACAAAGCCGACGAGCTGCGCCGGTCGCTGCCGCCGCCGGCGGCGTCCACCAAAAAACGGCGAAAGCCGGCTCCCCAAGCCGAAAGCCTGTAGTAGACAGGCACGGCGATGACCGACCGCGACGACTTTCCGGTTCCCCCGCTCGATGGGTGGGCGCTCATCCTCGGGGCATCCAGCGGCTTCGGCGAGGCCGCCGCCCTGGCGCTGGCGCGGGCAGGGGTGGACATCATCGGGGTGCACCTCGACCGCCGCGGGACCATGCCTCACGTCGAGCGGCTGGTGGTGTCGCTCCGCGAGATGGGCCGCGAGGCCTGGTTCTACAACGTGAACGCGGCCGACGAAGACAAGCGGGCCGAGGTGCTCGACGACGTGAACCGTCGGTTCACCGAGCGCGGTCGTGGCGAGAAGGTGAGGGTGCTGCTCCACTCGCTGGCATTCGGCACGCTCAAGCCGCTGGTGGGTGAAGACGCGGTGAACCAGAAGCAGGTCGACATGACCTGCGACGTCATGGCGCACAGCTTGGTGTACTGGACCCAAGACCTCTTGAGCCGTCAGCTGCTGAGCAACCAGGGGCGGATCTTCGCCATGACCAGCACGGGGGCCGCCCAGGTGTGGCGCGGCTATGGCGTGGTCAGCTCGGCCAAGGCGGCGCTCGAGAGCCACATCCGGCAGCTGGCGCTCGAGCTGGCGCCGGCCGGAATCACCGCCAACGCCATCTGCGCCGGCGTCACCGACACGCCGGCCTTGAAGAAGATCCCCGATAGCGACGCCATGCGCGAGGTCGCCATCCGCAAGAACCCGTCGCACCGGCTCACGCGCCCCGAAGACGTCGGCCGGGCGCTGGTGGCGCTGGCACAGCCCTGCACCTACTGGTTGACCGGCAACGTGCTGTACGTCGACGGCGGCGAGGCTCATTCGGGCTGAGTGCGGCGCGCGCTCGGCCTTCGAAACACGCGGTAGCTGTACGCGCTGCCCGCAAGGGGCAGCTCGGGGCCGCGGACCCACTCGGCGCCGTCGGCCAGCTCCGCCAGGCGGGCGTCGTTCCGGCGAAACCAGCCCCCGCGCCGCGCGTCCCAGAGTGCGACCACCGCGTCGACCTCGCGCCGCTCCAGGAAAGCGTCGTCCAGGCGCTTCGACGTGTGCCCGCCGGGCAGCCCCGCGATGGTCGGATCGGTGACGCCGGCCACGTCGACGACGTGCGCGCCGGTGGCGATGCCGACCCACCCGGCGTCGAGCGTCGCGATGCGACGCGCGCCGGCCAGCGCGTCGCGCCCCGACGCCACGAGCGCGCGGCGTTGGTGAACGATGTGTCGCGAGGCCAGCCCCACGTCGCGCCACACCAGGACCGACAGCCCCAGCGCCAGGGTCAATCGCAGCGCGTTCGCCCAGGCCGACGCCCGCTCGGCGACCGCAGCTGCGACCAGGACCCACGCCGGCAGGACCGGCACGACCAGTCGGAACGAGGGCATCCAGTCGCCACCCGCCATGGCCACCGCGCCGAAGTGCACCAGCCCGGCGATGCCCACCGCCACCACGTGCGCCGGCAGCTGGCGCACCACCCACGGCGCCAGCGCGAGCACCGGCAGGGCGGTGAGCAGAAACGCGCTGCCTGCGTAGCCCAGCCCCGCCTCGAGCCCCGAAGGCTTGGCCAGCGCCGCCAGCGGCATGGCGGTGCCGAACGCGACCACCCGGCAGAGC
>JAKLKA010000094.1 GCA_023150915.1 Polyangiaceae bacterium
TCGAGCACCCGGACGCGTCGAAAGTCGTCGCGCGCGCGAAACCGAGTGAGCGCTCGACGTCATGCGCGCACAGGCCAACTCCTCGGCGATCGACGCAGTGTGCGCGCGAGTCGCTCTGAAACGCGTCAACGAGATTCTTTGCGTCGATGCTCTTTTCCGTAGAGACGCTGCTGGCGCGCCCCCGACGGAAGGGGCGCGCCGGATTGCCGTCCGTGGTCTGTGGCAGCGGCAGCGTCATGGGCTCGCCGGCTCGCGAGGCGGCGCGACGCTTCGGGGTCGGAGCGGAGGTGAGCAGCACACGCCACGCACGCGGGCGGCGACCGAGTGTTGGTCACGGGCACGCCCGGGCAGGACCGGCGCGACGGGCCAGGCGCCACGCTTCAACTGGTCGAAGACGCGTCCCTTTCGCAACCGTCCGGCCCGACTTCCGGGCGGGGATGGGGGCATCTCACGGCGCGGGCTCGCCCGGGCGCCTTGCGCACGCCGGTGTGGCTCCACGCCGCCCTCCACCGGCGACGCGGGACGCTGGCGTCGGCGCTCGGTCGACGTACGCTCGGGCGTCCGGGTTTCTCGCATGAGCCGCCGCCTCGATCTCGACCTCGCGCCGCCGGCACCAGGGGGCGCGGATCCCAACGCCGGGCGCGACGCACCGGACGCCGCCCTGCAAGCGGTCTCGGTCGATCGCAACACCACGGCGCTTTGGGAGGCCGTGCTCCACGACTCGCCCCCTCTGGTCGAGGCGCTGCTCGCGGCGGGCGCCAGCGTGCGCGCGCCGTGGCGCTACGCCCTGCCTCCGCTGAGGTGCGCGCTCGTGAACCGGAAGCTTTCCGTGGTCCCGATGCTGTTGGCCTTCGGGGCCGAGGTGCCTGAGAGGGTAGACACCATCGGGTGGAGCGGTGCGCGCCTGGGGCGCACGGCGGTCGTGCAGTGAGCGCCGAGCGCCGCTGGCCGCGGCGGGCGCTGTGGCTGCGCTTCGCGCTGTTCGGCACCTTCCTCGGCAGCTTGCCCTTCACGTGGACAGTAGAGACGTCGTCCGGCTGCGGCCCGCCCAGCGCGCCAACGCTGAAGACGGGCTGGGATCTGGTGTCGCACGAGCCAAAGCTCACGCTCTTGCTCGGCGCGATGGCCCTGGTCTCGCTGCTCTTGCTGGTCCTGGCCGACGACGCCCGCGCAAGCCGGCGCGCCGCAGCCCACGCCGTCGGAGCGCTGGCGACAGGCGCGCTGTGCTTCCTGATGTTCTTCGCCGCCACCTTCACGCTGTTCGCGCGCATCAAGTTGTTCGCCGCGGCCTTCGTCGGGCTGGCTTGCCTCGCGCTCGCGACGCTCGAGGCCCTGGCGCGCGCGTCCGGCGAGCTCGTGGAGCTCTGGCGCGAGCGGAAGCGGCGCGCGGCGGGCGACACTTCGGCGAACGCGAGGCCTGATTAGAGGGCCGCGGCGTGGGGAGCCATTTCCGCACGGCGAGTGACTGGTCCGCGCTCAGCTGCAGTCTTCGCTGCACGACGTTCCCCGAGCGGCAACCACCGGTCGGAGTCGAGCACCGGCCGAGCACAGCCCTGGTTACCGAGCGCCGATGCTCGGTGACTACCGTGGGGTGATGGCGTCGGCGAGATCGTCGAGCCAGCACTCGAGGGCGGTGCGGGTGCGCTCGCAGCCTGTGGCGCGGCCGAGCGTCTGGGCGTCGTCGCCCTTCGGATCGAGGCCGTGCTTCGCCTCCCACGCGTCGGGGATGCCGTCGCCGTCGCCGTCGGGCTCACGCGCCCGGGGTGGGTGTGTCGTGCCCGCGAATGCGTCCACAGGCGACACGCCGCGGGTGCCGTCCCACGCCGGAGGGCGCTGGTCGATCGACCGTGTGAGGTACGAAGCAAGGCGCTCGTCCATCCGGTCGCGCGGGAATGCGCCGGCGGTGCGCGCCAAGAGAGTCACCAGCTCGCTCGACCGTGTGTAGGTGACGACGGGAAAGGGATGACGCTGACCCAGGCTGCCGGTCTCGGGCGCGCGCGTCGCGGGGGCGTTGCCGCGCATCATCACGTTGTCGCGGGCATGAATGGTGCGCCGCTGCGTGGCGAAGAGGGCGGGCTCGGCAAACGGCAGATCGGGGTCGCTGGCGCCACGGCGCACCATCACGTTCCCCACCAGGTTCAGGCGCACGCCGAAGCCGGGCGCACTGCTCGGGCAGTCGTTGCCCTGGTTGGTCCCGGTGCAACGGTTGAACCAGATCGGGTCTGAGACGTCCCACCACACGTTGCTCGACAGCTCTACCGAGGCAATGTGCCCGGTGCAGTTGCTTCGCCCCGGACCGTCGGGGTTGTCTTCACACGACAGCTCGGGGAGCCGCCCCGCGACGCCGTTCCACACCGTGTGATGGATGGTGATCCCGCCGAGCGGCATCGCGTCTTTGGAGTAATTGATCAGGACGCCGCCCCACTTGTAATGGTCGCCTTGGGGCTCGGCGATCACGGAGTGTTGGAGCGTGACGTTGCGAGAGCGGGTGATTTCCAGGTTCTCGTCTTCGGCACCGGCGAGCGAGCAGTGGTCCACGATCACGTCGTGGGCGCCGCCGATGCGCAGCGAGTCTGGCGCACCCGCGCGCAGGCGGAGATGTCGGATGACCACGTCGTGGCAGTCGTTCTTGTCGTACACGTTGTCGCACACCAGGCCGCCCTTGATGACGACGCCGGCCGGCGAGGTCTGGCCCGCGAGGGTGAGCTGCCCGTGGCGGATCTCGAGGGGGCCCTCGATGGTGCCCGAGACGTCGAAGATCACCGTGCGCGGACCCGCGACGTCGAGGCAGGCCGCGAGCGAGCCTGGCCCCGAGCGCGCGAGCGTGGTCACCCGGCACACCACTCCCCCCCTGCCGCCGCGAGCATGCGCGCCGAACCCTTCGGCAGACGCGAACGCGCGCGGCGTGCCGTCCGCCGGGTTCCCCGGCGCGGCGGCAATCGCCCCTGCGGGCGGGTGTTTCCCTTGCGGGATCGCGCCGTCAGGCTCGACGAGCTCGCGCCGGCGAGTGCACGACGCGGTCAGCGCGAATGCGATCAAAACGGCAAACGTCGGCCCGCGACCCACGGCTAAAGGAACGGCAGCTCGCCCGCGCACTTGAATCGCTCGCCCGCCCACGTGGCGGAAGGGGTTGCCGAGCGCGCCCCCCGAGCTCCTCGGTGCCACCGCGGGGGTCGATGCCGCGATCCGGGAACTCGTCGCGCTCACCGGGTCCGTAGCCGGCGCATGCTCGTCGGCGACGCTTCAGCCACGACCTTCGCCTCGCGGCCGACGACCAACCCACGGCGCCTGAGCAGCCGGTAGAGAGTGACCGTGTTCACGCCCGCTCGCCGCGCGGCTTGCCGCACGTTGCCCCCGCACTGGTTCAAGAGGTCGAGCAGATAGCGGCGTTCCAGCGGTGCCAGCCACTCTTCCCTGAGCTCGAGCAGGGTCTTCGCCGCCGGCGCTCTGAGCGGGCTCGGCGAAACCTGCCGTCGCAGCTGGCCGGGCAGATCTTCGGAGCGGATCTCGTCTCCGGGCGCCATCGCCGCGGCGTACTCCATGCAGTTCCGCAGCTCGCGCAGATTGCCGGGGAAGTCGTGCGCTTCGAGGGCCGCCAGCGCGTCGGTGGACAGGCGGAGGTCTCCGCGGCCCAGGTCTTGCGCTGCTCGGCGGAGAAAGGTCTCGGCGATGACCTCGAGGTTGTTCTTGTAGGACCGGAGCGCCGGGAGCTCGAGCGTGACGACGCCCACGCGATAGTACAGGTCCTCGCGAAAGGTTCCGGCACGCACCATGCCCGGCAGGTTGCGGTGGGTGGCGCAGATCAGCCGCACGTCGATGGGCTTGGGGGCCGCGTTACTGCCCACCGGCAGGATTTCCCGGGCCTCGAGCACTCGGAGCAGCTTGGCTTGCAGCGCCGGTGCCAGGTCTCCGACCTCGTCGAGGAACAGCGTCCCGCCGTTGGCCTTCTCCAGCTCGCCAACCTTGTTGAAGCTGGCGCCGGTGAACGCCCCCTTCACGTGACCGAACAGCATGCTCTCGAGCAACTGCTCGGGAATGGCCGCGCAGTTGACCGAGACGAACGGCGCCTCGCTCCGGCGGCTGTTGAAGTGGATGGCGTGCGCCACCATTTCTTTTCCGGTGCCGCTCTCACCCTGGATCAGGACGGGGATGTCCGTGCCAGCGACCTGCTCGATCTGGTGCTCGAGCCACAGCCACTCCGGGGACAGCCCCTTGAGCAAGAACGGGCGACGCTTTGCGTGCGCTCCGGCTCGGTACATCTGTGCGCGACGCAGAAACTTGGCGGCGCTCTTGGCAATCTCTCCGAGCTTGCCTTCGGTGTCCGGCGTAAAAGCCCTCGCCTGCGCGCTCGACACGCTGAGCACGCCGATGGACCGGCGCTGATACGAGATGGGCACGGCGACGATCGAGCGGACGTCGACCAGGTACTTCGCGTAGTGCGGGTCGCGCGATGTATCGTCCGAGCGATAGGGCTGATGATGGTGGAACACCCAGAGCGCGATTCCGTCGGGACGCCCATCTTTTCGATGACGCAGCAAGAGCCCGGGGACCGTCATCACCACGCCGTCGACCACGTGAAAGTCGAGACGCAGGGCCTTCGCGCTGGCGTCCCAGACGAAGAGCGCCCCGTAGCGCGCGCCCGTTTGCTCCATGGCCGTTTCGAGCACGACGCGCTCGATGCGCTCCTCCGCGGCGGCGTGGAACCGCTCCTCGAGCGAGTTGCCTGAAGCCATCTGCCAGATGCATCAGAGCATCTTCAGTTGCACTAGAGCAACACCGTCCTTTGCCTAGGCCCAGTTTTCTTGGCCATTTCCAGCGGGGAAGCTCTGGCATGGAGTCTGCGTAAGGGGCGACGTCGTCAGGAGACACCCCATGATGCGTACCCGCTCGCTCAGCCCGTTTTCCCTGCCGCTGATGCTCGGCCTGGCGGCATGTGCCGCCGAGACCTCCCCGCCGGAGGGCGGCTCGCCGAACGAGCAGTCCGCGAGCCTGACCGGCGCCAGCCTGGTCGTGAACGAGTGCGCAACCGGCACCGCGGGATACATCGAGCTCTACAACCCGGCGACGTCCGCGATCGACCTGACCAACGACCCCTCGAGCTGCTGGTTCGTCGACGACATCAATGGCGGCGGAGCACCCAAGCGGATCACCGACAGCCTGGTGAACCACGCGGCGTCCTCGACCACGTGCTCTTCGGCGGGGCGACCGGCAACGTGCGGCCTGATCGGTCCGGGCGAGCACGTGTGGGTCCCGTACGCTTACGTGAACGCGACCACCGCCGATGCTTGCCGGCTCATCAGCTCGGCGAAGTCCAGCGCGATCTGCGGAACGACCTACACCGACACCCTGTCAGGCGGCTCCACTGCCTCGGCCTCTGCCGGACAGTGCTTCGGCCGGGCGCCGTCTGGCGGCGCGTGGCTCGCCTCGGCGATCACGTGCAGCCAGGGCACCTCGAACGGCGGCGGGGCGTGCACCCCGGGCAGCGCCTGCAACGACGGCAATCTCTGCACGACGGGCGAGACCTACTCCGCAACGTGCGTTTGCGGTGGGGGTACTTCCGGCTCGTGCGACGACGCCAACCCCTGCACGGCTGACAGCTGCGACGCAGCCGCGGGCTGCGGCCACACGAACGTGGCGGACGGAACCGTGTGCGGCGCGGCCATGAGCTGCTCCGCCGGCGCCTGCGTGCCCGACGTGCCGCCGCCCAGTGGCGACGCCCAGATCGTGCAGCAAGGCGCGCTGGACAAGGTGCTGCTCCGGGGCACGGTGGTCACCGCGAGCAGTTACTTCGCCGGCGAAGTGCTGGTCGAGGGCGACACCATCACCTGCGCCGCGGCGAGCTGCGCTGGGAACCCGGGCGCGGTCAACGCCACCATCGTCGCCACCAACGGCATCATCATGCCGGGCTTGATCGACACCCACAACCACATCTTGTTCGACATCTTCGACGAGTCCGACTGGTCGCCGACCAAGAGCTACACGAACCACGACCAGTGGCCGAACGACGCCCGCTACGGGGCGATGGTCGACGCGAAGCAGTACCTGAATGGCGAGTACGGCTCACCCGTCAACGTGAACTGCGAGCTCAACAAGTACGGCGAGCTCAAAGGCTTGATCGCCGGCACCACCAGCATCGCGGGCGCTGCAAACCCGGCCAACAAGGCGTGCTACGGCTCGCTGGCGCGCACCATCGACCAGACCTCGAACGACCTGGGCTACGACAAGGTGCAGGCCTCGACGCTGTTCCCCACTACCGCGAGCGCGGACGGCATCTGCAGCAACTTCTCGACCGGAAAGACCGACGCCTTTCTGATCCACGTCGGCGAGGGCGTCGACGCAACTTCCCTGAACGAGTTCAACAAGCTCTGGACGGTCCCGACCACGGACGGTTGTCTGCACTCGCCCCAGACCTCGATCGTGCACGGCACGGCGTTCGGCGACACCGAGTTCACGAGCATGGCCCAACACGGCATGGGTCTGGTCTGGTCGCCGCGTTCCAACGTGTTCCTCTACGGCGCCGGGACCGACCTGACGAAGACCACGAACATCCCGCTCGCGCTCGCCAAGGGCATCAACGTGAGCCTGGCTCCCGACTGGTCCATCGGCGGCAGCCAGAACCTGCTCGACGAGCTGCGCTTCGCCCAGGGCGTGGACGACGGCGCCTTCGGCAACGTCCTGACGGCCAAACAGCTGTTCGAGATGGTGACGATCAACCCCGCCAAGAACCTCGGGCTCTCCGCCGTCATCGGTTCGATCGCGGTGGGCAAGAAGGCCGATCTGATGGTGATCGGCGGCAACTCGGCCGCGCCCTACGACGCACTGCTTCAGGCCGAGCCGAAGGACGTCCGGATGGTCATGGTCGGTGGCCGCACGCTCTACGGCGACTCGGCGATCGGCGCGCTCGCCCCCAGCGGCCCGGCCTGCGAGCCCCTGGCGATCTGCGGCGCGAACAAGTTCGTCTGCGTCGCCGAAACCGGCGGGACGGCCTCGAACAAGCTCGGTCAGAGCTACGCCGACATCGTGAACGTGCTCTCGACGGAGCTCCAGTCCTACGACAACCAGAACCTGACCTCGTGGAAGTTCTCGCCGATCGCGCCGCTGGTGAAATGCGGCACGTCCGGCTCTTAGGCTGCGGCGCGTGGTATCGTCTTCCGCGTGGTACAGGCGCTCGCTTGTCCGGCTTGCAGATGCCCGCTGGTCGGCCTGGGCGAGCGCGAGGCCGAGCTGCCGGTATGTGAGGGTTGCGGCGGGGTCTGGCTCGACAAGGCGCTCTCCCGGCGGGTCGTGGCGGGGGCTCTTGCGCCGGACGAACGGCGGCTTGCGCGGATAGCAGGGAAGCGCGCGCGTTCGCGCCCACGTCGCGGCGGCTACCGCAGCGCGGCCCCCGCGGAAGATGCCGCGCGGTCCTGTCCCGTGTGCAGCACACCGCTGGTTCCCCGCACCGTCGAGACCCTGGACATCGTGGTCGACGCCTGCGATCGCCACGGAAGTTGGTTCGACCGAGGTGAGCTACGCGTCGTCATTCGCTGGTTCGAGCTCAGGGCCGCGGGGCTGGACCCGGAAACCGCCCGCCTGGCGTTGATGCTGCGGGGCCTCCGGCGGCGGTCGCCCCGCAGCCCGCGGCCTGCCAAGGGGCCAACCGGACGTGAGTGAGCCCAGCGCCAGACCGATCGGATATGGTTCCAGGTGCATGCGCCTCGGACCTCTGCCCCTGTTGCTCCCGGTGTTGGCCCTCGCCTGCGGCGGCGAGGCCCGCCCTGCCGAAGGTCCGAAGGCCTCGGCGCCAGAATCCAGACCGGCGGCCTCGACCGCTGACAAGGCGCCGGAATCGCCGCCGATGGAGAGCGACGATCTTCGCGTCTTGCTGCCACGGGATCAGACCGCCGAGTACCTCCGCATGCGCGGCGGCAACGAGAACCCCAAGGCTTCGTTCGTTCCGACCCGGGCCGAGATCGAGAAGCTCGAGTCCGGGCTCCCCGACATGCTGCGCGAGGCGCTGCGCGGCGAGCCGGTCATCACGCCGCCGTTGTGGGAGCGCGTGAAGGGTTATCGCCGCCAGTACGTGCCGTTCGTGGACGCGAACGGCACGCGGTGGATCTGGGGCAACTTCATGTGCCAAAACCCCGGCCGTGTCGGCAGCGACGCCTGGCGGAAGAAGATCGTCAGCGTCGACGACGGCGGGGATTGCTTCTTCAGCGTCGAGTTCTCTCCGGACACGGGCAAGTATCGTCGGTTCTCGATCAACGGCGACGGGTGACCGAGGCGCAGAGCGCAATCACTTCCGGAGCCGGATCGGAACCTCGATGCAGAGCTGACCCTTCGGCCGGCGCGCCCGGGTGGAGTAGAGCGTGGTGCTCTGTTTGAGCTCTCTGAGCAGCGCCGGTGCCGGGACGCTGGGGTGAGTTCCGGGCTTGGTCGAGAGCACGCTCACCATGCGCCCGCGCCGCCCCGGGCCGCCTTTCTTGCCGAAGGCCGGCCAGAGGGTGCCGCGCGGCGTCGCGTTCCAGCTACCGTGGTGGCCCACCTTGTAGAGGTCGGTGGCTCCCACGGCGGCGCGCGTCTGCCGGTGATCGGGGGCGTCGCAGAGCGCCCACTTCCACGCCTCGACCTCTGCATCTCCAGAGAACAGCAGGCGCGTCTTGCCGATCGTCAGCAGCAAGATCACGCTCGTGTTGTTCAGGGCCGAGTCCACCACTTGCACGAGCGCCGACGCGGCGTCCCGGCGCTCACGGCTCATGCGCTCGACCAGCCAGCGGCCCTCGGGCGGAATGGCACGCCGCGAGGGTGCCCGAGGGAACAACGGCCGACCTCGCCCTTGGTGCGCCTCGGCAGCCGACGCCAGCGCGCGCTCGGCGCGATGCCAGAATGCCCACTCGTCGGTGAGGCCGGCGAGCCACAGCCAGTGCTCGTCATCGTCCGCAGACGAGCGCTTGGGCGGCCGAAGGGTCGACGCATACTGCTTGACCGTGGGGGGGCCGAGCACACTGATCTTCACGCCCGGCAGGCAGCGCTCGAGGTTCTTCGCGCGCCCGCCCGCAAAGACGTAGTCGTGGCGACTGGCCGGGCACAGCTTCTCGAGAAACGCGCGCGCCCGCGGGTTCTCTTGGTTGTTCTTGGCAGCGGCGGCCATCGGGTGATCGTCCCCGAGCAAGCCGAAGGCGTGTTCCGATGCGGATTGGGCCGCAGCGAGCGTCCCCGGCATGAAGCCCAGCGGGTCATGATGCCGGCGCAGACGGACGCCGGGTCCGGGACCGGGGCCGGTCCAGTCTCGCCTGGCCGAGGGCTTGTCCGTCCACGGCTGCACGACCACGCGAGGCGCCAACTTCGGCAGCAGCGGAAAGCTCGCAATGTGGTCGCGGTGCCGGTGGGTCGCCACCACCGCCACCAGCTCCCCTTCGGCAAGCTTTCCCTCGATCGCGTCCGCGACGGCTTGCATGTGGCGAGGGCCTGCGCCCGGCGGCAAGCCCTTGGTGCCGAAATCGAACAGCACGAAGCGCGTCTGATGCGGGTACGCGAGCTCGAGCAAGAGGCAGTCGCCGAAGCCGACGTCGTAGACCCAGAGCTTGGCATTCGTCGGACCTTTCCCAGCCATCACCGCCCCTTTCGCACCGCGGGCGAACGCGCCCAGCGGGTCCCTGCGGCCAGGTGCAACCGCGCAAAGACATGCTCCGGTCCGGCCCCGGGCCCGAGCTGGCCGGCGGCAGCCAACGACGCCAGCCGTTCACTTTGGCGCGGGCTGAGGATCCGGTTCTGCACGTGATACTTGAGCCGACCGGCCTCGTCGAAGAGCAACACCCCGCCCCCGCGCAGCGTCACTTCGTCGTCCTTGCCGAGCCCGGGCGGCGGCTCGAGCTTCGCGCGGCGCCCGGGCTTGCCCGAATCGAGTCGGACGCGACCCAGCTCGCGGCCGGTGAGCGTCAGCGACTGCACGTACTCGCACACGGTTTCGTTCACCAAGAAGCCGTCGGAGCCCCGACGAATGCATGGCCGCACCGAAGTGACCCGCGTGTACGCGGGCTCGTACAGCCCGAGCAACCGGCGATTTTGCCACAAGAAGCGGAACACCTCGTTGGGGTCGTGGCGCAGCGCCGAGGGATGAATGTGGTCGTAGCTCAGCGGTGCGTCGGGGGTCTCCCAATACAGCCCACGCCGACCCGCGGTGATGCCGAAGCTGGCAAACGCCTCGGTGAAGCACTCCCGCGCGCGGTACTTCTCGTCACCGGGGTAGACCTCGCGATCGGCGGTGCAGAGCGCAGTCAAGAAATCGGAGAATTGAAGGTCCTGGACGGGGGCGTAGTCGATGGCGCGAATCACCATCATCAGGACACGCTCGGCCAGGGCCGCACCCTCGCTGGCCACCACGTCGACCGGCACGGTTTGCCGGGGCCGAGCGCCGGCTCCGAAGAGCGCGTGCTTCCACATCGCCAAGAAGGCGTGCAAGACGGCCGCGACCAGGATCTCGGCGCGCGCGTGGCACTCCCCGAAAGCCTCGAGGTCACGGTAATAGGTGGGCGACGGCGGCAGCCGCAGCGCAACCCTGAGCGCGCCACGCCGGGGCGCGACGCTCGTCGCATGGCCGAGCTCTTCGGCCATGCTGGTGAGCGGCGTACGCTTCAGCCACTCTCTGTCCAGCTCTCGAGCGACGACCGGCCTGCGCCACGTCCGGCCGAGCAGGCGCTGGACCACGGGGACCATGGTGAACACCGAGAAGATCGCCACCAGGTCGGCGAACGCCTCGTGGAACGCCGCCTGGTCGGGCGACGAGAAGTACGTGTAGCGATCCCGCAGACCATCGAGCAGCGCATGGCCCACCTCGTGCGCGACGGCGTCGTGCGACAGGCACGAGAAGACCGTCTTCTGCTCGGTCCGCAGGTACCCGAAGAGCAGCGCGTGATCGCCCTCGGAGTAGTAGGCGTTCGCCTCTTCGAAGGCATGGGGCACCAAGTAGATCTGGTGCCCGCCGAAGCCCCAGCCGATGCGCCGCCCCAGCGCGCGCTCGAAGCGCCCGAGCACCGCCATGGAAGTCGCATACGCGTTGACGGCGTGCAGCGCCGGGTCCCGCGCCAGCGCGCGGGGGTCGGCCAGCCGCTTGCGATACGTCGCGATCGCGCGCGGACTGTCGAGGGCAGGCATGCGCGCAGGGCGGTAGAGTCGCCGGTCGCTGGCGTCGTAGTCGACCACGCAGACGCGCGCGCCGCGCGGCCCCGGCGCCGTGACCTCGCACGGGATCTCGACCTCGCCCAAGAGCACGTTTCCGCCGACGCGAATCGACGGATCTTGCGCGATGATCGGGATCGGAAGGGCATTCGGCGGGACGAAACGCTGCTTGGGCATGCGCCTCAGAGGTTGTGCGGCGTGCCGCGGCGGCCGACTTCTGCGGCGTACTGAAGGAAGCGCTCGGCGACTGCCAGTACTTCTTGGTTGGTCTTTGCCCCCGGCTTCTTGGGCCTGTACTTCGGATAGGTGAGCTTCGCCTTGGTCAACCCGGCGAACTCTTTGCGGGCTCGCTCGAAGACGCCCAGAGCGTCGTCTGTACAGAGGAACGCGGTGAGCGCGCCGGTCTTGTCTTTCTTCCCCTTCCATTCGTGGAAGGGCTTGGTCCGAACCGCCTGGTAGTACGCCCGGTAGAGCTCGTTCAGCTCGTCGAAATAGGGGAGGTCGATCTCACTGCCCGGGATGGGCCTGGGGGCGGTGGCCTTGATCTGCGCCTTCTCCCCGCCCCCGGCCTCGCGCGCGGTGAGGTTCCACATGATGTTGCCGATGTGGTAGGTGCCCGGGTCGCGCTGCAGGTAGACGACCTGCCCGACCTGGCCCAGCGCCATGACGCCCGAGCACTGCGCGCACGACTCGAGCGAAGTGTAGACCGTGACGTCGCTCAGGATGGTCGAGTACCCCTTGCTGCGCGGCGGGTCGGTTGGCTTGCGTGTCTGCCAGTCGTCGTAGATCTGGGTCAGGCTGAAGACGCGGCGGATCAGCCGTGCCTCGGCGTGCTCGGCCGAACTGTTGAAGATCTGGTTGTGGTTGAAATCGAAGTCGATGACGTCCCCCGAGCCATCGACCGCCAGCGCACCGATGTTGTGGCCCAAGTAGTCGCCACCGGCGTAGCGACCGTCGTCCTCGCGTTGCCCCGTGCGCCAGGGATACACGCCGCGCGGACCGTTGCGGTTGCCGTTGAAGTAACGTCGCATGAGCGACAGAAGGAGCAGCGAATAGATCCGGTGGCGCTCTTTCTCTTGCGCCGTGGCCTCCAGGGGCGGAACCGTCGCCACTTCGCGGAGCGGGCTCTCCCACTTCTTCGCAATCGGCGCGTTTTTGCTGAGCACGTACGGCTTTGGGACCTCGTCGCCTGGCATGGCTCCTCCTCCGCGGCGGCATCCTAAAGCGTTCGCCGGCAAAGCGCCAAATCAGACCCGTCGCCGTCCGGCCCGCGACTGGCCTACACTCCGGGGCGATGCGGCCCGGGATGCTCATCGCCGACCGGTTCGAGATTGAAGCCCTCGCTCGCTCGGGCGGGATGGGCTCGGTCTATCGCGCACGCGACAAGCTGAGTGGCCAGCAGGTCGCCATCAAGACGGCGCTCAAGGTCGAGCATGGCGATCGCTTCGCGCGCGAGGCGGTCGCACTCTGTGCGCTGCGGCACCCGGCCATCGTTCGCTACGTTGCCCACGGCAGCATGCCAACTGGCGAGCTCTATCTGGCGATGGAGTGGCTCGACGGCGAGGACCTGCAAGATCGACTCGATCGCGGCCCGCTCGGCGTCGACGAGAGCATCTCGCTGGGCCTGCGCGTCGCCGAAGCTCTGGCCGTGGCCCACGCCCGCGGCCTGGTGCACCGCGACATCAAGCCGAGCAACATCTTCCTGCCCAAGGCAGACAGCACCGCCGTCAAGGTGCTCGACTTCGGGGTCGTGCGCGCGATCCACGGCGAGCGCGCGACGCGCGCGGGCGTGGTGATGGGCACGCCGGGCTACATGTCCCCCGAGCAGGCCCGGGGGCTGCCCGAGGTCGGCCCGGCTAGCGACGTCTTCTCGCTGGGCTGCGTGCTCTACGAGTGTCTGGCCGGAGCGCCGCTGTTCGTCGGCCGCGACGTGGTGGCCCTGCAGCTGAAGATCGTGCTCGAGAAGGCGCCCAACCTGGCCGAGGTTCGGCCCGACGTGCCGCGCTCGCTCGATCGGCTGATCGCGCGCATGCTCGACAAGGCACCGAGCGAGCGGCCAGAGGGCGGTGCCGCGCTGGCCGCCGAGCTCGCGGCGCTCTCCAAGGCCTCGGTGGCGTCCATCGAGCCACGGGTCACTGGCATCCCCGGGAGCGGCGCGTCGGGCCAGCTCGGCAGCGGCGAGCAGCGCCTCTACTCGGTGGTGATCGCGCGGCTTTTCGGCGCCCTGCGCGAGTCCGTCGCGCAAGACGCTGCGACCGTTGCTCAAGACG
Source organism: Polyangiaceae bacterium (assembly GCA_023150915.1). Lineage (GTDB taxonomy): Bacteria > Myxococcota_A > Polyangia > Polyangiales > Polyangiaceae > JADJKB01. The sequence continues at coordinate 13,428 of JAKLKA010000094.1, forward strand.
ACCTCGGCGGCCGGCTCTTCGCGCTGCGCGAGCTGGCCAAGACGTTCGGGGCGGAAGCCGAGGCCATCGCCGGCGGCTCGATGGTCTTGCCGCTGCAGGGCAGCGGTGCGGCCACCGATCAGGCAGCCCGGGCAGCCCGCTGCGCCTTGGGCTTGCGCGCGCTCTTCCCCGACGCCGCCATCGCCCTCGCAACCGGCCGCGGGGACTCTTCGTCGCGCCTGCCGGTCGGCGAGGTGATCGACCGCGCCTCGGGCTTGCTGGCTCTTGCAGAGCTCGAGCCGGCGCCCAGCGACGCCAGCGACCGACCCGTGTTCGTGGACGAACTCAGCGCCGGGCTGCTCGACGACCGCTTCGAGATCGCCTCTGGCGGCTCGGCGCGCACCCTGCGTGGGGTCAAGGGCTTCGCTGCCGGGGCGCGTACGCTGCTCGGCAAGCCGACGCCGTGCGTCGGGCGAACGCGCGAGCTCGGAATGCTGTCCGCCGCGTTCGACGAGTGCGCCGGCGAAGCGATCGCGCAAGCGGTGCTGGTCGAGGGGGTGCCCGGCCTGGGTAAGAGCCGGCTTCGCCAGGAGTTCTTGGCTCGCCTCGAGCAGCGAGGTGCGCCGAAGCAGATCTGGGTCGGCCACGGCGATCCGATGAGCTCGGGAGCGCCGTTTCACATCGTGGCGCAGGCCGTGCGCCGGGGCCTTGGCCTGGCGGACCACGAGCCCACGCCGCTGCGGCGTGCCAAGCTGCGCGCTCGGCTTTCGCGGCACTTCTCGGACCGTGAGCTCGATCGAGTGACCGCGTTCATCGGTGAGCTGGTCGGAGTGAGCTTCCCCGACGACGGCAACGTGCAGCTGCAAGCCGCTCGCCAGGACGGCGTGCTGATGGGCGACCAGATGCGGCGCGCCTTCGAGAACCTGCTCGAAGCCGAGTGTCGCACGCAGCCGCTGGTGCTGGTGCTCGACGACCTGCAGTGGGGCGACCTGCCGACCGTACAGCTGATCGACGTCGTGCTCCGCAATCTCGCCGACAGTCCGTTCTTGGTTCTGGCGCTGGCCCGGCCCGAGGTGCATCAGCTGTTCCCCTCGCTCTGGAGCGGTCGGGTGGTCACGCGCCTGCAGCTGGCCGAGCTGCCCAAGAAGGCGGCCACCACGCTGGTTCGGAGCGTGCTCGACACGGTCAGTGAAGCGCGCGCCGAAGAGCTGGTGACCCGCGCAGCGGGCAATGCGTTCTTCCTCGAAGAGTTGATCCGCGCCGAAGCCGAGGGGCACGACCGTCTGCCCGACACGGTTCTGGCGATGGTCCAGGCGCGCCTCTCGGCGCTGCCGACGGATGCGCGGCGCGTGCTGCGGGGCGCCAGCATCTACGGCCGGGTGTTCAGCGAGGCGGGCGTGCGCGCCCTGCTCGGGGGCGGCGCGGGCGATCCCCGGGTCGGCGAGTGGCTGGCCGATCTGGTCGACCGCGAGCTGGTGTTCCATCGCGACGCCGGTGAGCTCGGCGGCGCGCGCGAGTACGTCTTCCGACACGCCCTGGTGCAGCAAGCCAGCTATGCCCTGCTGCTCGACGAAGACCGCGTGCTCGGGCACCGGCTGGCGGGCGAGTGGCTCGAAGCACAGGGCGATACGCCTGCCACCACCCTGGCCGAGCACTTCGAGCGCGCCAAGTACCCCGAGCGGGCGCGGGTCTGGTATCACCGCGCCGCCGAAGAAGCACTCGAGGGCAACGAATACCCGGCAGTGCTGAAGCGCGCCGCCTTGGCCATCGGTTGCGGCGCCACGGGCGACGAGCTGGGCGCCCTGCACTTGCTCCAGGCCGAAGCGTACCGCTGGGTGGCGGACTACCAGCACGCTGAAGAGCAGGGCGTGCTGGCGATGCACAACCTGCCGCACGGCCAGGAGGGGTGGCTGAACGCTGCCGGCAGCGTGGTGATCGCTGCCAGCCTGCGAGGCAACATCGAGCGCCTGGTGGCGGTCAGCGAAGAGCTGGCCGCGCTCGGCGCCACCGGCGGCGACCCCGCGCTGGGCCAGCGCGTGGTGGCCTGGTCGCGCGCCACGGTCTGGCTCTTGCGACACGGGCGCCGCGATCTGGCCGAGCGGTTGTTCGCTGCGATCGAACAGGCCATGGGCGAGCTTCCGGGCTCGGACCCGCTGGTGATGGCCCGCGCCCACTACGCGCGGGCCAATCGCGCTGCGACCGAAGGCGATCTGGGCGAATCGCTGCGTCTGGGCCAGGCCGCCGCCCAGAGCTTCGAAGAGGCGGGCATGCTTCGCAACCTGTGCGTCCAGCGCAAGAGCGTGGCCATCGCCGCTCTCGGTCTCGGTCTCGATCGTGAGGCCGAAGCGTCCGTGCGCCTGGCGCTGGTCGAGGCCGAGCGGCTGGGCCTTCATGACAACGCCTCGGACGCGCGCGACCTCTTGGGGCTCGCCCTGGCGCGCCAGGGTCAGCTCGACCAGGCGCTCGAGCTCTGCGAGCGCGGAGCGCGCGAGTGCGTCGAGCACGGCGCGCGTTGGGCCGAGGGGCGCGCACGCACCACACTGGCTGGGCTCTGGCTGCGCCGCGGCGATCTCGCGCGTGCCGAGGCCGAGGCGCGACACGCGCTCGCGTCGCTGAGCGACAAGGCCCCCCTGCACGCCGTGGCGCTGGCAGTGCTCGGGCGCGTGGCGCGGGCGCGCGGCGACCGCTCGGGCGCGCTCGACGTCACCTCCCAGGCCATGCGCCAGGTCGAGTCGGGTTCGCTCAGCGGCGACCAAGAGACCATCGTACGCTTGGCGCACCTCGAGGCGCTGCGCGCAGCGGAAGATCCCCGGGCCCCGAAGCTCGCGCGCGAATCGGTCGCGTCGCTGTCGGCTCGCGCCCAGCGCATCAGCGACCCGGGGCATCGCCAGAGCTTCCTCAGCCGCGTGCCCGAGAACGCCGAGCTGCTCGCGCTGTGTGGTGAGCTGGGGGCGTGACGAAGCGCCTCGGCGGCACTCGGAATTCCCCGCTCAGCGCGCCATCAGGCGCGACAGATCCGCGAGCGTGCCGAGGCCCAGCTTGTGCATACCAGCGCGCAAGCGCCGCGAAGTCGTGGCTACACTGACGCCCAGGTCCATCGCGATCACTTTCAGCGCCTCACCCCGCGCACGCCGCTCGAGCACCTGGCGTTCCAGCCGAGACAGCGGGGCGCCGCTGCGCCGCTGTGCCACCACGTGGCGCCGCCCCTCCACGTCGAACAGTTCGACGATCCGCCAGCGCCCACTCATCAACTCGTCCCACGTCTTCACTTCGTCCGATCGGTCCGCATCTGCTCCCCCTACGGATGCTTCATCCACCATGGTCACCTCCTTTGATTTCACCGTCTCGAAGCGGGCATGCCGGCGTAGCAACGCGCAAGCTCGACCCGCGAAGTGATGCCGAGCTTGCGAAAGATCGATTGCAGCTGGTTGGCCACCGTGCGCGGCGACGTCCGTCGTGCCGCCGCGATGGCCGAGGTCGTCGCGCCCTCGAGCGCGCGCCGAACGACGTCGCGTTCCGCGTCGGTCAACGGCGCGGTCTCTTGCCGCGACGGCACCGGGAAGGTCAGCACCAGCACCGGATCCCCCGACAGCTCCATGCGCCGCACCTGAAGCTCCGGGGGTGCCACCTCGCTCGCCCACCCCCGCGCACCCGCAACCACCGGTTCGTCGTCCATAGTGGATTAACCAGTTGCAACAACGGTGCCCTCAATTGCTCGGAGTATTGGCAATGAGCAGGCTATCCAAGCCGCGAGATACGCCAGACGCCACGGCAAGTGGCTCTACCAGTTCGCGCTTCGCACTTCGCGCCTGCGAAGCCGGTTTCGCGTCCGGACGCGTCGAAGCCGGCGCTTCCCCGGAGAGGGAGGCACCGGCTTCGCGGCGGACCGAACGACAGCCGACGACCTAAGGCAGCTTCTTGGGGAACGCCTGCCCGGCCTCATCCACGATGGGGTTCCCCGCTGGATCTTTGGCGGCCGGGCAGTCGAACGCCCCAGCGGTGGGTGCTGACTTCGGCTCGATGAACATCGGTTGATGCAGCCACTTGTTCTGATAGTTGGCGTAGGCGTTACACGAAACTTCGATCTTGTTGCGCTCGATGACCAGCTTCAGCACCGTGGCGTCCTTGAGCATCGCAAGGTCGGTGTCCGAATCGCCCGCGACGAACACCGGTCGCTTGCTCGGATCGGGGTTGGGCGCAAGCTGAGAAGCCGCCGGCTCGCCGAAGATGACCTTGTTGATCCAGCAGCGCTTGCCATTGTAGAAGGTGATGAGCGCGGTCTGCCCGTCAGTGAGCGTTCCGCAGCCCTGGAAGCCGTAGGTGATCTTGCCGCCCGTGAGGGTCGGGCGAATGCCGACCACCCGGTGGGGCGGTACGCCGATCTCCTCGGAGATGGCCTCGACCACGTACTGGGGCGATGCGGTCAGGATCCACACGTCGAAGCCGTTCTCGGTGAGGGTTTCGGCCAGATCCCGGATCTGATCGTAGACGCGCACGTAGCCCGCCATCTCCACGCCGCCCACGATTTGCTTCGAGCCGACGGCGTTGCCCACGTTCTCCTCGAAGGCCGCCACCGCCCAGGTTCGCACCTCCGACGGGCTGTGGCCGGCTTGAAGTTGCGACGCCCAGCCGTAGGCGTAGTTGGTGGTGGTCGTCACCCCCTTGCTGGGCCAGGCATCCGTGCTGCTCGTCGTCTTGCCGTTGTAGTAGATGCTCATGATCTCGGCGGCGCAGCCGGCGTTCGTGCTGGTCGGCAAGGGGCTTCCGGCTGCCGCCGCGGCATCGCAAGCCGCCTTCAAGGCTGCCTTGGCGTCCGCCGTGAGCTCGGGGCTGGTCAGGCCCCAATCCTTGTTCGGCGGCTGCAGAATCACGTCGTGCTTCACCATCCAGGCGAAGGTGGCGTCGCCGATATCGTTCTTGAGCACGGTGTTGTCCCAATCGAAGACCGCCACCGGCCGCTTGGCGGGGTCGAAGGTGCCGCTCGCGATGCCGTGCTTCGCGAGCATGGCGTTGATGGCGTCGCGGTTCGCCTGGGCCCAGCCGCCGATCTTGGCATCGAGCAGCCGAGGCGGCTCCGCGGGCGTCGCCGGACCGGCTTCGCCGGGGTCGCCGGGTTCGCCAGCATCGCCCGGGGGGCCAGCCTCGCCCGGCGGACCGGCTGACCCCGTGGGACCGGCTGACCCCGTGGGACCGGCTGCCCCTGCGGGACCGCGCTCACCATCCGCTCCCGAGCACGCCACGCCCGCCAGCGCTCCCAGCACCACCGCCGACACACCCCACACATACATCTTCGCAACCATGTCGAACCTCCGTGATGCCACCGTACGGATCCCGACGCCCTCGCTCCATGGTCAGTTGTTACGTTGGGTCTCGGTGCGCATCATCGCGAACCAGTCGACCGCCGACCGCGTTGCCACGAAGCTGGCGGGGCGCGGCGGCTACCTCGGCCGCGCGGCCGCGCTCCACTTCTTGTCCCAAGGCCCTGGGCGTGTAGGATGCGCGCCCGCAGGCGGGCCGCACCCCCGGCCGCACGGTCGGGCCCGGGAGGAGAGATGGCGAAGGTCGAGTTCGATCCAGGATACGGCAGCGAGCCCTTCGCTTCGTTGTGCGCGAAGTACCCGGGGAAGACGGTCTACCCGCCGAAGGATTTCCGGATCGAGTGGGGACCGATCTTCCACCGCGGCCGCCTGGACGGGACCAGCCGCGTTCTGGTGATCGGGCAAGATCCGGCGGCGCACGAGGCGGCCGCGCGCCGCATCTTGGTCGGCACCGCAGGGCATCGCGTCCAAGGGTTCCTGGCCAAGGCCGGGATCGACCGCAGCTACACCCTGCTCAACACCTTCCTCTACAGCGTCTACGGTCGCAGCGCGGGCGCGCGTTACAAGAGCGACCCGAAGATCGCGGCCTACCGGGACCAGTGGTTCGACGCGCTGCTCGCCGTCAGCCCAATCGAAGCCGTGGTTGCGTTCGGCGGCCTGGCAGCCCACGCGTGGAAGCTCTACCGGAAGAGCAGCGCGGGCCAGGCCTCGAAGGCGAAGAAGCTTCCGTTCATCCACGTACCGCACCCGACGTACCCGGACAGCGCATCCGGTGGGGACGATGCGAGAGAGCGCGCGCTCACGGCCGAGATGCTCGCCGCTTGGAACGGCGGCCTCGAGGCTCTGCGCGCGGCACTGAAGACCCCCGACGCGGTACGCGGGCTCCGGCCCTACGGGCGAAGCTTCACCGCAGCCGAGCTTCCCGAGATCCCGGCTTTCGATCTGCCCGCGGGCTGCCCCGCGTGGATGCGTGGCGAAGACGGCTGGGCGGTGCGGGCTGGCGCCACGACAGGCGAGAAGCGTCGCACCCTGGTCGTCGCCATCCCCCCATCTGTTCGCCTTCCCCAACCGGAGCACTGATCATGGCCAAGACCAAGAAGGCACTGCGCGGTCGCGTCGTCACCATGAACGCGAACGACGACGTGCTTGCCGATGGCATCGTCTACATCGACGGCGACGAGATTGCCGCCATCCAGGCTGCCAACGCCGCCCCCCCGAGCGGGTTCGCCCGCGTGGCCGTGGTGAACACCCAGGGCACGCTCTACCCCGGGCTGATCGAGCTCCACAACCACCTGTCGTACGACGCGCTGCGGCTGTGGCAGGTGCCGAAGAAGTTCGAAAATCGCGGCCAGTGGCCAGGGCACGAGGACTATCACCAGCTGGTCACGGGGCCGATGGCGGCGCTGGCCGGCTCGAAAGACCCTCAGATCCTGCCCTCGCTGGTGAGGTGGGTCGAAGCGAAGTGCCTGGTGGCGGGTGTGACGACCTCACAAGGGATCCGCCTCGCGAGCGGGCCGAGGATCGTCCGCTACTACCGCGGGATCGTCCGGAACGTCGAGTCGAAGTCGGACTCGGGGCTCTTGCCGGCAGCCTCGCGCATCGCCGACGTGTCGGCGCGCGACTGGGCGAAGTTCAAGGCCGCGCTCGACAAGGCCAGCAAGCGAGGCGCATGCCTCTTGTTGCACCTGTCAGAGGGCCTGGACGAGCCCGCGCGCAAGCACTTCTTGGCGCTGAAGTCGGGCAAGAAATGGGCGCTCGGCAAGGGCCTCGCGGGGATCCACTGCGCGGCGCTCACGGCCAAGGACTTCGCTCAGCTGGGCAAGCACGGGGCGTCGATGGTGTGGTCCCCGCTCAGCAACTACTTGCTGTACGGAGACACGGCGAACATCGCTGCGGCGCTCGACGGCGGCGTTCGCGTCGGCATTGGCTCCGACTGGTCCCCAACCGGCAGCAAGAACCTGTTCGGTGAGCTGAAGGTTGCGCGGCTCGTGGCAGCCGAGAAGAAGCTCGGTCTGGCTGACCGAGACGTGCTGGCCATGGCAACCCGAACGGCAGCGGACATCTTGGGGTGGGGCGAACACCTGGGCTCGCTCGAGCCGGGCAAGCTGGCGGACTTCGTGGTGGTGAGCGGCAAGACCGGCGACCCCTGGGGGCATTTCTTCACCGCAAAAGAGACGGACATCGCCCTGGTGGTCATCGGGGGCACGCCGCGGTTCGGAACGGCCGCGCTGATGAAGACCCTGGGGGTGCGGGGCGAGCGCTTCAAGGTTGGTGGCAAGGCGCGAATGGCCGATTGGAACGACCCCGCCGGCGACCCTGACGTGGAGCGCTATACCTTGGCGGAAGCCAAGGCGGTGCTCACCGAGGTGCTCCGCAAGCTGCCGAAGCTGCGGGCGAACGAGGCGAAAGGCCTCGGGGCACGCATGTCCTTGCTCAGCGCGGCGCCCAAGGTGCGCCTGGTCCTGGACGAGCAAGAAGACAGCGGCTTCGACCTTCGACCGCGCCTGGGGCTGCACGGCGCTTCCACGGGCTTCCCCAGTCCCCGACTGGCAGCAGCGCCCAAGAAGCCGCTGGTTGCCCTGCGGCTCGATCCGCTCACCGTGGCGGACGACCCCGACTTCATCCCGGCTATCAAGAAGCAGAAGAACCTGCCGGCGTTTCTCAAACGCGGCCTGGCTCGCGCGCTGAAGTGACCCGCACGCTGGCGGCGGGGCAGAGCGCGCGAGCCCGCGCCCTCACCAATCCATGCAGGCGTAGCTCAGGCACGGCCGCGGGTTCGCGAGGCGCTCTTTGTCGACCTCGGCCTGAAGCCGAGCCCAGTCGCCGACCACGCCGGTGAGCCACGTCTCGACCGCCTTGCGGCGCGCTTCGTAGAACTCCATGTGCTCGCGACGCCGCTCTTCGAAGGCCTTGGCGTCGGCGCTGGAGCCTGGGCAGGTGTACGAGAAATGGAACGCGTCCTCGAGCTCGAAGAGCTTCTTGGCGACAGGGGCCCACTGGTCTTCGCACGCGCCGATGCTGCACTTGGGCGCGATGCGCTCAATCTCGTCGAGCACGTCGTGCACCCGCTTCATCCGCGCCACGAGGCTCTCGTAGTTGCTCCGCGCCCGATCACCGATACCGGTCGGGATCTCGAGCGAGGGCATGTTGCCGTGCGAGCGCGGCCGCGAGCCAGCGTCGCGGGTGGGCAGCGCGGGCTCGGCTGCGCCCGCGTCGTCGGGCTCGGACTCGGGGACCGCCACCACCGGGCCGCTGGCGGTCTCTGCCGGCGGGCTGACCTTCTGGCAGCCAGAGAGCGCGGCCAGCGCGGAGCCCACGAGCAGCGCGCGCCGCCGCAAGATGACCGCACGATCGTCGGGAGGGCTCATCGCCCGCGAGCATAGCGCGCGGCGAAGCCCTTCCGGTAGGCTGTGGACGAGCCCGCGCCGGTGGTCGCGACGCGCGACCCTGGCGAATGCCGATGGAAAGTCAGCGCGGGGGAGCGGGCGGCGGTGGCACGGGCGGCATCGACTGGGTCATCAGGGGGCTGGCTGCCACCGCGCTCGCCACCTCGCCCAGCTCCTTCTCTTCCGAGAAGAAGGTCACTTGCCGCTCGATGCGCTTGCGAGCGAACGCCGTCCGCGTGTTGAGCACGGCATTGGCACGCCCCGCGAGCTCGGACTCGAGCGCCCGGTCCCAGTCACCACGCTTCAGCCGCTCGCGAGCGCCTTGCGCGCGAGCGATCACGTCGCGAGCCCGCTTCGACGTGTCGATGCCGGTCCGGACCACGCCGGCGAGGCGGCCGCCCCCCGGGACGATGCGCGCCAGGACTTGAAGGTAGGTGAGGTAGTCGCCCTCACCGCGCCATATGCCGATCACCGTCCGGAACAGGGCCGACGTCGGCAGGTGGGTGACCGCGTCGATGGCTTCGAACAGCATGCCGGCGCTCTCGAGAGCCCGGGCGTCCTCGGCGCGCTTCCACTCTTGGTACGCGGTGCTCGCCTCGATCTGCGACGCGAGCTCGCGCCCCGCGGCAACCCGTGCCTGCTTGGTCGACGCCGGGAACCGTGCCGGTGTCGGCGTGGTGGCCTCGGCGTCGTGGATCACGGACAGCATGACCTTGTGGAGGTTCTTGGTCAGGCTGCCACTGCCGGCATCGGTCGAGCGGGCAGTCAGGCCGACCGTGGCAATCGAGGCCTCGATGCTGGCGAGCCGGGCGCGGTCCTGCTCGAGCCGTGCCAGCAGCAGGACCAACACCTCGACGTAGTCGTCGCGGGTCACGCGCTCGGGCAGTTGGTAAGGCGTTGCGCCCCCGCCGCGGAGCCCCGCCAGGTCGCGCACGATCTTGAACTGCTCGATTTCGGCCTGTTCCATCGCCGAGTGGATGGCGAGCAACTGACCCAGCAGCGTCGACATGGCCCAGTCCAGGCGGTGGATCTCGTAGTAGTCGGTATGCAGGTGCTGGCGCGCCGCGTGGTACGCCTCCGTAGCGCGCTCGCGGTCGGCCACGCTCATGTCGGCAGTGAACGTCAAGCGCTCGGGTACGGTGCGTTCGATCTGCACCCTGCTGCTGGCAGCGTCGACCCGCATGTGAAACGGGACCTCTCGAGACTGCAGGCCGTCGAGCGCCGTGACGCCCTTCTGCGCCAGCACGCGATAAGCGCCATGGCTCGACGTCTCGGCGCCCATCTGCACGTCCAAGTAGCGTTGGGCGTGAAGCTCGTACACGCCTTGGACCCAAGCACGCCCTTTCAACCGTGGTAGCGGCGTCTCGGGCTGGCGACCACAGCCGGGGCCGGCGAACAGCGCCACCCCGAGCGCCGCCATCAGCTCGCGTCGGTCGAGCCGCAGCAGGTCGCGCGCGCCCTTCGTCATTCGAGCACCGTGATACCCGAGATGTCTGCGAAGCTTCCCCGAACGTCGGCGGGCTTCCGCTCGACCTGCCCGGCCTCACCCGGGGCACCGCTCGCCCCGCCGCCGCTGCCCCCCGGACCGCCCGCACCGCCATTCGCCTGCGCGGCGACCCCCGCCAGAAGCTCTGCCTCGAATCGCCGATCGAAGAACACTTCGACCCGGCCCCCGTGCCCGCCCGGCCCGCCCGCACCGCCCTGCCCCTGCGCCCCCTTCGCGCCTTGGGTTCCGGGGGGGCTGCCCGAACCGCCCGCCCCCCCCGGCCCGCCCTCGCCACCGTTGCCCCCGCGCCCTCCGGGGCCACCGTTCGCGTGCACCGCCAGCTTGCGCTCGGGCGGGAAGAGCAGGAAGTCGGTCACGTCGCCGCTGATGCGCGCGGCGATCAGCCGCTCGTAAAACGGAGTCTTCACCATGGCCAGGTGGATCGTGATGCGTGGTCCCGCGCTGCCCGGCCCGCCCGGCCCACCCGGCTGACCGCGCCCGCCGTCGCCCCCCTTCCCACCGGGGCCCTGGTGCGACTGCGAGCCTGACCCGCCCGTGCTCGAACCGTAGGTGGTGACGCCCGCCGTGCCCGGCGTACCCGCGGAGCCCTGCGCGCCGTCCGTCCCCGAGGTGCCGGTCGCGCCATCGGCGCCAGTCTCCGAGATGCAGTCGTAGTCGGGTTTGAAGCGTGTCTCGAAGGTGAACTTGGTCGGCTGTCGTCGGTACGCGGTGGTGATCACGATCTCGCGAGAGAGCGTCGCGCGCAGATCCGATCGCGGACGGAACCAACCTTCACCGTCGAAACTGCCGTCCGGGCTGCGGAACGCGAAGTCCGCGAAGTCGAGCTTGCCGTTGCGAGAACCATTGCCTTCCCAGGTCTCGACTTGGATCGGCGGCTTGCCCGCGGCCTTCACGATGTCGGCGAACACCGCCATCTGCACCCGCTGACGCGGACAGATCGTCTTCTGCCGTCTGCGGATGTCGACGCCCATGCTCTTCACCTCGACCCCGTCGAGGTCGATGGTGTCGCGCCCGAACAGCGCTCGGCACGCCCCGACCAGCGGCAAAGCCGCAGCCAAGAGCGCCAATGCGGCGCGGGCGCGCGGCATGCGCTCCCGGTGAGCCAAACGAGCGGTGAAGCGGGACATCCTGATGAGAGTGGGTCGGCAAGTCGAGCCGAGGCCCCGGTCGTCGGCGTGTCTGCTAACATGGAAGGGGATGGCCGTCGCGGTCCGCTGGACTGGAATTGCGCTGCTGCTGAGCGCCTGCTCGCTCGAAGAGCACGGGGCGGCCCTCACGGACGGCGGAGCCGCCGACGCCCTTCCAGACGCCGGGTGGGTCGACGCCCCCGTGCCCGATGCCGCCGGCGATGCCGCTGCCGACGCCGCCGATGCCGCCGCCGACGCTGCCGCCGATGCGCCGAGCGACGCGCCGCCCACCTGCCAGAGCACGGGCGCCTGCACGGCGGCGCTGCCGCCCGGGTGGTCGCCTGTCGCCGTGCCGGGCGATCCGGCCACGGCGTGCAGCGCGGGTCTGTCGCCCAGCGACCTGCTCGCGAAGGTCAGCGCCGCGGCTGGGGCCTGCGATTGCGGGTGCAGCGTGACCAAGAGCCCAGCCTGCGACGTGGGAACCATCCAGCGCTACATCTCGAACGACGCAAGCTGCGGGAACACGGGCGTCGTGCTGACCGTCAACGGTGCGGGCTGCACCGCGATCTCTCCCATCACCCTCTCGGCCTACGCCAAGGGCGCCCCGCCGGGCCCGAGCGGCGGCGCCTGTACCGCCGCCGCAATCGAGGACGCGAACAAGGTCGACAAACAAGTGCTGCGCGCGTGCGCCTCGCCGGCCTGTGCAGAAAGCGTGTGCAAGGGTGAGGTCGAGGCGGGCTTCTCGGCCTGCGTCATCAAGGCCGGCAACGAGCCCACCTGTCCGGCCGGCTTCGACACGAAGCGCACCTTGGTCGGCAAGAGCTTCACGCTGGGCTGCTCGGCGTGCTCGTGCGACGTGAACGGCGCCTCGAAGTGCACCGGCGCGACGCTCAGCTACTACTCGGACGCCGCGTGCACCAAACTGGTCACCACGGGGCCGGTCAACGGCCAGTGCAACGCCAACCAGAACGCGGGCGCGAGCGCGAACCATTTCACATACTCGGCCACGCTTCAGCAGAGTTGCAGCGCGGCTGGGCCGAAAACGGCGACGCCCGCGCTGGGCGACCTGACCACGGTTTGCTGCAAGTAGCGGCGCGCGCCCCAAGCTGGGCTATGCTCGCAGCTTCCTTCTCGCCAATCGAGGTCAGCGCATGGGTCGTCTTGGCATCGCCCTCTTCGTTCTCAGTCTGGCGCAAGCCTGCGGTGGCAGTGGCGACGACTCGCCCGGGCAGGGGTCCCCGGATGCCGGCCAAGACGGCGCCCCGGACACGGGCACGGGCGGCGACGCGGGCTCGGATGCACCCGCGGACGCGCCGGCCGATGCGCCGCCGCCCGATGCCAATTGCGGCTCGGCCACCGAGTGCGCTCTGAGCGACGAGCAGGCCGCGTCGGACGCGATGGATGCGGTCGAGAACGATCCGGTGGCGCTCCGGAAGTTCCTGACGGCCGTACCGAAGGGCGGCGATCTGCACAACCATCTTTCGGGCGCAGTCTACGCCGAGACGTACCTGGGCTGGGCCAAGACCGAGGGGGGCTACTGCATCAACAAGAGCTCGCTTGCTCTGTCGACCTCGTGCAGCAACACCTCGACGACGTCACCGGTGCCGACGGCCTCCGACGGGTTGTTCATTCAGGTGGTCCGCGCGTGGTCCATGCAAGACTTCGTACCCGGCGCCGAGACTGGCCACGACCACTTCTTCGCGACCTTCGGCAAGTTCGGGGCGATCTCGGGCGTGGGCCACCATGCCAAAGGGTTGGCCGACGTGATGCTGCGCGCCGACAGCGAGAATGCACTGTACGTGGAGCCCATGCTCCACTCGAATTCGACGGCGAGCAACGTCGGGAGCGCGGTGTGGACCGGCGGAACGCTGAACACGGCGGACCTCCCTGCGTTCCACACGGCGCTCTTGGCCCATAGCGGGTGGAGCGCGGCCGTTCAGTCCGTGGTGAACGACGTTCAAAACACCGAGACGGGTGCGCGACAGCAACTCGGATGCAGCGGAGGCAGCCCATCCAGCGCGTGCCGCGTCGGCGCGCGCTACATGGCGTACATCTCGCGAAGCGGCGGCGCGCCCGGGGTGTTCGCGCAGATGGTGGCGGCTTTCGAGGCAGCCAAGACCGAGCCCCGACTGGTGGCGCTCAACCTGGTGGGGCCCGAAGATGGGTCGACGGCCCTGGGCGCCTACGACCGCCAGATGGAGATGCTGGGCTACCTGCACACCGCCTACGCCGGCAAGAGCCCGCTTCATGTCACGCTGCACGCGGGGGAGATCACGACCAAGTACCTGCCACCCAGCTACAAGATCGAGAGCATCAACCACATCCGCAAGGCGGTAGAGGTGGCTCACGCGGAGCGCATCGGGCACGGGGTCGACGTGCTCGGCGAGACCGACCCCGCGGGCCTGATGGCGCAGATGAAGAAGCTCGGCGTGATGGTCGAGATCGGCCTGAGCAGCAACATCCAGATCCTGGAGGTGAGCGGTTCGACCCATCCGCTCGGCAGCTACTTGAAGAGCGGCGTCCCGGTGGCGCTCGCCACCGACGACCAGGGGGTGTCGCGGTCCAGCATGGCCGGCGAGTACATGCGCGCCGTGCAAGACCAGAAGCTCGACTACAAGACGCTGAAGAAGATGGCGCGCACCAGCCTGGAGAAGGCGTTCCTCCCGGGGGCGAGCCTGTGGGCGTCGCTCGATGCATTGCAGGCCGTCGCCGCTTGTGCGCCCACCGCCAGCAGCTATTTTGGGGACGACCCGCCGCCGGCAGCCTGCCAGGCCCACTTGAACGCGAGCGCCAAGGCCGCGATGCAGTGGGAGCTCGAGCGCCGCTTTCGCGAGTTCGAAGCGAAGCAGTGAGTCACTTGTACTTGGACGCCAAGGTCGAATACACGTACCGCGCGCCGGTTGCTTCGCTCAGCCCCCAGAGCTCGCCGGTCGACGGATCGAGATACAGATCTTCCGGCGAGTTGCTCCACGGGAAGGTCGACGAGCTCCCGACCTCTGCACGATACAGCGCGCCCTTGCCGTTCGCCGGCGCGCTCGAGGACAAGAGCCAGCGGCCATGGGCGGGCACCGTGCCCTGGTTGTTGCTCTGGCCCGAGTAGCAGGCTCGAAACCGACATCGGACAAGACGCCAACCCCGAGTAGCGAGTGCCAAGCCGCGGTTGGCGGCCCACGCTGCAAACCCGGGAACTGCCGCGAGCCTAGGCTCGGCCACGATGTTG